>CAZSBO010000127.1:0-6227 GCA_964605265.1 uncultured Prosthecobacter sp.
AAGGAACGCAAGGAGCGCAAAAGGGGAGGTTTCGGTCCCGCCGGCCGCGAAGGGCTAGCGGGCACCGAACGGTCAGGGCTTGGCACGAGGCTCAGGCCAGCTTGTAGCAATCGGCCCATTCGGCGCGCGGGGCCGGGCCGGCGAGGCGGGCGTTGGCTTCGTCGTTGCCGATGAAACGCTGGGTCTTCGGATCGAACTGCAGATCGACGTTCAGGAACTCGGCGATGGTGCCCAGATTCAGAACCTGGGTGAGCAGACCTGAGACCTCGAAGGGCGACTCCGTTTTGCCTTCGCCCATGCAGGCGTGGACGAAGCTTTCGAAGTGGTTGTGTTTCGGCGGGTTCAACGCCATGGCGTCCTTGAACTCGAGCATCTTGGTGCGCGGATAGACGAGCGAATGGCGGTCATGGGAACCTCGCTGGACCAGGTAGTCGCCCTGCTTGCGGTGCAGCAGGGAGCCGGTGGCGCCGGGGTTGGGGATGAAGGTTTTGCCATCCGCGCCGGGGTCGCCGAATTGCTCGCCGATTTCGATCTGGATGTCGCCACCGGCCTTCCAGCGCAGCTCGACGGCAGGCATTTTTTCACTGCGGGCCGGGAACTCGAAACGGATGTCCGAACTCAGCGGGTAGCTCACCCGGTTGTAATCGGCGAGCGCCAGCGGTGTGATGCGCGTCGGCAGGCCGAGTTGCAGGTGATGATGGACGAAATCGATGATGTGCGCGCCCCAGTCGCCGAACATGCCGCCGCCATAGAGGTGAAAGCCGCGCCAGTTGAAGGCATGGTACATCTTGCTGAAGGGTTTCATCTCCTGCGGCCCGCACCAGAGGTCCCAGCTCTTCAGGGACTCGGGCATGGGCTCGGCCGGCGGGTAGCCCTGGATGCGTTCCGCGGCGTTCATGAACCACAGCGAGGGCGATTTCCAGGCTTCGATCTTGACGATGTCATCGACGACACCGGCGGCGAGCATCTGCTTGAACTGCTCCGCGCCGGCGGAGGTGTGGCCCTGGTTGCCCATCTGCGTCACCACCTTGAACTTCTTTTCCGCGCGCATGAGGATCGCCGCCTCCTCGAAGGTGTGGGTCAGCGGCTTTTCGACATAGACATGCTTGCCGCGGGCCATGGCATGGATCGCGGCGGTGAAATGGGTGTGGTCGGGCGTGACGACGCTGACGGCGTCGATGTCGTCGCCCATCTGGTCGAACATCTCGCGGAAATCATGGAAGCGCTTGACGTCCGGGAAGGCCTTCAGGTTTTTTTCCAGGCCCCGGGCGGTGACGAAATCCACATCGACAAAGGCCACCGGGGTGGCCATGCCGCCGGCGGTCAGGCCGGGAATCACACTGCCGGCCCGGCCGCCGACGCCGATGCAGCCGAGATTGAGGCGTCGGCTCGGCGGCAGCTTCGGATTGTCCGCTGCGCGTGCGCTCGTCAGGTAGGCGGGCAGAAAGTTGAAGCCGAGGCCGGCAGCGACGGATTGCTGGACGAAACGGCGGCGGGAGGTGGGGTTGGCTTTCGGGGTTTTCATGGTTCTGGAAAGGGGGTGAGAGGATCAGGGTAGGGGCATGGTGGAAAAAACGCCAGAAGGGAATCCATCATCGGTCGCTCAGACAGGTTTCAAGGGGCCGCACGTATGCATCTCATCGGACGGACCTCATGAAACAGCACCTCACACGACGCCAACTCATCGGCATCGCCCTTTCCGGGGCCTCCGTCGCTTGGACGGGTAACCGATTGCGCGCAACTGAAGCGGATTCGCGGGTTCGCGGACCGTTCCCCATTCTCTCCACGCCGTTCACGGAAGCGGGGGCGGTGGATTACGAGGTGCTCGCGGAGCAGGCACGGTTTGTGGACTGGGGTGGCTGCCCCGGCATGATCTGGCCGCAATCGGGCGACAGCGTGGACCTGTTGACCATGGACGAAAAACTGCGTGGCATGGAGGTGCTGGCCGAGACCTCGAGGGGGCTGAAGACCGCCCTCTGCCTGGGCGTGCAGGGGCGCGACACGGAGGAGATGCTCACCTATGCGCGGCATGCTGAAAAGCTGGCGCCGGCGGCGATCATCTCGCGGCCACCCGACACGGGCCGCACCGAGGACGACATGCGGCAGTACTGGAGCGAACTGGCCAGGGTGGCGAAACGGCCTGTCATTCTGCAGACAACTGGCGGGGTGAGTTACAAGGGCCCGGTGCCATCCGTGAAGCTCATGGTTGAGTTGGCCAGGGAGTTTCCGCACTTCGGATACATCAAGGAGGAAGCCGCGCCGGTCATCGCCCGCACGCGTGAGCTGTGTGCGGCAAAACCGGTGATCCGTCGCGTCTTCAGCGCCCGTGGCGCGCATGGCTGGCTTTTCGAATCGCACCTCGGCACCGAGGGCCTCATCACCGAGCGCGCTGTTTACGCCGATGTGCTGACCCACCTCTGGAATCTCATGGAGAGCGGCAAGGACCCCGGCGCTGTGCGCGACATTTACGCGAAGCTGCTGCTGCTCTTCAATCTGGGCCAGCACCTGCCCGGGGGTGACCTGCGTGGCTTCCAGCTTTACCTGTGGAAGAAGCGCGGGGTCTTCAAAAATCTGATCTCCCGCCAATACGGCCCCAATCGAAGCATTCCGGAGAAGCCCATCTTCTCCGAGCTGAAGCTGACGGCCGATGAGATCGCCGAGATCGACTTCCGCTTTGAGGCGTTGTCGCCCTACTTGAAGACCGAACCAAGATAGTGCCGGCCAAGCGGGCCTCCTGTTTGCTGGTCGGACGCAGGTCTACTTGGCCTTGTGGATCTGCAGCGGTTGGCCGGGCATCTTCACCGCCGCCACATCGCTGAGCTTGACCTTCAGCACCTCGACCGTCTGCTTGCCGCCGGCGAAGGCGATGAAGAGGCTGTCGCCATGCTCGATGACGTGCGGGTAGTCGATGTGACGGCCACCGACGAGATGGAGCAGCTTGTCGAACACGAGACCGTCGTCGCTGACGGCCAGCGTCAGCGGGTCGCGCTTTTTCGGGTTCGAGTTGGAAACCAGCACGTAGCGACCGTCGCGCAGGCGCAGGCCGCAGACCTTGGAGGTGGCATCGGGGAAGTTGGTTTTCACCGGCAGGCTCCAGCTGCGGCCGTGGTCGGTCGAGATCGAGCGGAACAGGAAGCCGCTGCGGCGGTTGTCGCGGAAGACGGCGGCGAGGCGTTGGTCGGGCAGGATCCACCAGTCGGGTTCCTCGGCGGTGAGTTCCGAGGCGCTGCCCAGGACGGGGAAGGACTGCCAGTCGTCGAGCGCCTTGACGCCGCCGATGAGGAAGTGCACGCCGCTGGTCTTGTAGTCGTGGCGGCGGCGCGACAGCATCCAGTCGCCGGTCGGCAGCTTCAGCGGCGGGAAGTTGTTGATGGCATCGTCGCAGACGAGACCGGCGTCGGTCCAGGTGCCCTGCTGGAAGCGAAAGGCGCGCAGTTGCAGACTCGGACCGAAGAAACCGGCGGCCTCGTCGAGCGAGGCAAGGGCGAGCAGTTCGCCCTCGCGCTTCCAGAAGCCGCGGGCGATCCAGCGCAGGCCCTTGTTGGTGCGGGTGCCGTAGTGGGGCGAATCTGGGCCGGAGTTCGTAGGCACCGGCGTGAGGAACTGCGGTTCGCTCCAGCTCAGGCCATCGGGGCTGGTGGCATACTTGACCCGTTGGCCGACCCGGTCCTCGATGCCGGGGCCGTCGCTCCACATGGCCCAGAATTGGCCGTCATGGTGGACGAGGTAGTTGTGCTGGTTGACGCCGCCCTTTTGGTGATCGAGTCGGTCTGGCAAGCCGCCGGAGGCACTGACATTGCTGATGATGGCGTGCTGGCTCGGCAGCTTGGGCAGGGCGGTGAAATCGAGCTGGTGCGGATCCGCTGGCAGCCAGGGGCCGGCGAGCATGACGGGCGAGTCTGCGACGGCGGTACTGGCCAGCAGGAAGGGTAGCAACAGGAGGGCTTTCATGGCGGGGGAAGCAAGGAGTGGCGTGCGCGTCAGGGCGTGGAATGGCGGATCACCTGGCCCTGATCGATCAGTCGCGACTGCAATTCCGTGAGGGGCACCTGGCGTGGTGCAACACCGTGATGCAGTGCCAGGTGGGCGGCGACGCCGGCAGCCTGGCCGAGGGCCATCCAGGTGGGCTCCATGCGGATGCTGGAGAAGGCCACGTGCGTGGTGCTTGCGGCTACCGGAACCAGCAGCCCCTCAATTTTTTCCGGGACCAGAATGCGGTAGGGGATCTCGTAGGGCCGCGTGATGTAATCGAGCATGCCAAGGTAACCTTCCAGCACGAGGGTGTCGCCGGGCTGGCGCTTGCGCACCGGGAAGCTGTCGATGGGGAACTCACCGACAGCGATGCTGTCCGAATGGTGCTTGGGGGCCTGGCCCTTGCCGGTGATGTCATGCTGGGTGAGCGTGTATTCGCCGATGAGGCGGCGTCCCTCGCGCACGTAGAGCTGCCAGGGGAAATGGGCGTTGTCGGTGAACTCGTCGCGCGGCAGGTGCATCTCGTTGGCGAGTGCGCGGTGGGCCGCCGGCACCTCGGGATCGTTCTGCAGGAACCAGAGCAGGCCGAGGACCAGGCTGCGATGGCGTTGCCGGATGCGCTCGCGCGTGATCTCGTCGCCCTCGATGTAGCCTCGGTTCTCCTCGGGGAAGGGGAAGCCGAGCGGGCGCGGATTGATGTTGACATCAAACTTTAGGTTCGGCAGGTCGGCGACCGAAAGCGCGCGCACGAGCGTGTCGAAGTGCTTCGGATTGTAGCCGCGGCCGGGCTTGAAGACCTTGGGGCCGGCGAGGCGGCCCGCGCGCAGGTCGTCGAAGTAGCCGAGGTAGTCGGTGCGGTCGTATCCTGGCGGCGGTTCGGTCAATGGCACGGCGTTGCGCGGATCCCGGGTCAGGCACAGGCGGTAGGTGTAGGCCGGCAGGCGATCGTCGCCCTCGCCGGTGCTGCCGGGCAGGAACTCATGGGTTTGGTAATCGAAATAAACGACACCCGCGTGCGGTTCATCGAAGGCCGCGCGCGCTTCGCGGCCGAGCCGGAACCGGGCGCCGGCGGCGGCAAAGAGATCGCCTTCATAGGTGGCGTCGATGAAGATGCCGGCCTGCAGCGTTTGTTCCTCGCCGGTTTCCCGCTGGAGAATTGTGATGCCGGTCAGTTTTTCCTGGCTCACCCGGGCTGACTTGAGTCGCCAGCCTTTCAGCACCGTGAGGTTGGATTCCCGAGCGATCATCGCCTCGAAGACTTTTTCCGCCACGTGGGGTTCGGCGTAGTAGCCGTCCTGGCAGAGCCGGGTGTTTTCGTGCTGGGGACCGTATTGGCTGAGGTAGTGGGCATGCACGCCGGCGACGAACTCCTTGAACAGGCCGCCGATCATGGCGCGGTTCTCGATGTCGCTCTTGCCCAGTCCGCTCGTCGTCATGCCGCCGAGGTGGGGGTTGGCTTCGACGAGCGTCACCTGCCGGCCCATCCGCGCCGCGGCGATGGCGGACGCGAGGCCGCCCGGGGTGCCACCATAGACGACGATGTCCTGAGCGAGGCTCTGGCCGCAGAGAAGGGCCAGGGTAAGGAAGGCGGCAAAGCGAGGCATGACGGTATGGGCGGCGGACAGGGTACTTCCGAGCTTCAGCTCGCAGGGGTGTGGCTGGGTGAGGGCGCGCTGAAGCGCGGGAGTACGTTACTGGGGCCACTGGCCATCGACGATGGGCTTGAGCGTCAGCTTGGCCGGGTCGACGACGACGTGCTTCACCTTCTGGCGTTTCCAGGTGTAGGTCAGGTGGACGAGGCCGTCCTTCGTCTGGATGATGGCCGGGTAGCTGTACTCGCCGGGCTCGTTTTCCAGCACCAGCGCGGCCTGCCAGGTGCGGCCGTCCTTGGAGGCGGCGAGGTTGAGCGGGCTGCGCTTGCCGCCCCACTTGCCCGGCGTGCCGCCGATGTGATTGTAGACAATCAGGTGACTGCCGTCGGCGAGCGTCACGGCATCGGTGCCGCTGTTGTTGTTGGGCAGGCTGCCGAGTTGGATTTCACCCCAGGTCTTGCCACCGTCCTGGCTGAGGATTTCAAAGACACGATCCTGGCGTGAGCGACCTAGGGCGAGCAGCTGGTTGCCACCGAGGAAAAGCAGGCTGGGCTGGATGGCCTGGATTTCCTTGCCGTCGTGCAGAGGCGGCGTGCGCTCCCAGGTGCGGCCGAAGTCGTGGGTGCGCTCGAAGTGCACGGTCCAGGTTTCCTTGTCGCCCTT
>CAZSBO010000127.1:6327-12060 GCA_964605265.1 uncultured Prosthecobacter sp.
GTGTGCTGGATGCCGTTGGCGACCTCGACGCTTTCCGTCCACTTTCCCTTGACCTGGCGCGAGACCCAGATGCCGACATCCGGATCCTTTTCGCGGGTGCCGCCGAACCAGGCGGCGACCAAGCCCGCCGGTGTTTCCGCGATCGTCGTCGCATGGATCTGCGGGTAGGGGCCGGTGTCGTAGATGAATTCGGTGGTGATGACCGCGGGATCGGCGGCGAACAGGCGGGCGGCGGGCAGCAGGCAGAGAAGGAGGCGTTTCATGGCGGGGCGACGGCAGGTTGGGGTGCGGCGGACGGCACACCCGTGGCAGGGACCTGTCAACGTCGCGCGCCTGCCGATTCTCGATTTGGCATGCGCATTCTTGACCCTCGGTGCGGGTTCAGGCCAGCACCTCGCGAATGAGATGGCCCTCGACGTTGGTGAGCCGTCGCTGAATGCCGTTGTGCTCGAAGGTGAGGCGTTCGTGATCGAGGCCGGCGAGGTGCAGCAGGGTGGCGTTGAAGTCGTAGAGCGGATGCACGTCCTTGACCGCGCGCTGGCCGAGTTCATCGGTCTCGCCGTGGCTGACGCCGGGTTTGACGCCGGCGCCGGTGAGCCAGCAGGTGAAGCCGTCGGGATTGTGATCGCGGCCCTTGGAGCCCTTTTGGAAGAAGGGCATGCGACCGAACTCGGTGCACCAGACGACGAGGGTGTCCTCGAGCAGGCCGCGCTGGCGCAGGTCGCGGATCAGGGCCGCGGCGGGCTGGTCGAGGATCTGCGCGTGCACGTCGTACTGCTCCTTGAGGGCGTTGTGGCCGTCCCAGTTGAGCTTGCCGCCGCTGGCGTAGGCGCCGTTGAAAAGCTGCACGAAGCGGACCCCGCGCTCGATGAGACGGCGGGCGAGGATGCAATTGCGGGCAAAGGCGGCCTTGTCCGGATTCTGGGTGTCGTCGGCGCCATACAGCTTCAGCACGTGCGCGGGTTCGGTCGACAGGTCGGCGATCTCCGGCACGCTGAGCTGCATGCGCGCGGCGAGTTCGTAGCTGGCGATGCGCGCCGCCAGCCGGGCGTCGCCCGGGTTCGCTTCCAGGTGGCGGGCGTTCATGCGCTGCAGCAGGGAGCGCGCGGCACCGTCGGCCGCTGCAGAAACGCCGGGTGCGGCGAGGTGGCGCACCGGATCCTTGGAACTCATCGTCGTGCCCTGGAAGGCGGCGGGCAGGAAACCCGGACCCCAGTTGTTGGAACCGTTCTGCGGCACGCCGCGCGGGTCGGGGATGGCGACGTAGGCCGGCAGTTCCTCGCTTTCGCTGCCGAGCGCGTACGTGGTCCAGGCGCCGAGCGAGGGAAAGCCGTCGAGCACGAAGCCGGTGGACAAAAAATTCTCCGCCGGGCCATGGGTGTTCGACTTGCTGGTGAGCGAGTGGATGAAGGCGAGGTCGTCCGTGAGCTCCGCCAGATGCGGGATCATGTCGCTGACCCACTTGCCGGTGCGACCGCGGGGTCGGAAGTTGTACTGTGGCCGCGCCAGGTTGCCGGCGGGCCCTTGGAAGGTGACGGCCGGTCCGCCGGGCAGCGGCTTGTTGTCCCACTGGATGAGTTCCGGTTTGTAATCCCAGGTTTCGAGCTGGCTGACCGCGCCGGCGCAGAAGATCACCAGAACGTTTTTGGCCTTCGCCGGAAAATGCGGCTGTCGCGCCGCATAGGGCCGTGCCGGAACGATCACGGGTGCGGCCAGCAGGCCGTCGCGGCCGAGCAGGTCGGCGAAGGCGAGCGAACCGAGCGTGGTGGCACTGCCGCTGAGGAAGCGTCGGCGGTCGAGCAGCAGTCGGCCGGCGGTGGAGAGGTGTTCGGGGTTGGGCGGCATGGCGGTCCGGGCGGGATCAGGGCAGGAACAAAAACTCGCTGGAGTTGAACAGGGCGCGGGCGAGTACGGCGGTGCCGTGGAGGCGCACGACGGGTTCAGCTTCACGTACTTCCTCGTCGGTGGGCGGTCGGCCCAGCGCGAGCTGGTAGGCGCGCCCGATCTGGCGCTTCGGATCGGCGCCGACCTCGCGCTGCAGGCGGGTGGCGAGGGCTTCGGCCTGGGCGAGGGTGAAGCGACTGTTGAACAGGTTGAGTGCCTGGATCGGTGTCGTGCTTTGCACACGGCGGGCCGTGCTCTGGCCGGCGTCGGGACAGTCGAAGGCGCCGAACACGGCCTCGCTCTCGCGCCGCACCTTGTGCGCGTAAATCATGCGCCGCTCATTCACTGGCGTGAAGGTTTCCACCGGCTTGAAACCGCTGAGACCGCCGCGCTTGTCAAAGAGGTCGTAGCCGCGGCCGAACATCGCCGGGTTGAGGCGACCGCTCACTGCGAGCATGCTGTCGCGAATCGCCTCGGCTTCCAGCCGGCGTGCGGGGAAGCGCCAGAGCAGGCGGTTGTCGGCATCGATGAGCCAAGGGCTTGGAGCGGAGGTCGGGGTAAGGCCGGGACGGAGGATCGACTCTTGGCTCTGCGCCCTCTGCTCAATGCGGCTGCTTTGCCGGTAGGTGTCGCTCATCACGATGAGCCGGTGCAGGTGCTTCAAGCTCCAACCGCCGCGGATGAACTCGGCGGCGAGCCAGTCGAGCAGTTCCGGGTGCGAAGGCTTCATGCCGCTGCGACCGAAGTCGCTTGGCGTCTCGACCAGGCCGGTGCCGAAGTGGCCCTGCCAGACGCGGTTGACCATGACGCGCGCGGTGAGCGGATTCGTGGGGCTGGCGATCCATTCGGCCAGGGTCTGGCGTCGCTGCGGCTCGGGGGTGTTGGCGGCGAGCTCCAGTTTGCCGAGGGCGGCGGGCACGGCGGGGGCGACCCGTTCCTTCGGCTGTTCGGGGTCGCCACGGTTGAGCACGCGGATTTCGTCGGGCGTGCGGAACTTGCCGGCAAAGACGAGCTGGCCCTGTTCGGCCGACGCCATCCGTGCTTCGAGCCCGCGTTTCTCAGCGAGCAGGGCCTCGGCCTGACGCGCTTCCTCCGGCGGCAGGCCGGCGGCGCTGAACACCGGGTCCAGAGCGGTGCCGGCGACGAAGGGACGTCGGTCGGTCGAGTCGGCCACCAGCCGCCAGTCCTTGGCGTGCAGTGCGGTCTCAATACGGTATTCCGTGGGCATGCGATCCTCGAGTTGGCCTTCGCGGTCGCGGCTCCAGACGACACGGTTGATCTCGGTGGTTTCGGGGAATTCGAGTTCCACCCAGCCGCGACCGTCCTCGTTGCCGAGCCAACTGCGGCTGTTGCCGAAGAGGCCATCGTTCACGTAGGCGGGATCGTGGCGGTCGGGCACGAGGATGTTGCCCGAGGTCGTCACCTTCGCCTTGCGTGCGACGTTGCGGCCGCGGGTGTCGAAGACTTCGAGTTCGTCGAGGCAGGGCGACAACCCATTGGTGGCGAGCACGGTGAAGCGCAGGCGTCGCGCTGGCACCGGTGTGAAGCGGTCGGTGCTCAGCTTCCAGTGCACGGTCGGTCGCGGCGGCCGCGCCTCGCTGAGTACGCGCAGGGCGTCGCGTTCCAGGCCGGCCTCGAGGGTGAAGGCGGTGGCGAGGCGATCCTGAAAACGGCCCTCGCGATCGCGGCTCCAGACGATGCGGTCGATGCGGCGCGGTTCCGGCAGTTCGAACTCGACCCAGCCGCGGCCTTTTTGATCGCTCATCCAACTGCGGTCATTGCCGTGGCGACCATCGTTGAGGTGTTCGAGCCGGTGCTTGGCCGAGCTGCGGCTGCCGGAGGCGCGGACTTTGGCCTGCGGTGCGACATTGACACCGGCCGAGAAGATCTCGAACTCGTCGAGGCAGGGCTCGATCAGGCCGAGTTTGGGATGGAGGTTGGCGTCGTGGATGCTGAAGCGCACCAAGCGGGCCTGCGTCGGTGGGAAGACTTCCTCGTTGCGGGCGGGGTCGGTGACGCGGGTGCGGCTGCCGGGGCGCGCCAGCGGCACGAACTGCATGAGCCGGCGGTCGAGATCGACGACCTGCTGTTGCAACTTCGTGGTCTCGCGTTCGCGGGCCACGGCTTCGGGCGAACGCAGGGGGCGGTCGGCGTACTCGACCCCGGCGACAAAGGCCTGCATCGCGTAGTACTCGCGCGCACTGACTGGATCGAACTTGTGGTCATGGCAGCGTGCGCAGCCAAGGCTGAGGCCGAGAAAGGTCTGGCCGATGTTGACGACGATTTCGTCGATCGAATCCTGGCGTGCCAGGCGCATCGAGGGCGCGTCCTTGCCGATCTGGCCGGGCAGGAGGACCGAGGCCGTGACCAGAAACCCGGTGGCGGCCTCGGGGTGAATGGAAGATGGAAGATCGGAGATGGGAGATGGAAGATCGCCGGCGATCTGGTGGCGGATGAACTGGTCGTAGGGCAGGTCGGCGTTGAGGGCTTGGATGACGTAGTCGCGGTACGGCCAGGCATTGGGTCGCTCGGTGTTGACCTCGAAGCCGTGGGTGTCGGCGTAGCGCACGACATCAAGCCAGTGCTGGGCCCAGCGTTCGCCGTAGTGCGGCGAGGCGAGCAGGCGGTCGACGAGGCGCTGCAGGGGCGCCTCCTGCACCGCGCCGCCGCACTCGGCGACGAAGCGCGCCACCTCTTCCGGAGTCGGCGGCAGGCCGGTCAGATCGAGGCTGAGCCGGCGAATCAGCGTGGCCGGATCAGCGGGCGGCGCCCGATGCAACCCTTGTTCGGCGAGTTTGGCATCGATGAACGCGTCGATCGATCTGCGATCTGAAATCTGAGATTTGAGATCTTTCGGGAGCGGCTTGAACGCCCAGTGATCCGTGCGATCCTCAAGCTTGGCGGTGTCAATCCCGTCCGGCCAGGACGCACCCTCGTCGATCCAGCGGGTCAGGGTGGCGATCTCGGCGGCCGAAAGGCGGCCGTCGGGCGGCATGAGTTCGTCCTCGTCGTCGCTGGTGAGAAAGTGGATCAGCGGGCTGTCCTTGGCCTTGCCGGGGACAATGTCCGGACCGTGGTTGTCGCCGCCCTTGAGGGCCTCCGATTTGATGTCGAGACGCAGGCCGGACTTCTGTTTCGCGTCGCTGTGGCAGTCGTAGCAGTGCTGCTCGAAGATCGGGCGCACCTCGCGGACGAAATCGACCGGCGCGGCGAATGCGGCGGCGGGCAGGAGCAGGAGAAACGGGTGGAGGCGACGGGTCGGCATGAGTCCACCCAGTTATCTCCGCCAGAGGACCCAACTTAACAGACTATTTTTGGGTTCGCCGGGGGCAACTCGTCTGCCCCCGGCGGCGACGAGTCACTGGGCGGCGGATTTTTGGCCGGCGAGGTAGCTGTGGATCAGGCAGCGGTAGCTCGGCAGGTGGTTCGAGAAGAGGGTGCCGAGTCCCTCGATGTCGTTGCGCCAGTCGCGATGCAATTCGCAGGCGACGCCGAACCAGGTCATGAGTTGGCAGCCGGCCTGTTCCATGCGCGACCAGGCGGCGTCGCGGGTGGTCTTGTTGAAGGTGCCCGAGGCGTCGGTGCAGACGAAGACCTCGTAACCCTCCTCGCGGGCGGAGAGGGCGGGGAAGGCGACGCAGACCTCGGTGACGATGCCGGCGATGAGGAGCTGCTTTTTGCCGGTGGCCTTGACGGCGCGGACGAAGTCCTCGTTGTCCCAGGCGTTGATGTTGCCGGGGCGGGCGATGTAGGGCGCGTCCGCGAAGGTCTCGGTGAGCTCCGGCACCAGCGGACCGTTCGGCCCCTCTTCGAAGCTGGTGGTGAGGATGGTCGGCAGCTTGAAGTACT
>CAZSBO010000128.1:0-9792 GCA_964605265.1 uncultured Prosthecobacter sp.
ATGCCGTCGACATCGATGCCGCGCGCGGCGATGTCGGTCGCCACCAGCACGCGCACCTTCCAGTCCTTGAAATCGGCGAGCGCGCGCAGGCGCTGGTTCTGCGAGCGGTTCGCATGCAGGGTGGCGCAGGTGACGCCGGTCTTCTCGAGCTTGCGGGCGATCTTGTCGGCGCCGTGCTTGGTGCGGCTGAAGACCAGCACCATCTGCATCTTCTCATCCTCGAGCAGTCGCTCCAGCAGGGCCTGCTTGAGGTGACGGGGCACTTCGTGGACGAATTGGGCCACCGTTTCCGCGGGGTTCGACCGGCGGCCGACCTGGACCAGCTGCTGCTGCTGGAACTCGCGGGTGAGCGCCTCGATCTCCTTCGACAGGGTCGCCGAGAACAGCAGCGTCTGGCGCTTGGTCGGCAACTGGCGAAGGATGCGGCGGATGTCGGGCAGGAAGCCCATGTCGAGCATGCGATCGGCCTCATCGAGCACGAGGTGCTGCAGGCCGGTGAAATCGGCGCAGCCCTGCGCCATGAGGTCGAGCAGACGGCCCGGGCAGGCGATGACGATGTCGGCACCGGAGCGCAGCGCGTCCTTCTGCGGTTTTTCCCCCACCCCGCCAAAGACGCGGGCGATGCGCAGCGGCAGGTGGCGGGCGTAGGCGAGCACGTTCTCCTCGATCTGGGCGACCAGTTCGCGGGTCGGCGCTAGGACCAGCACGCGGGTGCGGGCGCGGCCGGTGGTGGGTGCTGCTTCGGCGAGGCGGGTGAGGATCGGCAGGGTGAAGGCGGCGGTCTTGCCGGTGCCGGTCTGGGCAATGCCAATGACGTCGCCCCCCTTGATGACGGCGGGAATGGCGGCGGTTTGAATCGGCGTGGGCTCCGTGTACCCGGCCTCCTGAATGGCTTTCAGGATGACGGGAGCGAGGCCGAGGGCGGAAAAGGGCATGCTAGCCCATACCCGCAAGCCGGTGCCTGCGCCAGCCGGGATTTGCCAAAGTGCGCGGCTCAGTCGAGTTGGCGCACCTGCACCACCACCTCAATGCGACGGCTGGCCGTGCCGCGGAAGCGACCGCTGACCGGCTTGGCATCGTCGTAGTCGCGACCGATGGCGAGCTTGACGTAGCGGGCATCCGCTTCGCGGTCATGGGTCGGATCCCAGGCCTTCCAGCCGAAGCCGGGCAGGAACACCTCGACCCAAGCGTGCGAAGCCTCGTTTTCATCGCCGGTGCGGCCGCTGTAAAAGTAACCGCTGACGTAGCGCGCCGGGATGCCGCGACTGCGGCAGAGCGCGATCATGACATGGGCGTAATCCTGGCAGACGCCGCGACGATCGCGCAAGGCCTCGGCCGCATCGGTGTGGACGTGGGTCCAGTCCGGATCATAGGCGAAGCTGCCGTGAACGTGGCGACCGAGCCGCACGGCATCGCCCCAGAGATCGCCAACCTCGCCGTTGAGCGCGTCGGCGGCCTCGCGCCAGATGGCGACGTTCTGCGGCACGAATTTCGATTCGACGACAAAATCAAAGTAGTTCTCGTGCACCTCGGGCGCAGCGAGGTTGTCGGTCACCAGACCCGAAGGCGGCGCGCCGCGCGGATCGACGCGGGTTTCGACGATGGCGACCGATTCCACCTCCAGGCGGTCGTGCGGTTCATGCACCTCGAAGTGATCGACGCGGTTGAGGTAAAAGTCGTGGTGCGTGTGCACCGGCACCGGCGGGTTCAGGCTGAGTTCGAAGGAGTCGCAGCGCTGCAGCGGGTCGGAGACCGGGCAGAGGCGGGCGTCGTTGTAGCTGTCCTGCACGGGTCCTTCGTACAAAAAGCGCGTCAGGTGACGGACACGCAGGCGCAGGCCGGTGGTGGGAGGCGTGGATTCGGTCGGGGGCAAGAGGAAGAGGGCTTTGCGGGGATGAGGGCGGCGTGCAAGCAAAATCCGCTTTCAGCCGGCATGCTGCTGCTGCTGTTCCTGCTGCTGGTGGAAGCGGATCTCGGCCTGCAGATCGACCGGTGGCGCGAACATGAAGGCGTCGTAGAGATGCGCACCGAAGGCACTGATCTCGTCCTGAACCTGCATGAGGAACTCATGCAGACCCTGCTGGATGATGTCCTGCACGGTGGTGAAGTGCAGGTTGTTGAGGAACTTGCCGAAACGGCGCTCACCCGGGCTGCGATACTCGCCCTGCGGCAGATCGGCGATCAGGTGGGAGAAGTGGTCCATCTGCTGCAGGCAGAACAGCAGCGAGCGCGGGAAGCTGGCCTGGAAGATGAGGAACTCGATGACCTTGGCGAAGAGGATGTCGGCGACGTAGAAGCGGCGGTAAGCCTCGACCGCGCTCGCCGAGCGCAGCACGGCCTGCCACTGGGCGGCGTCGACCGCGCCACCGACGTCGGTGATCTTGGGCAGCAGGATGTGGTACTTCATGTCGAGCAACCGCGTCGTCTTGTCGGCGCGCTCGAGGTACTTGCCGAACTGGATGAACTCAAACCCCTCGCTGCGCGAAAAGGTCGAAACGGTGATGCCCTGGAACAGGTGCGAGTAGCGCTTGATCTGGTCGTAGAAGGCGCTGGCGCCGTCGTGCCAGACCCGCGCGGCATCGGCCCCCTTGATGAAGTGGTAGGCCTCGTTGAGCACCTCCCACATTTCCGTGGAGATCTGGTCGCGCACCTGACGGGCATTCTCGCGCGCGCTGGAGATGCAGGAGAACAGCGAGTTGGGATTCTCCGACCGAAACGTGAGAAACTCGGTGACGCTCTCGCTGTCGGCATGCTCATACAACTGGAAGAACAAATCCTCATCGTCGGTCGAGCGCAGGATCGGCAGCCAGTGCTCCTTGAGCGTCTCATCGGAAACCTGGCCAAAATCGAGCAGGATCTGCAGGTTGACGTCGACCAAGCGCGCGACATTCTCGGCGCGCTCAAGGTAGCGACTCATCCAGTACAGACTGCCGGCGACGCGGGACAGCATGATGTTCGCCTGCTTGTGGCGGGCGACCTGTTCGTGCGGAAGCGGATAGGGGGGCATGACGGAAGGTTGGAGTCCGGTGCGATTCAGGTGGCTTCATGGCGCAGCACCCAGGTGTCCTTGGAGCCGCCGCCCTGCGAGCTGTTGACGACCAGCGAGCCCTTGCGCAGGGCGACGCGGGTCAGGCCACCGGGCGTGACGACGATCTTTTCGCCACACAAGATGTAGGGTCGCAGATCGATGTGCCGACCCTCGAAGTGGTCGCCATCCCAGGTCGGGTGGCGGCTCAGCGAGATCGGGTTTTGGGCGATGAAATTGCGCGGGTTCGCCTCGATCTGGACGCGGAAGTCGGCGATCTCCTGGCGACTGGCCCAGGGGCCCATGAGCATGCCGTAACCGCCGGCCTCGTTGGCGGACTTGACCACCAGCTTGTCGAGGTTGTCGAGGATAAAGGCGCAGTCCTTCGGCTCGGAGGCGAGGTAGGTGTCGACGTTCGGCAGGATCGGTTCCTCGCCGAGGTAGTAGCGGATCATGTGCGGCACAAAGTAGTACACCACCTTGTCGTCGGCGACGCCGGTGCCGATGCTGTTGGCGAGGCTGACATTGCCGGCGCGGTAGGCGTTGACCAGGCCAGGCACGCCGAGCAGGGAGTCGGGGCGAAACACCGAGGGATCGAGGAAGTCATCGTCGATGCGCCGGTAGATGACGTCGACCTTCACCAAACCGGCAGTGGTGCGCATGAAGACCTTGAAGTCGCGCACCACGAGGTCGCGTCCCTCGACGATGGGGATGCCCATCTGGCGCGCCAGGAAGGCGTGCTCGAAGTAGGCGCTGTTGAAGACGCCCGGCGTCAGCAGCACGCACTGCGGCGCATCGCGACCGTCGAAATGCTTGGGCGCGCAGTGCTGCATGACCTTGAGCAGCTCGGCCGGGTAATGGCTCACCGGCCGCACGCCGCTGGCCTGGAACAGCTCGGGAAAGGTGCGCTTCAAGGCGGCGCGATTCTCCAGCATGTAACTCGCTCCGGACGGGCAGCGCAGGTTGTCCTCGAGCACGAGATACCGGCCGTCGCGGTCGCGGATCAGGTCGCTGCCGCAGATGTGCACGTACACATCCTTGGGCACCTCGAAGTGCATGAACTCGCGGCGGAAATGTTTCGCGCTCAGCACATACTGCGGCGGGATGACGCGGTCCTTGAGGATCTTCTGCTCGTGGTAGATGTCGTGCAGGAAGAGGTTGAGCGCCGTCAGGCGCTGGATCAAACCGCGCTCCACGACGTCCCATTCCTCGGCCGAGATGACCCGCGGCACGCAGTCGAACGGAAAGATGCGCTCGGTGCCCTGGGCATCGCTGTACACGGTGAAGGTGACGCCGCCACGCATGAAGGCGGCCTCGACCGCCGCCTGCTTGTTGCGGAACTCGCCCGGTTCAACCGGGTTGAGGGCGTCGGCGACGCCGCGGTAGTGCGGCCGCACAGTGCCGTCGGCCTCGAACATCTCGTCGAAGAAGTCCTCCGGCTGGTAGTTGTCGAAAAGCATGAGGATGAGTCGCTTGGGTTGGCGGTTCGGAGATTAGCAGGACTGAGGCCAACTCCCGGGTGCGATTTGCCGCCCCTGCGGCCCTGGGTTAAAAAAGCTCGTTCTGACCGCTGAGCGGCGGCACCAGGCCGAGCTTGCGCCAGGCGGCGGGCATGGCGACGCGACCGCGCGGGGTGCGCTTCAGGTAACCCTGCATGACCAGGTAGGGCTCGTGCACGTCCTCAAGCGTGCTGGCGTCCTCGCCGACGGCGACCGCGACGCTGCCGAGGCCGACCGGGCCGCCCTCGAACTTGTGGATGACCGCCTCCAGGATGCGCAGGTCCATTTCATCGAGGCCGGTCTCGTCGATGTCGCGCATCTCCAGGGCCTGGCGCGCGACCGCGCCGCTGACCCGGCTGTCGGCGCGCACCTGGGCGTAGTCGCGCACCCAGCGCAGCAGGTGGTTGGCGATGCGCGGGGTGCCGCGCGCGCGCCGGGCGATTTCATGCAGGCCCTCGGCGTCGGCGGCAACGCCGAGCAGGCGGGCCGAGCGCTCAAGGATGCAGCCGAGTTCTTCGGCGGTGTAGTAATCGAGCCGGTTGGGGATGCCAAAGCGCGAGCGCATGGGCGCGGTCAGCATGCCGGCGCGCGTGGTGGCGCCGACCAGCGTGAAGGGCGGCAGATCGAGCCGGATCGTGCGCGCCTTCGGGCCCTGATCGATGATGATGTCGAGGCGGAAGTCCTCGATGGCCGGGTACAGGTACTCCTCGACGCTCGGGTGCAGGCGGTGGATCTCGTCGATGAACAGGATGTCGCGCTCCTGCAGGTTGGTGAGGATGCCGGCGAGGTCGCCAGCGCGTTCGATCTGCGGGCCGCTGGTCGTGTGCAGGCGCGAGCCGACCGCGCTGGCAATGAGGTTGGCGAGGGTGGTCTTGCCCAGGCCGGGCGGGCCGCAGAGCAACACGTGGTCGAGCGGTTCACCGCGCAGGCGCGCCGCCTCGACCATGACCAGCAACTGCTCCTTCACCTTGGCCTGGCCGTGAAACTCCGAGAAATCGCCGGGCCGCAGGGCCAGGTCGAAAGGGGTGTCGGCTTCGTTGAGGGCGGGATTCACGCTCCCCTGCTTTAGCGCGGCCGGGCAGCCGTGGCAATCGCCTGATTCACCGGTCGCCCCGGCTTTTGCGAAATCCCGCGCGCGCGAAAACGTTGTAATGGATTCGCTCCGCCCCTATTGGATTCGTCCCGCCCCATGAACGACCGCTACCAAATCCTCTCCACCCTGGCTGCCGGCGGCCGCGGCACGGTGTTCCGCGCCTTCGACACCTCGCAGAACCGGGATGTCGCGCTCAAGCGACTGCACGCCAACGGCGCCGGCAAGGAGGATCTGCTGCGCGAGGCGCGTCGGCTCTATGGCGTGCGCCATCCCAACCTTGTCACCGTGCTCGACTACGGCGAGGACGACGAGGGCGCCTACCTGGTCATGGAGATGCTCAAGGGCGAGAGCCTGGAACAGCGCCTGGGCAAGGGACCGCTGCCCTTGGAGGACTTCCGCGAACTCGTGCGCCAAACCCTGGCCGGCATCGGTGCCGCCCACGAGGCGGGCCTGCTGCACCGCGACCTCAAGGCCGGCAACCTGTTCGTGCTCTGGGACGTGCACAACGCCTTCCGCCTCAAGATCGTCGACTTCGGCCTGGCCCAACCGCTGACCCCCGGCGGCACCCCCAACGCCTCCGCCGCCGGTTCGGTGCACACCATGGCCCCGGAACTTTTCGCCGGTGGCCTGGTCGACGCCCGCACGGATCTGTACGCCCTCGGCGTCATCTACTACCAGGCGCTCACCGGTCGCATGCCCTTCGAGGGCGACAACCGAACCCTGGTCGCCGCCGCCCACCTGCAGCACGCGCTGACGCCGCTGTCCGAGCATCGCCCCGACCTCTCGACCGGGCTCTGCCAGTGGATCGAAAGCCTGCTCAGCCAGGATCCCAACGGCCGACCGACCGATGCCGCCACCGCCCTGGCCCAGTTTGAAAAAATGTCGCTCGAGGACCAACCCCTGGCTGCCGCCGAAGTCATCGAAGAGGCGGTGCCGATGATCGCGGTGGCCGAACCGGCCGATGCGGAACCCACCCATCTGGAAATGGCCGCACTCACCACGCCGCTGGTCGCCGCCTCAGACAGCGCGCCGCTGCTGACGGTGAGCGACACCGCGCCGCTCGTGGCAGCGAGCGAGACGGCCCCGCTTGTCGCCGCGGCCGACACGGCTCCCCTGCTCTCCCCCGCCGACAACGCGCCGCTCGTCGCCGCGGTCGACAGCGCCCCACGGAACCGCGCGGCCTACGTCGACGAACCGCCCGCTCCGTCGCGACCGGCCCCGCCGCGCGCCCGCGAGCCCAAACAGCGGCGCTCGGCCCTGCAGATCATCGTGGTCGCCTTTGTCGTCATGCTGGTGGCGCAGTTCGCCTTCATCAGTTGGTACAAGCACAGCAAGCGCGAGGAACGCGCGGCGCGCTTCGCCGAACTGGCCGCGCTCGATCATCCGTCCGGCTCGGATCTCGACACCCGCCTGCTGCTGGAGTTCCTCGACGATCCCACCACCCAGGACACGGCGGCGGCGACCCTGGCCAAGCTGCAGGGCGGCGAGTACATCGATGCCCTCGTGCTCGAGCACCTCGAAAAGGTGCGCAACTTCCCCGCCTGCGAAAAGCTGATTCAGGTCATCGGCCAGCGCCGCCACAAGCCGGCCTTCGCCACGGTGATGGGCTTCCTCGACGATGCCCGCGGCCCGGTGCGTCAGGCGGCCTGGACCGCGATCGGCACGCTGGCGGCACCGGCCGAGCTGCCGGGCGTGCTCGCCGCCGTGCCCAAGGCCTCGCCGCGCGACCATGAAGCCGTCGGCAAGGGCCTGGTCGCCGCCGTGCAAAACGCCGACGACCGCCGCGCCGCCACCCAGGCCGTCATCGCCGCCTGGCAGGCCGCGCCGGGCGAATCCCCGCACCGCGCCCTGCTCTTCAACGTGCTCACCCGCGTCGGCGGCAATGACACCCTCGCCATCATCACCCAGGCAATTGCCGATCCCTCCGAACAGGTGCGCCGCGCCGCCATCACCCTGCTCGCCGAGTACCCCTCGCACGACCCGCTGCCCGCCATCGCCGCGCGCTTCCCCACCGAGGCCGATGACACCTGCCGCACCTACCTGCTGATTGCCGCCATCGAGCTGGTCAGCCGACCCGGCCCGCTTTCGCAGCAGGCCCTGTTCGCCCACGGCCAGGAACTGTGGAACCAGGCGCGCGACAGCGCCGAACGTCGCTACGTGCTCAGCCTGCTCGGCCGCATCTACACCCCGGAAACCGCCGGGTTCTTCGAGCGCTACGCCGAGACCCTGCAAGGCGCCCAGCGCCGCGAGGCGCGTGAACTCGCCAAGTCCTTCCGCGACAAGCTCGCCGACATCCTGCCCGTCACGCCCGGCGCCGAAGCCACCGTGCTGCCGGCCGATCGCGCCGAGTACCGCCTCGGCGCCAAGCTCACCCACCGCGACGGCGCCCTGGTCGACTGGAGCGACACCGGCGACTGGGCCGCCTGGCTGGTCGAACTGCCCGCTCCTGGCAAGTACGAGATCCTCATCCATCAGTCCCATGACGGCGCCGCCACCGGCACCTACGAAGTCCAGCTTGGCGAAACGATCCTGCCCGCGGCCGTGGTCGACACCGACGGCGCCTTCAAGGGCTTCATCCTCGGCGAGATCGAGATCCCTGCCGCCGGCATCTACAAGCTCTACCTGCGGCCGCGCCAACTGCCGGCCAGCGGCGAGCTGTTCCGCGTGCAGAAACTCTCGCTCAAGCCCGCCGGCTGAAGCAGGCGGCAAAATGCAGCAAGGCGGCAGCGTTGTCTTTGGCTCATGCGCTCCTCCTGCCTGCTGTTCGCCCTCGCGCTGCCCGCCCTCGGCGCGGACTTTCCCGAGCCCTTCGACACCGAAACCAAGCTCGAGCAATTCCTCGCGCCCGAGGCGGCCCTCGCCCAACTGCGCCTGCCCGACGGCTTTGAGGCCGTGCTCAGCGCCGCCGAACCGCAGGTGCGCAACCCCATCGCCATGGCCTGGGACGGTCGCGGCCGGCTCTGGGTGGCGGAATGCTACAGCTACGGCGAGCAGGCCTTCGATCCGACCCTGCGCGACCGCATCCTGATCTTCGAGGACCGCGATGGCGACGGCCGTTTCGACTCCCGCAAGGTCTTCACCGACGAGCTGCAGCAGCTCACCAGTTTGGAGGTCGGCCACGGCGGTGTCTGGGCGGCCACGCCGCCGCGGATCGTCTTCATCCCCGACGCCGATGGCGATGACGTGCCGGATGCCGCGCCGATCCCGCATCTCGAAGGCTTCAAGGTGCCGCCGGACAGCTATCACAACCTCGTCAACGGCCTGCGCTTCGGTCCCGATGGCTGGCTCTACGGTCGCTGCGGCGCCACCGGCGCGGCCGAGGTCGGCGTGCCCGGCACGCCGGAAGACCAGCGCATCCCCGTGCGCGGCGGCATGTGGCGCTACCACCCGCAGCGACGCGTCTTCGAAGCGATCACCTCCGGCAACACCAACCCCTGGGGCCACGACTGGAACGAGGTCGGCGAACTCTTTTACGTCAACACGGTCAACGGCCACTTCTGGCACGCCACGCCCGGCGCCCACTTCGTCCGCGCCCACACCCTCGATCCGAACCCGCGCGCCTACAGCCTCATCGACCTGCATGCCGATCACTGGCACTTCGACACCGCGCTCGGCTGGCAGGACACGGCGCGCCGCAAGGACGTCCACCTCTCCGACACCCTCGGCGGCGGCCATGTCCACATCGGCGGCATGTTCTACCTGGCCGACAACTGGCCGCAGGAATACCGCGGCGAGTTCTTCACCCTCAACCAGCACGGCCGCCGCGCCAACCGTGAGCACGTCGAACGCCACGGCTCGGGTTACCTCGCCCGCCACCGCCCCGATTTCTTCCGCACCGGCGACCGCTGGTTCCTCGGCCTCGACCTCAGCTACGGCCCCGACGGCGGCGTCTTCGTGCTCGACTGGAGCGACACCGGCGAATGCCATGAGCGCGACGGCGTGCACCGCAGCAGCGGCCGCATCTACAAGATCCAGCACGGTCAACCCAAGCCGGTGACGGTCGATCTGGCGCGCCTGTCGCCCGCCGAACTCGCCGCCCTGCACACCCATGCCAACGAGTGGTTCCCACGCCGCGCCCGCGTCGAACTTGCCGGTCGCGCCGATGCCGCAGCCGCACGCGCGCCGCTGCGCGAGCTGCTCGCCACCGCCAAGGATCCGGTCGTGCGCCTGCGCGC
>CAZSBO010000128.1:9892-12038 GCA_964605265.1 uncultured Prosthecobacter sp.
TCCGCCCTCGTCCGCCTGACGCTCGCCTCCCTGCTCCAGCGCCTGCCGGTGGACCGCCGCGCCGAGGTCGCCGCCGGCCTGGTCGCCCGCGCCGAGGACGCCGACGATCACAACCTGCCGCTGATGATCTGGTACGGCCTGATCCCGGTCGCCGAGAAGCATCCCCAGCACCTGGTCGACCTCGCGCGTGCCTGCGCCCTGCCGGTGACCCGCCAATGCCTGGCGCGCCGCCTCGCCGAGGACATCGAAAGCCGGCCGCAGCCGCTGGAAGCCCTGCTCGCCTTTGCCACCGAGGCGAAGCCAGAGGTGCAGGCGGACCTGCTCGCCGGCCTCAGCGCTGCCTTCACCGGCTGGCGCAAGGCGCCGAAACCGGCGGGCTGGGAGGCCCTCGCCGGCAAGCTCGCCGGTCGCGCCGAACTGACCGACACCGTGCGCGAACTGAGCGCCCTGTTTGGCGATGGTCGCGCCCTAGACGAGGTGAAGCGACTCGCCTTCGCCAAGGAAGCCGCCATGACCCAGCGCCAGGCCGCCCTGCGCACGCTGATCGACAGCCGGCCGCCGGACCTGCGCGCGATCTGCGAGAAGCTGCTCAACGAACGCTACCTCAACCCGCTCGCCGCCGCCGGGCTGGCCCAGTTCGGCGATGCCGACGCCGCCCAGTTGCTGGTCAAGGCCTGGCGCAAGTTCCATCACACCGAACGCAACCAGCTGCTCGAGGTGCTGACCACCCGCCCCGTCTTCGCCCTCGCCCTGCTGGATGCCGTCGCCGCCGGCGACATCCCGCGCGGCGCGGTCAGCGCCTACCACGCCCGCCGCATGCGCGAGCTCGGCGATGCCACCCTCGACCAACGCGTCACCGAGGTCTGGGGCGAAACGCGCGAGAGCGCGGCCGACAAGAAGGCGCGCATGGCCGAACTCGCCGCCGCCCTGACCCCTGAGGTGCTGGCCAAGGCCGACCGCGGCAACGGTCGCGTGCTGTTCAACGCCGCCTGCGCGACCTGCCACCGCCTGCACGGCCACGGCGGCGCGCTCGGCCCCGACCTCACCGGCGCCGGTCGCGACAGCCTGCATTACCTGCTGGAAAACCTGGTCGATCCCGGCGCCCAGGTGGCCGCCGATTTCCGTCTCAACGTCGTGACCCTGAAGGACGGCCGCGTGCTCAGCGGCGTGCTCGGCCCGCGCGGGGGTCGCACCCTCAGCCTGCGCACGATGACCGAGACGCTGACGCTGGAAAAGGCCGAGGTCGCCGAAACCCGCGAGCTGCCGGTGTCGATGATGCCCGAGGGTCTGCTCAACGCCCTGGCGCCGGAACAGGTGCGCGATTTGATCGCCTACCTCATGCACCCAAGCCAGGTGCCGCTGCCCAACGCGGAGTGAGTCCCGAGTCGGCCCGCCCTCGGCCCGGATCGCGGCGTGACGCGGTCACGGCCGCGGCTTGACCGACGGCAGGAAGGGGGCCCCGAAGGCCTGCTTGAAGTCGTAGCCACCGGCAAAGTCCTCCAGGCTGTCGCCGTCCTTTTTGCCGAAGTAACCGGTGTCGATCAGGTTGTAGACGATGTTGCCGACGTCCTCGCCGCGCTGGATGCCCCAGTCGTTCAGCAGGTGCAGGGCCATGGGGCCGTACTCCTCGAGCGCGTGCAGGCGCACGCCCTCGAGCACCTCCTGGCCGGTGACATGCTGGTCCTCCTGGCCCTCACGGAAATGCTTGACCGCGACATGCAGCGCCTCGCGCACGAACTCATAGGCGTGCGGATCGTAGCGCGGGTCCTTGGCGACGGCCTGCTCAACAGCCAGGAGGAACGGCAGATCGGTCATGAATGGGAAACGGGAAGCGGCGCGGAGACGGACCCCGCGCCGCGGCTTGCCTTGCGGCGAACGATCAGGACCAGCCGTGGGCGGCGCGGACCTTGAGCATGACATCGAGGATCTTGTTCCAGGTGTCCGGCGTTTCCAGCACGGCGTTCGGGAACATGCAGCCGTCCCAGCAGATGTGCTGGATGCCGCGGGCCGGGGCGTCCTTGAGCCAGTAACCGGCCGCCTTGACGATGTCGAGCTTGCCGTTCGGATCGTCGGCGCGGCAGTGCTTGCCGGTCTTGTCGTGCGAGCCGGCACCGTGCACGCTGCCGTCGTTCTGGGCGACGTGGAA
>CAZSBO010000129.1:0-11983 GCA_964605265.1 uncultured Prosthecobacter sp.
CCCGGCAATCCCCCCGCAGACCGCCCCGCCGCCTAACTGGCTTTGCCGGGCCGCCCAACCTTCTTTGCCGAAGTGCCTAACGAACCCTGATGGTTTCCCCTGCGCAACTCAACGCACCTCGCCGGTCAGGCGCTCGATCCACTTGCCGAGGTCGGGCGCGCGGAAGGCCCGCAGGCGCGCCAGCAGGGCCTCGTGGCAGGTGTCGACCAGCAGGCAGTCGCGATGTCCGCCCATAAGGAAGCCGTCGTCGCGCACGCGATCCAAAAAACCGAGCAGACCGTCGAAAAAGCCGCCGACATTGAGCAGGCCGACCGGCTTGCCGTGAAAACCGAGCTGCAGCCAGGTCAGGGTCTCGAACAGTTCATCGAGGGTGCCGTAGCCGCCCGGCAGGGCAATGAAGGCGTCGCTCAGGTCGACCATGAGCTGCTTGCGCTCGTGCATGGAGCCGACCACGTGCAGGCGACTGACACCGGTGTGGCCGAGTTCCTTGTCCATGAGTGCCTGCGGAATGACACCAATGACCTCGCCACCGGCGGCGAGGGCGGCGTCGGCCACGGCGCCCATGAGGCCAACCCGGCCGCCGCCGTAAACGATGCCGATGCCGGCACGGGCGAGGTGGCTGGCCAGGCCGGCGGCGGCGGCCGTGAAGGCGGGATCCGCCCCGCTGTTGGAACCGCAGTAGAGAGCGATGCGCATGGCGGACAAGCTTGGCGTTGAGTCAGCCCTCAGGCGGCGACCTGTTTGCCGGCCTTCTTGGCCGTGGTGATGAAGGCTTCCTGCAAATAGAGTGGTTCGAGCGGAAGGGCGGTCCGCGCCGCCACCGTCGCCTCATCCAAACCGGCGGCCTGTCGCGCCAGCGCCACCGCGTCGGGGCGCGCGGCCTGCACATTCGTCAGTCCGAGCGGCACCACCGCGTCATAGGTGAACCAGTCGCCACCGGTCGCGACCTCGGCGCGCGCCGCCTCGGCATCGAGCAGGCGGAGTTTTGCAACCGCACCGCCGACGATGTCCGCCACATAGTACTGGCCGCGACGAGCGTCGCCGAGCACCCGATAGGGTGCCGCGGCGGCGGTGACGAGGCTCGGCAGACCGAAGACGGGCCAGCCGCGCGCCAGGGCGACCCCCTGCGCGGCGGCGATGGCGATGCGCACACCGGTGTAGGAACCCGGGCCGGTGCCGACAACAAGTCGGGCCGGACCGGCACCCAGGGCCTCCAACGCCTCGCCAAGCGGCGCGAACAGGCGGGCATTGTGCGAGCGTTCACTGACGAAGGCGGCCTCATGCAGCACTTCGCCGTCGCGGACAACGGCGAGCACACCGCGCGGGCTGGAAAGATCGAGGGCGAGAACAGCAGTCATGGGGCGGTCTTCTCCATCACATGCCGCGAGCCGTCCGGCAAGGGCTCGAAGGCAAACCAGCGCGTCTGCGCGGGCAGCAGGCCGGGAAAGCGGTCGGCCCATTCCACCACCACGACACCGGGTTCGTCGAGGATGTCATCCCAGCCCGCTGCCAGCACCGCCTCGGGTCGCTCGTGGCGGTAAAAATCGAAGTGGAAGACCGGCAGGCGGCCGTCGCGGTACTCATGGACGAGGGTGAAGGTCGGGCTGGTGACGGCGGCCTGCGAGCCGAGTCCGGCGACGATGCCCTTGGCGGCCTGGGTCTTGCCGGCACCGAGCGGGCCGCACAGGGCCACGACCGCGCCAGCAGCCAGGGAGGCGCCAAGCGCGTGGCCCCAGGCCCAGGTGTCTTCCGGAGTTGCCAGTTTCATGCGCGAAAATGATCCCAGCCTCCCGCGGGTGCGGTGCTGCGCCGCGGGGTGTCGGTGAGCCGGCCAATGCAGGTCAGGGGCAGTCGCGGGAAGGCCTTGCGCCAGGCCGCCAGCGCCGCGGGCCGCACCTCGGGGGCGACCGCCAGCAGCAGTTCATAATCCTCGCCATCGCCCCAGGCCTGGGCCGGGCTGCAGCCGGTCGCACAGGGCAGCGCCTCCGGCTCCACCTCAAAGCCGAGGCCGGCGCCGCCGGCAAGGCGCGGCAGATCCTTGGCCAGGCCGTCGCTGAGATCCATCATGGCGTGCACGGGCAGTCGCCGGGCCAGCCACTGCGCCTCGGCGAGGCGGGGCTGGAAGCGCAGGTGGCGTCCACCGAGCGAACCGCCGAGGCGGCCGGTGACAAAGAGTCGATCCCCGGCACGCGCGCCATGCCGGCGCACCCAGCCCGTCGCCGCGGCATCGCCGCTGAGGCTGACCGTGACGATGAGCTGGCCGCCGCGGGCGGTTTCGCCGCCGACCACCGCCACTCCATATTGACGCGCCAGCGCGTGCAGCCCGCGGTACAAGTCGAGCACGCGTCGCACCGGCGTGGTCGGCGGCGCGATGAGGGTGACCAGGGCGTGGCGCGGTGTCGCCGCCATCGCCGCGAAATCGCTGAGCACGCGCGCCAGCGCCTTGCGACCGACAAGAGCTGCGGGGGTGTCGGCGGTGAAATGCACGCCCTCGACCACCGTGTCGGTTTTCAGCAGCAGGTGCCGGCCCGGGCGCGGCGCGTGCACAACGGCACAGTCGTCGCCCGGCCCCTCGACGACGCCGGCGCCGCCGCGGCGACCGCGGACGAGGCGGCGGATGAGTTCGTCCTCGCCGATGTCGGCCAGGGTTTTCATGCGGTGGCCTCCGGAAACAGCAGGAGCAGCGCGAGGCTGGTCAGGTTGAAAAGGGCGTGCAGGAGCATGGGCACGAGCAGGCTGCCACTGAGTTCATAGGCGGCGCAAAGCAGCAGGGCGAGCACGGCAAGCGGCAGCAGGCTGCCGACATGAAAATGCACGACGGCGAACAGCAGCGCCGAGCAGAGGGCGGCGAACCAGGCGTCGGTGAAGCGCTTGATGACGCCGTAGATGAAGCCGCGGAAGAGCAATTCCTCGACGAGTGGCGCGACGACGACCGCGGCAACCACGAGCACAATGCGGGCGGCGGCATCACCCGAGTCGCGGAAGGCGCGCACGGCATCCTGGGCCTTGAGATCGGGCCAGAAGGACTGCAGCCAGTCGTTGGCACCCCAGGCGACCCCATTGACCACGAGCAGCAGCGGCAGCATGAGCAGCAGGGCCAGGCCAACGACCCGCAGCAGACCGAGCCGGCGTACGCCGAAGAGTTCGGCGGCATGCAGGCCGCGCACGCCGACGAGATAAAAGAGCAGCAGGGCGGCGGCAAACAGTTGCGCGAAGATGCCACCGGCGACGAGCGAGGCGCTGAGTTCGGGTTCTGCGGCGGCCGCGCCGCCACCGGCCTGGCGCAGGCCGCCGAGCAGCAGCAGCGACAGGGCCGCAACCACGACCGCATCAGCGGCGATGTAGGCGCGCGCGTCGACGCGGCCGCTCCAGTTCCAGCAGGCGGCAGGGCGTGCGAGACGCAGGGCCTTGTAGGCGGCGGCGCCGGCGAGCAGGGCCAGCCAGACGAGCAGGGTCACGTCCTTGAGGACGGCGGTTGTGAGCGCATCCATGGGACTCAGCGCACCAGCCAGGCCGGAAGGTAATACAGCAGGCCGGGCTGCACGGCACCGGTCGGACCACCGGCGAGTTCGAGCTTCACCGGCCCGGCGGCGCGCGCCGTGGCCAGGCCGAGCAGGGACAGCAAGCCAGGATTCGAGCGGTACTTCACCACCCGGGCTCCCGGCGCCTTGCCAAGCTCGCGAGCCAGGCTCCAGGCGTCCTCCAGGTAGCCGACCTGGTCGACCAAGCCCTCCTTGAGTGCCTGGGCACCGGTGAAGACGCGACCGTCGGCGACCGTGCCGCGCAGTTGCTCCGGCGTCTTGCCTCGGGCCTGGGCGACGACGCTGAGAAAACGTTCGTACATCTCATTGACCAGTCCCTGCACATAGGCCGCCTCCTCCTCGCGCATGGGCCGCGCGCCGCTGAGGGTGTCCTTGAAGGCACCGCTGGTGAAGGTGCGCGCACCGAGCCCCACCTTGTCAAACAGACCATGGTAGCTGAATGACTCCATCATGACGCCGATGCTGCCGGTGAGGGTGGTTTCGGAGGCGACGATCTTGCTGGCACCGCAGGCGACGTAATAACCGCCGCTGGCGGCGACCGCATCCATGTAGACCACGACCGGTTTCTTCGCCGCCGCCCGCCGCACCGCCGCATAGAGGGTGTCGGAGGCGGTGACTTCGCCGCCGGGCGAGTGAATGCGCAGCAGTACCGCCTTCACCTGTTCGTCGGCGACCGCCTGCTCGAGCGCCTGCTTGATGAGGTCGAGCTGCGGCAGGGCGCCGCCGAGCAGACCGCTGTCGCTCCCCGCCGAGGTGATCAGTCCCTCGAGATCGATCTGTGCGATCTTGTCGGCCACCCCCGGCACGCCGGGGGCCTCCAGTCGCTCCTCAAGCGGCTCGCGCTGTTCTTCTCCCGCACCAGCGCTGCCGGCGAGGGCGGCCGATTGCAGGATGTTGAAGCCAATGCTGACAAGCAGGGCAAGGACGAGCAGGCCGGTGAGGCAGCCCATGGCGACGCGGTTCATGAATTCAGTCTAGCCCGCCTTTCTCACACTTGTCCACTGCGGCTTGCGGGTGCCCTGCGGGGGCGGCGGCAGGCAGAAGTTGGACACCGGACCGTGTGTTCCCCACCGAAACCGGGGTTGCCCGTTGATTCCGGCCGCGAACGGCGCGAAACTCGCTGCACCTCGTTGACGGCCGTTCGCAGTCGTGCGAGGAGCGGCGCCCGCCATGAAGTATCTCACCGTCATCCGTCATGCCAAGTCGAGCTGGGCCCAGCCCGGCCTGCCCGATCATGACCGTCCGCTCAATGACCGTGGCCTGCGTGCGGCGCCGGCGGTCGCCTCCTTTCTGCAGCGCACCTACTTCGATGCCGCCCAGGCACCGGCCCTGCTGCCCGCGCCCGATGCCCTGATCAGCAGCACGGCCCTGCGCGCGGTCGCCACCGCCCAGTGCATGCGCGAGGTCTTCGGCCTGCCGGTGGCGTCACTGCTGCTCGATTCCCGCTTGTACCTGGCCTCGGCCCAACGCCTGCTGGAGGTCGTGCGCGGCCTCGACGAGTCCTGGCGGCACGCCGTCCTGTTTGGCCACAATCCCGGCATTCTGGAGTTTGCCGAACACATTCTGGTGCGCGCGCATGTGCCGCGCATGCCGACCTGCTCGGCGGTGATTTTGGCGCTGCCGCACGCCTATTGGGGCCTGGCGGACTGGGGCGAGGCGCAGCTGGTCGGCTATGTCACACCGCGCGCCATCGAGCGACGCTTCCCGGAATTGTACGCCGGCATCTCGCAGCGCTCCGTCGACGAGGACGGTTAGGCCTTCTGCAGGAAGGTGAAGACGACGACACCGAGCAGGAGAAACGTGGCGGCAATGAGCATTCCAGCGATCATGATAGCGGCTGCATAGGTCAAAACCGCCGTGCGCGCCAGCAAAAGTTTTGCGTCCAGCCACCGCTCGCGCGACCCGTCGCGGCACATTCTTTGCCCCGGCGGCTGACATTCGCCTTGATTCGCCCGGAGAGCAGTGCCAGTTTGCAGGCTCGTTTTACAACATTTCACCTCACTGACCATGGGACAACAGCTCAACAAGATCGTTAAACGCCGCCGCCGGAAACTTTACCTCGCCCGCAAGAAGGCGCTGGCCAAGTCCGGCCAGGCCCGCAAGGCCCCCGCCGCCAAGACGGCTACCGCCAAGCCGGCCGCCAAGAAAACGGCAGCGAAAAAGCCGGCCGCCAAAAAAGTCGCCAAGGCCGCTCCGGCCGCTGAAGTCCAGGCTCCGGCCGCTGAAGTTCAGGCTCCCGCTGCCGAAACCTCGGCCGTTGTCGCCGAAGTCCAGACCCCCGTCACGGAAGCCCCGGCACCCGCCGCCGAGGCCTGATTCCCCGCGCGGGCGACGGTCGACCGGAAAAAACCGGTTGCTTTCGCCCGCACCTCCGGCATTTTGCCCGCCCCTTAGACCGTATTCTTTTATCCCCATGGCAGTCGCTATCCGTCTCCGTCAAGAAGGCTCCAAAGGCCGTCCGTTCTATCGCATTGTCGCCGCCGACCAGCGCTACCGCCGTGACGGTCGTTTCCTGGAAATCCTCGGCACCTACGATCCCGCCCTCAAGGCAGGCAATGCCGACGTCAATCTGGAGCGTGTGAACGCCTGGATCGCCAACGGTGCCCAGCCCACGGAAACCGTCCGCAGCCTCATCAAGAAGGCGCGCGCGGCCCAGAAGGCCTGATCGGCCCTTCCCTGCACCGTCGCCGCCCGGTTTTCAGGCGGCACCTCCGCGTATCACCGCCATGGACGCCCCTGAAGCCCTGCGCGAATTTCTGACCTACGTGGTGGCCAATCTGATCGACCACCCGAAGGAGGCCACCATCGCCAGCGGGCGCAACGCCAATGGCGGCCTGGTTTTCCGGGTCATGCTCGCTCCGGAGGACGTGCGTCTGGTTCACGGCCGCAATGGCATGACCGCCAGCGCCATTCGTTCCCTGCTGCAGACCGCTGCCGAGCGCCACGGGCTCAAGGTCAGCCTGAAGATTGGCAGCGTGCGCGATGAGGATGGCACCGAGCCCACGGCCGGCACGGAGAGCGAAGCCGCTGAAGACGCGACCGCCGAGTCCTGACGACCCGAATGCCCCTGAAGCTTCACGACACCCTGACGCGCGCAGAACGGCCCCTGCAGCCCCTCGACGGCCGCACGCTCAAGCTCTACTGCTGCGGACCGACCGTCTACGGTCCCGCCCACATCGGCAACTTCCGCACGTTTGTCCTGCAGGACGTCTTCCGGCGCGTGCTCGAACAAGGGGGCCTGGCCACCCTGCATGTGCGCAACCTCACCGATGTCGACGACAAGACGATCCGCGACTCGCAGAAAGCCGGCCAGCCGCTGACCGACTTCACCCGCCACTGGACGGAAAAGTTCCATGCCGACTGCGCCGCACTCAACCTGCTGCCGCCGCATGTCGAACCCGGGGCGGTCGCCCACATCCCGCACCAGATCCGCATGATCGAGGCGCTCGTCGCCCGCGGTCACGCCTATGCGGCGGCCGACGGCAGCGTGTACTTCAAGGTCGCCTCCTTCCCCGAGTACGGCCGTCTGTCGCATCTCGACGAGCGCGAATTGAAGCCTGCCGCGACGGCGACCGACAGCGATGAGTACGGCAAGGATGCGGTGGCCGACTTCGCGCTTTGGAAGGCACGCAAGCCCGAGGATGGCCCCAACTTCTGGCCCAGCCCCTGGGGCGAAGGCAGGCCCGGCTGGCACCTGGAATGCAGCGCCATGGCGCTGGAGTACCTCGGCGAGGACTTCGATGTCCACAGCGGCGGTGTCGACCTGGTTTTCCCGCACCACGAAAACGAGATCGCCCAGAGCTGCTGCGCCACGCACGGCCGCTTTGCCCGCCACTGGTTCCACATCGCCCACCTGATGGTCGACGGCGGCAAGATGAGCAAGAGCCTGGGCAACCTGTACACGCTCGACGACCTGCAGCAGCGCGGTTACACGCCAGCCGAGACGCGCTACGTGCTGATCAACGGCCACTACCGCGCGCCGCTCAATTTCACCTTTCACTCGCTCGACGCCGCCCGCCAGGCCCTGCACAAGCTCGCCAAAAACGCGCAGGCCCTGCGCGCCGCAGCCGGGGCAGAAACCGCCGCACCGGCTCCCGGTCCGTTCGCCGCCGCCTGGGCGCTGCTCGAGGACGATCTCAACGTGCCGGGTGCACTTGGCGAGGTCTTTGCCACCCTCAACCGCCTGAAACCGGCGTCTGTCGCCGCCCCCGAAGCGGCCGCCGCGCTCGCCGGCCTGCATTTCCTGCTCACCGCGCTCGGCCTGCAACTGCCGGATCTGAGTGCGGAGGGCGCCGAAACCGCGCCGGCGGAAATCACCGCCCTCGCCGAGCGACGCTGGCAGGCCAAGCAGGCGCGCGACTGGCCCGCGGCCGACGCCCTCCGCCAGGAGCTGGAGGCGGCCGGTTGGCTCGTCAAGGACGGCAAGGACGGCTGGCAGCTCGCGCGCAAGGCCTGAGGCGTTAGATCGGCCCGTCAGGCGCCGTATTCTGCCCGACGTGACCGCTTCCCCTTTCAACCGCCGCCAGTTTCTCACCGGTGCCTACGGCATGGGCACCATCGCCCTCGCCACGCTGCTCCAGGAGCAGGGCCTGCTCGCCAATCCCGCCCTCGCCGGCGGCGGACCGCAGCACCACGACCTGACGCCCAAGCCGGCGCACGGCTTCGGCCGCGCCAAGGCGATGATCTCGATGTTCATGCAGGGCGGGCCGAGTCACATCGACCTCTTTGAGCCGAAACCGGAGCTGGTGAAGCTCGACGGCAAGGACTTCCCCGGCGAGGTGAAGTACGACGACGCCGCCGGTGCCAGCCGCGAGGTGATGGGTCCACAGTGGAAGTTCAAGCCTCACGGCGAAAGCGGCATCGAGATGAGCGATCTGGTGCCGCACATGGCCGGCATCGCCGACGAGATGACCCTGATTCGCTCGATGCACACGGGCGTGAACAACCACGGCCAGTCGATCTACGCCCTGATGAACGGGCAGGTCGTCGGCGGCCGACCAACCCTCGGCAGTTGGATCACCTACGGCCTCGGTTCCGAGAATCAGGACCTGCCGGCCTACGTCGCGCTCACCGACCCTCGCGGCCTGCCGGTGCTCGGGGTCGACAACTTCAGCAACGGCTGGCTGCCCTCCGTCTACCAGGGCACGGTGATCCGGCCCAAGGAGCCGCGCATCCTCAACCTCGACGCCCCGATGTCGCTCAAGGGGGAGGCGCAGGCGCGCTACCTCGACTTTGTCCAGCGTCTCAACCGTGGCCATGCCGATGCCCGCCCGGGCGAAAGCGACCTCGAGGCGCGCATCCAGAGCTTCGAACTGGCCGCACGCATGCAGACCGCCGCCAAGGAGGCACTCGACCTCAGCCAGGAGAGCGAGGCGACGAAAAAGCTGTACGGCATCGACCGGCCCGAGACGCAGGAATTCGGCACCCGCTGCCTGCTCGCCCGCCGTCTCGTCGAACGCGGCGTGCGTTTTGTCTCGCTCTTCACCGGCAACCAGACCTGGGACCATCACAGCAACATCCTCAAGAGTCTGCCAACCGCCTGCAAGCAGGTCGATCAGCCGGCGGCCGCCCTGGTGCTCGACCTCAAGCAGCGCGGCCTACTCGACAGCACGATTGTGCATTGGGGCGGTGAAATGGGCCGGCTGCCGGTGATCCAGAACCGTGCCGGTGCCAAGGGCCGCGATGGCGTTGGCCGCGACCACAACACCTACGGCTTCAGCATGTGGGTGGCTGGCGGCGGCTTCAAGGCCGGCTACGCGCACGGCGCCACCGACGAGTTTGGTCATCATGCGGTCGACAAGGTGGTCCACCACTACGACTACCACGCCACGGTGCTGCACCTGCTCGGCCTCGACCCGAAGAAGCTCAGCTACAAGCGCAACGGCACCGAACAGGTGCTGGTGGAAAACCCGCAGGCACGCGTCGTCAACGAACTGCTCGCCTGAGTTTCGGCAGACGACCACCCTCCACCACAGGTTTGGTTAGGCCGCGTCATGCGCACGCCATGAGTTACGGCTTGAACGCCGTGATGACGGCATCGCCACGCTCCGCCCGCCAAAGCGGCAGCCACGACTCAAGAGCACTCTTCCGGCGCCCCCATGCAGTGCTGCTGGCAGCCGCCGTTGACGACTGCCGACACGACGAACCCGACTGACCAAGCGTGCAAGCCCCTCAGGGGCGCGTCGCAGCGAGGCCGGCCGCGTCGCCGGCGGCTTCGCCGCTCGGTCCGGGATCACGGGTCAGCGGCCAGGCGGCGCCGATGTTGAGGCGCTCGGGCGGCTCAAGACCGCGCGCTTTGCCATCGCCAAACACCACGGTCTGGTAGGCCAGCGGCACCACGGTCGCGCAAACCCGATCCTCGCCGAGACGCTGGACATGCAGCAGGGCGGCATAGGTGCGCTTTTCGAGCTTGATGACATCGCCCGCCACGCAGGGTGCCGCGTCAGTGGCCAGTCCCGGCATGACGAACTCCATGTCGACATCTTCGAAGTCGGTGGCGCGCGCGCGCAGCACCCAGCCCTTGGCAAACACGTCGCCCTCCGCCAGCGCTCGCACCTCAAGCACGCGGTAGGAACCGATCAGGTAGGCAGGCTGCTCATGCTGGTGGTTCTTCAGGTAGGAGCGCTTGAGCAGGTCGTTGCGCAGGCCGAGCTGGGCTTCGGTGTAGGCGAAGAATTCCGCCATCAGGTCGCGCGCGCCCAGGGCTTTGCCGGCGGGAGCCGTGTAGAGCGAATAGGGGCGCAGCGGCGTCAGCTTGCCGCACTTGGCAAGCAGGTTGTAGTTGAAGGGCTTTTCCGGCTGGGAAAAGACCATGATGCTGAAAAACCAGCAGAAGGTGGCCACCCCCATGAGCAGGGTGATCAACACCGCCCACCAGAAGATGCCACCGCCTTCTTTTTTCTGCGACATGCTGCCGCCCCCGTAGGAGCGGTACTCGCTGCCATCGCTGAGAAATCTCACATGCATGATGAGGCTCTAGAGAATATGAATTTTATGGAAAATTATTCCCCCAACTTAAGGGCTGAGGGCGGGATTGGAAAGGATCAATTGCGAGAAACGGCGACAAACGCTTGTTTTCGAGTGGCTTACCCGGCCTGTTTGGGTTCAAACGAGGTCCCGCAGCCACAACTACGGGCGGCCTGGGGATTTTCAATCTTGAATCCGGCATCATTGAGCGAGTCAACGTAGTCGATCCGGCTGCCGGCGAGCAGTTCCAGGCTGTCGGCGGCGACAATGACCGAGACGTCGTCGTGCGCAAACACCTGGTCGCCCTCGGCCGGCAGGGCGACACGCATCGAATACTGCAGCCCGGCGCAGCCACCGCGCTCGATGGCCAACCGGAGGCCGCTGCCCGTCGGCGCGCCGCTCTCCGTCAGCAAACGCCGGAGTTGACAGACGGCAGAGTCGGTGAGCTGAATCATGAACGGGAAATGGGAGGCGACGACCATGTCTGCTTTCCACAGCAGACTTTCCGTTGCAAGTGTTACGCGATGAGGCACCACCCAAATTGCAGCATTTATGTCAAAAATCCGCATTCTTCCTGACGCCCTGGCCAGCCAGGTCGCCGCCGGCGAGGTGGTGGAGCGGCCGGCTGCCGTGGTGCGCGAACTCGTTGAGAACAGCCTCGATGCCGGCGCCACCCACATCACCGTCGAGATCCAGCGCGGTGGGGCGGCGCTGATCCGGGTCACCGACGACGGCTGCGGCATGGGGCGCGAGGACGCGCTGCTGTGCATCGAGCGGCATGCGACCAGCAAGATCCGCACCAAGGAAGATCTGGCGGCCATCCGCAGTTTTGGCTTCCGCGGCGAGGCCCTGCCGAGCATCGCCAGCGTCGCGCGCTTCCGCCTGGCCACCCGCGAGGCGGCGGCGCTCGCCGGCACCGAGGTCGAAATCCACGGCGGCAAGCTCGCGCATGTGCGCGACCACGGCGGTGCGCCGGGCACGGTGATCGAGGCGCGCTCGCTGTTTTTCAACGTGCCCGCACGCCGCAAGTTCCTGCGCACCGAGGCCACCGAGTACGCCCACGTCGAGCAGCAGTTCCGCCTGCACGCCATCGCCCATCCCGGCGTCGCCTTCACCCTGGTGCGCGATGGCAGTCCCGCCTTTCACCTGCCCGCCACCGCCGACCGGCTCGAACGCATCCGCGGGCTGGTCGGCGACGAACTCGCGGCGCGCCTCATCGAAGTGCCCCCCTTCCGTCATCAGGGCATCCGCATCCACGGCCACATTGGCGGCCCCGGGCTGAGTCGCTCCAGCCGGCAGCAGCAGTTGACCTTCCTCAACGGCCGTCCGATCGAAAGCCCGGCGATCAACTACGGGCTGCGCGAGGGCTTCCACACCCTGCTCATGAAGGGCCAGTATCCGGTAACCTTCCTGTTCCTGGAAATGGAGCCCGAAAGCTTCGACATCAACGTGCATCCAGCCAAGAAGGAGGTGCG
>CAZSBO010000130.1:0-11942 GCA_964605265.1 uncultured Prosthecobacter sp.
CCAGACGGCGATCTGACGGAGCGCGAGTGTGCCGAAGGTCACTCGCCATACTCTGGCTCTTGGCTCCACGCTCTGCGCTCGTGTCATGGGCGACTTCGCCAGAAGGCGGGGCGGGGGTGCATCGAGCACACCGCAGGGCGGGAATGAGCCGAGGAAGGGAAGATCGAATGTCGAACAAGGAATGACCAACGCCCAAGTCCGGAACCCTTGAAACCTGGAACTGCCTCAGGGCAGTTTCGCTTCCATGAGCGAGGTGCGGCAGAGGTTGGCGTAGAGGCCGTCGGCGGCGACCAGTTCCTCGTGCGTGCCTTGTTCGATGAGGCGGCCCTGATCGAGCACGTAGATGCGGTCGGCGTGGCGGACGGTGCTGAGGCGGTGGGCGATGACGAAGCTGGTGCGGTTTTCCATCAGGCGGTCGAGCGCGGCCTGGATCTGGCGCTCGGTCTCGGTGTCGACACTGGCGGTGGCCTCGTCGAGCAGCAGGATGGGCGGGTTGCGCAGCAGGGCGCGGGCGATGGAGACGCGCTGTTTTTCGCCGACGCTGAGCTTGATGCCGCGCTCGCCGACGCGGCTGTCGAGGCCGTGCTCGAGGCGACGCACGAAGGCGTCGGCGTTGGCGCTTTGCAGGGCCTGCCAGAGTTCCTCCTCGGTGGCGTTGCGTTTGCCGATGAGCAGGTTTTCGCGGAGGGTGCCGTTGAACAGGAAACTCTCCTGGGTGACGTAGCCGATCTGGCGGCGCAGGCTGGCCTTGTGGAGTTCGTGCACGGGCTGGCCATCGAGGGTGATGACACCCTCGTCGTACTCGTAGAAGCGGGTGAGCAGGTTGATGAGGGTGGATTTGCCGGCGCCGGTGGGACCGACCAAGGCGATCGTTTCGCCGGGTTTGGCCTCAAGGGTGATGCCGTGCACGGTGGGGATGGTGCCGCCGTAGCTGAAGCCGACGTTGTCGTAGCGGACATGGCCGGTGACCGGTCCGGGATCGCGGCCGCCGGTGGTGTCGGACTCGGGTTCGGCGTCGAGCACGGCGAAGACGCGTTCGCCGGCGGCGCGACCGCCCTGCAGGATCTGGTTGAGCTGGTGGAGTTGTTCGACCGGGTCGTAGAAGAATTTCAGCAGCAGCAGGAAGGCGGCGAGGTCGCCCTTTTCGATGCGGCCCTCCATGAGGCCCTGGGCGCCCTGCCAGAGCACGATGACCATGCCGACACTGGTGAGGAAGTGCATGCCGGGGCGGTAGATGGCCCAGATGCGCATGACATGCAGGGCGGCCCGGCGCAGGGCGCCGCTGGCCTCGTTGAAGCGCGCCTTTTCCTCGGCCTCCATGGCGTAGGCCTTGATCTGGCGCATGCCGGCGACGTTGTCGTGCAGGAGCGAATTCATCGCGCTGCTGGCGCGTCGCACCGCGCGGTGGCGGTCGCGCGAGGTGCGGGTGTAGGCGAGCGCGCCGGCGGCGAGCAAGGGCAGGGGGGCGAGCGCCCACAGCGCCAGTTCGGTGTCGGCCCGAAACATGAAGACGCCGACGACGGCGATCTGCAGCACGGCCATGAGGCCCTGCTCAATGCCGTCGATGAGCACGCGTTCGACCGACGGGATGTCCTCGCCGACCGTGGTCATGATGTCGCCGGTGGGTCGGTTGTCGAACCAGCGCAGGGGCAGGGTTTGCAGGCGCTCGTAGAGGTCGCTGCGCAGGTCGTAGATGACCTTCTGTTCGAAGGTGTTGTTGAGCAGGATGCGCAGGCCGTTGAAGAAGTGCTGGGCGAAGTAGGCGCCGAGGGCGATGAGGATCACCTGCGGCAGGCGCTGCCACTGTTCCTGCGGCACAATGACGTCGAGCACCTCGCGGGTCACCGCCGGGAAGACCACCACCATGAGCGTGCCGACGATGGCGCAGAAAAGCTGGGCGGCGGCAAGCAGCGGGTAGCGGCGGAGGTAGGCAAAGACGCGGAGGATCGTTTTCAAGGCAGGGAGATACGGGCGATAGCCGGGTTTGGCCGGTGGTGCAACCCGTGGGCAGGGGATCGGGCGAGGGCGACCGGCTACTCCTCATCGCGCGCCTGCTGGCCGGTGAGGCCAAGCAGGAGGCGGAAACCGACATCGGGCAGGCGTTCGCCGGCGCCGACCTGGCGACGGTAGGAGGCGAGCAGTTCGACGCGGTCGCGGGTGCTGTAGGCGGCGCCGCGCACGGCACCGATGGCGGGATCGTCTTCCCAGGTGTCGGCCACCCATTCCCAGACGTTGCCGGCGAGATCGAAGAGGCCGCGGGTGTCGGCGCGGTACGTGCCGACCGGAGCCAGCGCGGCCTGGCCGTCGTCGTAGCCGCCGATCGAGTTTTTGCCGCTGGGGTCGGCGGCCTTGTCGAGCAGGTTCACCGATTTCGCCGGCGGCACGGGCGTGAAACCCCAGGGGTAAATGCCCTCGATGCCCTGGCTGCGCTCCGCCGGGGTCGAGCCCTTCTCGCGCGGCAAGTAGGCGGCCATGCTCCATTCGTCGTCGCGCGGCAGGCGGTATTCCTGGTCGGGTTCGAGCAGGCCCTTGGCGCGTTCGCGATCGGTCAGCCAGCGGCAAAACTGCGCCGCCTCATCGCGACTGACCCAGGTGACCGGCAGATCGGGCTCGGCCTCGAGCACGCGGCCCTCGACCGCCGGCAGGTTGGCGCTGCGGGCGAACTCGGCGAAATCGCGGCGGCGCGTTTCCGTGGCGGCGAGCAGGGCGCGACCGAGCGGCATCATCTTCATGCCGAGGCTGTTTTCCCAGGGCTTGCCGAAGACGACCGAGCCGGTGGCGCGCAGGCGCAGGTTGAAGCTCATCGCCTGTCCTTCCTTGAGCGTGCCGCGTGCGTGCTCGCTCTTGTAGCCGGGCAGACGGATCTCGTAGTCGAAGGCGCCGGCCTGGACCTTGGGCAGGTCGAGCGGCGTGCGACCGACGCGCAGCTGGCCGTTGAAGACATCGGCGCCGGAGGGCGTGCTGGCCAGGCTGAGGCGACCGTAGGCGACGCGGACAATCTGGGTGCGGATGACCTGCCAGTCCGGTCGTGGCGCGGCGCCCTCGGGCATGGGCACGCTGGTGGCGGGGCGCCAGGCGTACTCGTGATCGAGATCGAGTCGGCCGGCTTGGCGGTCGCGACTGGTCATCCAGGCGCAGAAGGCGTCGGCATCAGCGGCCGGGATCATCACGAGGTTGAGGATCTTCTTGTCCGGCGTCTGGAAGGGCACGACGCTGAATTCGGCGGCGCGCAGGGTGGATTCGAGGAAGGCGCGGTACGTGGTGACCTCGACCGCCTGATCGGCGAGGTGATGATCCTTGGCGAAGCTGAACCACTGGCCGCGGACGTTCTGCCAGGGCTTGCCCTGTTGCGGCGGTTCCGGGTGCGGCGGCTCGGGTTTTTCCGGCAGCGGCAGCTGCCAGGCCCACTCGCGCTGGTACTTCGCCGCGGTCAGGCCGGCGCCGGCAAGGAAGGAGCCGATCAGGGTGAAGACGGCGGCGCGGGCAAAGCGGCGCGGGAAGCTTTCGGGTTGGCGCAGGCCGACCTGCTGCAGGGCCTCGGCGAATTCCGAGGCGGTCTGGAAGCGCTCGTTGAGGTCGGGCGCGCAGGCCTTGCAGATGACGCGGTTGAGGTCGACCCAGAAGGGCCATTCATCGTCGCCGAGGTTGGCCGGGATCTCCGGGAACTCCATGCGGTCCTTGCCGCTGCTCATCTCATAGAGCACCTTGCCGAGGCTGTAGATGTCGGCCTGCGGCGTGCCGGGCCCCTCGGGCGGCACGAAACCCTCGGTGCCGACAAAGGTCCGTTCGCCAAAGGCGGCCACCAGGCCGATGTCGGCCAGTTTGCAGACGCCGCCGACAAAGATGATGTTCGAGGGCTTGATGTCGCGGTGGGTGAGGCCGCGGTTGTGCATGTAATACAGCGCGTCAGCCAGGTAAACGCCGGCATCGCGGCAGAACACCAGGTCGAGCCGGCCATGGCGGCGCATGTCGGTGCCGAGCGTGCGCGGCACGTAGCTGGCGACGTCCTCGATGGTGGCGCCGTTCTCGGCGTCATCGGCCAGCTCCATGACGCAGTAATAGAACCCGCGATTTTCGTTCCAGCCAACGTGCAGGATGTGCACCAGGCAGGGGTGGCCGCGCGAGATCGGTTCAAACTGCTGGATGCCGAGGAACTCGCGGTGGAAGGTGCGGGTCAGCTCAAAGTCCTCGCGCCAGACGATCTTCACCGCGCGATAGGCGCCGGTGACGCTCTGCGCCAGCCAGACCTCGCCGTAGGCCCCCGAGCCGATGCGCTTGAGCAGGGTGTAGTCGGGAATGAGGATGTCGTCGCGGTGCGAGGGCGGCCCGTCGCGTCCGCGCGGCGCCTGCGGTGGCGACGGCAGATCCGGCGCCGGGGTCGGCTCCGTGCGGGGCGTGAGCCCCGTCGCGTCGTCCGGCGTCGGGTTGGGATCGGCAGGCGGCATGCGGGATGACAGCGAGAATAAGCCGGTCCTTTTCCGGGCACAACCTTTTCTCGGTGGCTCAGGCGCGGCGTGCGCCGACCACCAGCAGCAGCCAGCCGAGCATCAGGCAGGCGCCGCCGAGGGGTGTCACCGGCCCCAATCCGCGTACCTGGGTCAGGGACAGGATGTAGAGCGAACCGGAAAACAGCAGGGTGCCGGCGAAGATCAAGCGCCAAGCCCAGGCGTGAGCCCGGCCGGTGCCGCCGTGCAGGGCCAGCATCGCCAGCAGCAGGGCGTGCGGCAGGTGATACTGCAGGGCCGTCTGCCAGGGCTCGAGATGACCGGACGCCTTCAAGGTTTCATGCACCGGCCCATGGGCACCGAGGGCGCCGAGCAGGACGGCGGTGAATCCGGTCAGGGCGGCAAGGCGGAGGCGGAGCACGTGCATCCCGCACCCAAGGACGGGCCGCCGCCAGTGCAACGCAAAAGTTTGCGTGCCGACGGCTTTCGGTGCAGAAGATCCGGCAACATCCGCCCGCCCGCGGCGTTTGCATCCGCACACCCATGAAAAAGCTTTTTGCTCCCGTCCTCCTGCTCGGTGCCGCCTGCGCCGTCTTCTTCGCCCAGGCCGCCGATCCCGCCCCCAAACCGCTGCGCGTGCTCATCGTCGCCGGCGGGTGCTGCCACGATTACGAAACCCAGCAGGCCCTGCTCAAGGAGGGCATCGAAAAGCGCCTCAACGCCAAGGTCGATGTCGCCTACAACCCCGACAAGACAACCAAGGCGGTCTTCGAAATCTACAAGGCCAAGGACTGGGCCAAGGACTTTGATGTCGTCATCCACGACGAGTGTTCGGCCGATGTCACCGATCCGGGCTACGTCGGCAACATTCTCGCCGCCCACCGCGACGGCGTGCCGGCGGTGAACCTGCACTGCGCCATGCACAGCTACCGCTGGGGCAACTTCCGCGAGCCGGTGCAGAAGGGCGCCGACAACGCCGGCTGGTACGAGTTCATCGGCCTGCAGTCGACCGGCCACGGCCCGCAGGAGCCGATCGACATCACCTTCACCGACAAGACCCACCCGATCACCCGCGGCCTGGGTGACTGGACCACGATCAAGGAGGAACTCTACAACAACCTCCAGATGCTCGGCGCCAAGCCACTTGCCACCGGCCATCAGATCCAGCCGCCGAAGGGCAAGAAGGGCCAGCCGGCTCCTGCCGGTGCCAAGGCCGTCGAAGCCGAAGCCGTGGTCGCCTGGACCAACGAATACGGTCCGAACAAGACCCGCGTCTTCAGCACCACCCTCGGTCACAACAACGACACCGTCGCCGACGGCCGCTACCTCGACCTCATCAGCCGCGCCCTGCTCTGGACCACCGGTCGCCTGGGCGAAGATGGCACGCCCGTCGCCGGTGCGATGAAGTGAGGAAGGGAAATCTCAGATCTCAAATTTCAGATTTCAGATGGCGGCGTCGCCGACCCGGCCCGCCGTCTGCCCACGGCGGAAAACACGGCTTCGGCGTACGGAAGGGGGCAATGCCGACGTTGTTCTCGCCCTGACCCCATGCGCCCCCTCCTTCTGCTTCTGCTAGCCCTGCCCGTCGCCCGGGCCGCCGACCCGCTGCCGGGTCATTCCTCCCATGGCGAGGCCTTCAACGAGGGGCCGCGCCAGGCGGCGGTGCTGATTGAGGGCACGGGCGAGGTGGATTTCCCGGTGCAGACGACCAAGCCGATGGCCCAGCGCTTTTTCGAGCAGGGCATCGGCCAGTTGCATGGCTTCTGGTTCTACGAGGCCGAACGCTCCTTCCGCCAGGCGGCCGCCCTCGACAAGGACTGCGCCATGGCCTTCTGGGGCATGGCCATGGCCAACGTCAACAACGAGACGCGGGCCAAGCAGTTCACCAGCAAGGCGGTTGCCCTCAAGGACAAGGCCTGCGACAGCGACCGCGCTTGGATCCGGGTGCTGGAGAATTTTTACCTGAAAAAGGACGACAAGCGCGACAAGAAGCAGCGCGAACTCGACTTCATCCGCGACCTTGAGGCGATCGTTCAGGAGCGACCCCAGGATGTCGAGGCGAAGGCCTTCCTGGTCTGGAAGATCTGGCATGCCAAGAAGGAGGCGCCGATCTCGAGTCCGCAGGCGGTCGACGCCCTGCTCGACCAGATCTTCGCGATCGCCCCCAACCACCCGGCCCACCACTACCGCATCCACCTCTGGGATGACCGCAAGCCCGAGCGTGCGCTGAAATCGGCCGCCCTCTGCGGTCAGGCCTCGCCTGCCATTGCCCACATGTGGCACATGCCTGGCCACACCTATTCGAAGGTGAAACGCTTCGATGACGCCGTCTGGCAGCAGGAGGCCAGCACCCGGGTCGACCACGCCTACATGCGCCGTGAGTTCGTCCTGCCCGACCAAATCCACAACTACGCCCACAACGAGGAATGGCTGGTGCGCAACTACAACGAGCTTGGCCGTGCCGCCGATGCCCTCGCCCTCGCCCGCAGCCTGATCGCCAATCCGCGCCATCCCAAGTACAACACCCTCGACAAGTTCGGTTCCTCGGCCTCGTACGGCCGCCGCCGCCTGCTGGAAACCCTGGAGAAATGGCAGCTCTGGCCGGAGCTGCGCACCACTGCCGCCGATTTCCTCGAACCGGCCACCCAGGCCGAGGTCGAGGTGCCGCGCCTGCGCGCGCTCGGCCTCGCCGCCTTCCAGCTTGATGACGCCGCCGGACTCGATCGCGCCATCGCCGAGTTGGAGAAATTTGAGCGTGCCAGCGCCGCCAAGCCCGCAGCGGAGAAAAAAGGCGAGAGCAAGTCGGCCGCGAAGCCCGCGGCGAAGGTGACCGCCACTCCGGCCCCGCCCGCCAAGACCCCGGCCGCCGGGGCAGGGCAGGCGACCCCGCCCGCCTCCGCCAAGCCAGAGCCTGCGAAGCCTGTCGCGAAGCCGGTCGTCGCGCCGACCAAGGGCGCCCCGCCCGCGGTGGCCGCCAAGGCCAAGACCGCGGAGCCGAAGAAGCCCGACGCCAAAAAGCCGGAACCGACTGCGGCGGCCAAGGCCCTGGTGGAATTGCGTGTCTTGCGCGCCGTGCACAGCCAGCAGGTCGATGCCGCCAAGCAGCTTGAGGCCGCCAAGGATCTACCCAAGGACCTCGCCGCTCGGCTCTGGCTACGCCTGGGCGACAAGGCCAAGGCGGTGACTGCCGCCAACGGCCTCGGCAGCGACCTCTTCGGTCAGGCGACCAAGGCCGACCTGCTGCAGGCCGCCGGACGCACGGACGAGGCGCGCAAGGCTTTCGACGAGGCGCGCAAGCTCGCCTTCGCCATGGACCGCGACCTGCCCGCGGCCAAGCGCCTCGCCGAACTCGCCGGCACCTTTGGCGTCAAGGGCGACTGGCATCTGCCGGCGCCGAAGCGTGATGACTCCGGTGTGCGGCCGCCGCTCGACAGCCTCGGCCCGATCCATTGGTCGCCGCCACAGGCGCCGGATTGGCAGGCGCTGACCCTGGAGGGCAAACCCTTCTCCAGTCGCGAACTGGCCGGTCGCAACCACCTGCTCATTTTCTACCTCGGCTCCGCCTGCACCCACTGCATGGAACAGGTCAACGCCTTTGCCAAGGTCGCGCCCGAGTTCACCAAGGCCGGACTGTCAATCACCGCCATCACCAGCGAGCCGATGTCGCTCGCCGGTCGCCTGGTTGAGCAGATGAGCGACAAAAAACTGCCGCCCTTCCCGGTGCTCTGCGATCCCTCGCGCGAGGCCTTCAAGGCCTTCCGCGCCCATGACGACTTTGAGGAGGAGCCGTTGCATGCCGCCGCCCTCGTCGATGCCAAGGGGCGCCTGTGCTGGCTGGATGTGAGCTGGGAACCCTTCACCGACACGAAGTTCCTGCTCGCCGAGGCGCGCCGCCTGCTGGCCCTCGACGCCGATTGATCTCAGGGCTTCTTCGGGCAGTCGCAGCCGCCGCCACAGCCGATGCTGCCGCGTCGGCGACGACGCACAGCGCGCACGCCAAAGGCGATCACGGTGACCGTCACCACCGCCAGGGCCGCCCAGGATTGCCAGTCTTCATGCATGCTCCATTCAAGGGCCGCGGCGGGCGCCTGGCAAGCCCGGTGTCACAAAAGCATCATGTCCGGTCGCAAACGGGCTGTCACCCGTCGCAAAATTCGGGGCTGCGGGGCGTACCTTCTCCGCCATGAGATTCTCTCCTCTGCTGCTCGTCCCCCTGCTCGTTGCCCGTGCCTGGTCCGCCACGCCGGTCACCGAGAAGATCAACGTGCTCGACCTGATGAAAAACGGCCAGGTCGAGTACCACATCAACCCCGACCAGGACTTCGCCGATCCGCCCCAGGAGGTCTTCCAGCTCAAGGGCTCGGAACTGCACATCAGCGGCCGCGGCTACGGTTACATGGTCACCAAGGACAGCTACAAGGACTACCACCTTGTCGTCGACTTCAAGTGGGGCCCGAAGACCTGGGGCAAGCGCGCCGACCGCTCGCGCGACAACGGCATCCTCGTCCACTCCTACGGTCCGCACGGCGCCTACGGCAACACCTGGATGGCCAGCATCGAGGCCCAGATCATCGAGGGCGGCATTGGCGACATCCTGGTGCTCTCGCCCAAGCTGCCCGACGGCACCGAGCTGGTCACCAGCCTGAGCGCCGAGATCGAGCTCGATCGCGACAAGGAAAAGCGCTGGAAGAAGGGCGCGCCCAAGCAGACCCTCACCAAGGGCCGCGTCAACTGGGAGAAGCGCCATGAGGACTGGGCCGACAAGCTCAACATCCGCCATCCCGATGATCCGGATTCACCGGTCGGCGAGTGGAACCGCCTGGAAGTCATCGCCAAGGGCGACACCCTGCAGTACTTCGTCAACGGTCGTCTGGTCAACGAGGCCTTCGACTGCAAGCCGGCCGAGGGTCGCATCTGCATCCAGACCGAGGGCGCCGAAATGATCGTGCGCCGCTATGAACTGCACCCGCTCGGTGGCTTCACCGAGAAGTGGTCGGCCATCCAGGCCAGCGGTGGCAGCGACGTCAGCGTCCGCCAGGGCCAGGACAAGCCCCTGACCCCGGAGCAATCCCTGGCCCAGATCCGTCTCGACGGCGCTTATGAGGCCCAACTCGTCGCCGCCGAGCCGCTCGTGCTCGACCCGGTCGAGGTCACCTGGGATGCCCAGGGCCGGATGTTCGTGGCGGAAATGCGCGACTACCCGCTCGGCCCGCCCAAGGCGGGCGAGCCCTGGATGTCGCGCATCTCCCAGCTCATCGATGATAACGGCGACGGTCGCATGGACCGCAGCGTTGTCTTTGCCGACCAGCTCGACAACGTCCAGGGCCTGCTTCCCCATGACGGCGGCCTGATCGCCACGACGCGCACGCAGATCCTTTTTCTGAAAGACAGTGATGGCGACGGCAAGGCCGACATCAACCGGCCGCTCATCAAGGGTTTCAATCCGCGCCACAGTCAGCTCCAGGTCAGTGCCCCGCGCTGGGGCCCTGACGGCTGCGTGCACTTCAACAACGGCCTCGACGCCAAGGAAATCTATCCCGCCGACGCACCCGACAAGGTCGTCGGCGTGCCCGGCGCCAACTTCAAGTGGGATCCCAAGACCGGTGCCATCTCGCCGACCGGTGGCAAGGGCCAGTACGGCGGTGCCTTCGACGACTTCGGCCACCACTTCTACTGCTCGAATCGCAACCCGCTGATGTTCACCGTCATGCCCTGGGAAGCGATGACCCGCAACCCGCACGCCGGCATCACCCAGGTACATGAAGACATCGCCCCGCCCGGCGCCGACACCCGCGTTTTCCCCCTCAAAATCACCCACACCACGGCAGACGCCCACGCCGGCACCAACACCGCCTGTTCCGGCCTGGGCGTCTACCGTGGTGAGCTGATGCCGGAGCTGCGCAACAACGTCTTCGTGCCCGATCCCACCGGCCAGCTCGTCACCCGCTACAAGGTCGAGCCCAATGGCGCCAGCCTCAAGGCCACCCGCGTCGGCGAGCGCACCGAGTTCTTCCGCAGCGGCGACGAATGGTGCCGCCCGGTCAATTTTACCACCGGCCCCGATGGCGCGATCTACATCTGCGACATCTACCGTCGCTGGATCGATCACGCCCGCTTCTTCCCCGAGGAGTTCGTCAAGGCCAACGACATGCGCCAGGGCGAGCAGCAGGGACGCATCTGGCGCATCGTGCCGAAGGGCACGAAGACCCTCGCCGCCAAGGTGCCGGGTCGTTACCACGCCATCCCCGAGGCTGGCTGGGGCGAGCGCCCGGCCGAGCACGCCGCCCGCGCCACCTTCCTGAAGGTACCGACCCTGACCGGGGCGAAGCAGCTTGCCGCCGTGCTCACCGAGCATGCCGATGATGCCTGGATGGCGAAGATGGTCGCCTCTGCCGCCGGCGGCCAGATGGGCCGCGTGCTCAGCCTCGTCGGCGAGGCTTTTTACAGTCACTACTCCGAAACCCGCGCCACCACCCTGCGCACCTTTGCCGCCGGCGCCCTCGCCGAAGGCAAGGCCGATGACATCGCCGCCCTGCTGACCCTGCTCGACAAGCAGCCCGGCCAGTTGCTCTGGTGGAAACCCGCCCTGCTGCAGGGCCTTGCCAAACTGCCCAAGGGTCACGACCAAGCCGCGAAGGAAATCGCCGCCCTTCAGGCCGGCATCGACGCCGTGGTCGCCAATGCCAGCGCCCCGCTTGAGCAGCGCCTCGCCGTGCTGCCCCTGCTTGCCCAGCGCAAGTGGGAGGCCGTGCAGCCCGTGCTGAAGTCGCTCTTCACCACCGCCCAGCCCGTCGAACTCACCGCCGCCGCCCTGGCGGTACTGAAGCGCTACCCGGCCACCACCACCGCGCCGCTCCTCTACGAACTGCTGCCGCAAGCCGGTCCGGGCTTGAAGCGCGACCTCGTGCCCGTGCTCACCGCCAACGCCACCACCGCGCTGGCCCTGTTTAAGCGCATGGAGCAGGGCGAGTTCCCGACCGCCTGGGTCGATGTCGAAACCCGCTGGCGCTACCAGCGCGGCACGAGCGAGATGGCCGAGCTGGCGAAGAAGCTGTTCGGTCAGGCCAGCGGCAACCGCGCGGGTGTGGTCAGCGAGTACCTCGCCGCCACCACCCGCAAGGGCGACCCCGAAAAGGGCCGCCAGGTCTTCGCCATGGTCTGCGTCACCTGCCACAAGCACGGTGAACTCGGCGTCGACGTCGGTCCCCCCCTCTCCGACGTCAAGGCCAAGCCGCCGGAGGCGCTGCTCTCCGACATCCTCGATCCGAACCGCATGTTCGAGGCGCGCTGGAGCGCCTACCAGATCGACACCCAGGATGGCCGCACCCTCAGCGGCCTGATCCAGAGCGAGACCGCGGATCATGTCGTTCTGGTCATGATGGGCGGCGCCAGCGAGACCCTGCCGCGCAGCGCCATCAAGGCGATGAAATCCCTCGACCGCACCCTCATGCCCGACGGCCTCGAGGCTGCCATCAACAAAGAGCAAATGGCCGACCT
>CAZSBO010000131.1:0-11939 GCA_964605265.1 uncultured Prosthecobacter sp.
CAACACGCCGGCGGCGATCCGCTTCATGCAGGAGGCCGCGCTCGAGCACATTCGCGCTCAGCGACGCTGAGTCCGGGGTTGCGGAAGCGGTGCCGGTTGGAGGGTTCGGGCGCGGACAAGCCGTGACCGTCTCAGCGCCGCCAACGCAGCACCAGCAGGGCCAGGGCGAGGCTGCCGGCAAACCACCAGGGCCAGAGTTGCAGGCTGGCGGCAAAGACGCCGGGATCCTCGGCGGGCAGGTCGAGCCGGCCCTGCAGCCAGGCGGTGTGCCAGCCAAAGAGCAGGGTGAGCAGGCCGTAGGCGAGGTTGGTGGTCAGGCCGCGAAAGCTCAACACCGTGGCACGGTGGGCGGAGTCGGCCGCGGCGTTGAGGTGGTGCGACAAAAAGAACTGCAGGAAACGCATGGCGAGCATGAGCGGCAGGATGAGGGCGATGCCGGTCCAGCCCGGCTGCGGGTGGGCGGCGCCGAGCAGACCGGCAAAGGTCAGGGCGGCGACGAAGAGAAAGTGATCGCGCTCGCGGCCGTGCCGGGTCATGCGCTCCATGAGGCCGGCGCTGGCCAGACCGAGCAGGGAGGCGACCGTGCCGATGACGCCATACCAGGCTTCATCGATGCCGACGAGGCGGTAGAAGTTGCTGGCGACGGTGAGGAAGAGGCGGATGATGCTGTCGAAGACGATGGCGAAGAGAAGCAGGCGGAAGGCCGTCTCATGGCGCCAGATCCAGGTGCCGGTGGCGAGCATGCCGCGCAGGGCGCGCGCAGTTTCCTGCGTCCATGAACCGCCGGCGGCGGGCGGTTGCCCGGGCTCGCGCAGGCGCAGGGCGACGCCCAGGCAGGCGAGGGCCGTGAACAGGTTGAAGAGCAGCGGCAGCTTCATCGTCCAGGTGCGCTCCAAGGCCGGCAGGCCGAGGCCGTTGAGCAGGGCAAGCACGCCCTCATGGTCATAGAGCAGACCGCCACTGACAAAGGCGATGACGAAGCCGATGGCCATCAGCCGGCTCAGCCGCGCCATGACCGCCGGCCACAGGCGGGTGCGCTCGGTCGCGGGCAGGCTGTCGTAGGCCAGGGCTTCGTCGGCACCGCTGGCGCAGGCCTCGGCCGTGCCGCTGAGGATGCGGTTGACCACAAACAGCCAGAACACCAGGTCGTGCCGACCGGGCGGCATCAGGCAGAGCAGGGCCATTTCGGCGACCATGAGCCAGCCGGCGGCGACGACGAGGGGACGCCGTCCAAAGCGGTCGGCAAGAGCGCCGGAGGGCACCTCCAGCAGGACGATGGTGAGCGCCCAGATGACGTTGAGTGCCGCGAACTCGCCCAGGTTGAGGCCGAGGTCGAGAAACAGGATGGTGTAGACCGGGTAGTAGAAACGGCAGTTGAAAAGCAGCCGAAACGCCAGGAAGAGCCGGACGTTGGAAGGCATGAGCGTGGAGCAACGGCCGCGGATCTCAGCCGTGGCGATCCTTGAAGGTCAGTTCGGCGATGCCGGACTTGTCGAGCCCGCCGAGGCCGAGGGCGACCATGCGGTCATACTGGGTCTTCGTGGCGCTGTTCAGGGGCAGGTTGAGGCCGGCCTCGGCGGCCAGACCGGCGGCGATGCCGCTGTCCTTGGCAGCGTGTTCGGCGGAGAACCAGCAGTCGTGCTCGCGGGCAACCATGTCGGCGCTGTCGGTTTCCAGGACGCGGCTGTTGGCGCCGGTCTGGCTAAACACCTCGCGGATCATGCCGAGGTCATGGCCGAGCGCGGCGGCGAGGCCGAGGCCCTCGGCGAGACCGGCGGTGTTGATGTTCATCACCATGTTGACCAGGGCCTTGACCTCGGCGGCGCGGCCCATGGCGCCAACATGGCGACGGTTGAGGCTCATCTGCTCGAGCACCGGCAGCAGGCGCTGGTAGACGGCTTCGTCGCCGCCGACCATGAGGTAGAGCTTGCCTTCGCGGGCGTGGCTGATCGACGAGGCCATGGCGGCCTCCAGGCAGTCGGCACCGGCAGCGCGGGCGGCGGCGTCGACCCGGCGGTGGATGGCGGGCGACAGGGTCGCGCAGTTGATGAAGGTGCGGCCGGCGGCGCCCTGCAGCAGGTTGTCCTCCGGCTGGACGAAGATCGCCTCCATGGCGGCGTCATTGGTGACGACGGTGAAGATCAGGTCGGCGGCGGCCGTGACTTCGTGCAGGCTGGCGGGCGCGGCACAGCCGAGTTCGGTGGCGAGGCTTTCCGCGATCGGGCGGTGGGCGTCGTAAACGGCGGTGATGCGGTGGCCGCAGTCCTGCAGGCGACGGGCCATGTTGGCTCCCATGCGTCCGACTCCGACAAAGGCGATGTTCTGGCTGCTCATGAGTGGGTAATGCGGGTTGAGCCGGCACTCTGGCGACGCCGGTGGCCGGGTGCAAGCGCGAACGGTTCAGGGGCGCAGTTCGCCGAGGCGCAGGGTTTTCTCGATCTGGACCGCGCCCGCTTCATCGACGATGCGCAGGCGCAATTCCGGGTCGGCAGCCTGCCAGTCGATGTCGAGGGTGCCGACATTCGGACGGTGGAAGGTTTTCGGCAGCGAGCGATGGGCGTTCGGCGTTGGCGTGCCGCGCGGGTGGATCTGGGTCATCGAGCTGGCGGTCAGATCGTGCAGGGGGTAGGGGACGTCCTCGGTCAGGGTCGAGAATTCGCACCAGTGGCGGTCGCCGCTGAGGACGAGCACGCCCTCGGCCTGGGTGCGGCGGATCAGTTCAATGAGGCGGCGCTGTTCGCGGGGAAAGTTCGCCCAGCTCTCGCTGCCGCTGGCGGCGGCGGCAAACTGGATGCTGGAGGCGATCAGGCGCAGGCGCGCCGGCTGGCGCAGTTGTTCCTCCAGCCAGCGCCACTGGGCTTCGCCGAGCAGGGTGGCGGAGGGATCGTCGTTCGGCACGGCACTGCCGCCGACGCCGGCCTGGCTCTTGGGCACGCGCTTGAGCGGGCTGCGAAAGTAGCGGGTGTCGAGCAGGATGACCTGCACCGAGTGCTCCGCCGGGCCGAACAGGCGGGCATCGTACACGCCCTCGCGGCTGCGCCTTGGCGAGTCGGCCGGCACCTGCAGCCAGTCGAGAAACTCCTTTTGCGCCTCGCGCCGCTTGGGGTAGTCCGCCCCGCCGTCATTGGCACCGAAATCGTGGTCGTCCCAGGTGGCCAGCACCGGCGCGCGCTCGAGCAGGCCGCGATGGAAGCGGCTGTTCGCCAAAGCCTGGTACTTGGCCCGCATCACTGCCATGTCCTCGGTGTCGGCATAGATGTTGTCGCCCAGGTACAGAAACAGATCCATCGGCAGCGTCAGGGTGCGGTCGAGCATCGGGTGCTCGGTTTTGTCGAGGCAGGAGCCAAAGACGATGTGTCGCAATGGGGTTGCCGCCGGTGCGGCGGTGACAAGCAGCAGGGGCAGGAGCAGGCGCGGGAGCATGTGCAAACCAACGTGACCGCCGCGCTTGATCCTCATGCTTTTGTCGGTCGGTCCCTGTCCGCCAAAACGCTTGACCCCGGACGGCAAAGGCGCTTACTGCCCGACAAGGTCCGCCCTCACTCCCGAATCCATGACCGCCCTCTTTTCGCCGCCCTGCCGCCCTGGACGTTTCCCCGGGGTGCTGGCTCTGCTGGCGGTCCTGCTGATCACCGGCGCGGCGCGCGCCTTCGACACAGTGATCCTCGATGCCGGTCATGGCGACCACGACCGCGGCGCCTCGATCGGTTACGTGTATGAAAAGCACCTCTGCCTCGACACCGCCCGGCGCGTCGAGCGCCTGCTCAAGGAAGCCGGCTTCCGCGTCATCCTGACGCGCAGCACCGACGTCTTCATCCCGCTGCAGCGACGCGCCGACTACGGCAACAGCCGCAGCAACGCGATCTTCGTCAGCATCCATTACAACTACAGCCGTGGCGGCACCGGTCATGGCGTCGAGACCTTTTATCATTTCGACCGCAGCTACACCCTTGCGGCCTACATCCAGGCCTACCTGCTGCAGTCGACCGGCCTGACCAACCGCGGCGTCAAGCACGCCAGCTACTTCGTCATCCGCAAAACCACCCGCAACCCGGCGGTGCTGGTCGAGTGCGGTTTCGTCAGCAACTCCGCCGAGCGCGCGAAGATGATGAGCGGCGCCTTCCGCGCCCGCATTGCCGAGGGCATCGCCCAGGGCATCGTCGCCTACAAACGCGCCCGCTGATCCGCCCGCCATGCTCGTCACGTGCCGCCAGATGCAGGAGGCCGAGGCGCGCGCCTTCGCCAGCGGCGTCAGTGCTGCCGCCCTCATGGAGCAGGCCGGCTGCGGCATCGCCCGCGTCATCCGCCAGTTTTTTCCCGTGCCCGGCACGGCCCGCCTCTACCTCGGCACGGGCAACAATGCCGGCGACGCCCTGGTGGCCGGCCGTGAACTGCGCGCCGCCGGCTGGCGATTGCAGGCCCGCTGCGCCCGCGACCCCAGCGAATTTAAACCGCTGCCGGCCCGGCACTGGCATGAACTCGGTGGCCTGGAAGTCGTTCCGGCTGAGGCGCGCTGCGATTCCGGTCCGCTCGTCTGCCTCGATGGCCTGCTCGGCCTGGGGGCAAGCGGGCCGCTGCGGCCGGACCACGCCGTCCTCGCCGCCGAAATGAACCGCCTGCGCCTGGAACAGGGCGCCAGCACGGTGGCCATGGACCTGCCCTCGGGGCTGGATGGCGATTCCGGGGTGCCGGCGGCCGATGCCGTGATCGCCGACGTCACCGTCACCGTCGCGGCGGTCAAACGCGGGCTGGTCGCCGATGCCGCCGTCCAGCATGTCGGCCGACTGGCCTTGGTGCCGCTGCCGGAGCTCGCGCCTTTTCTGCAGGGCGATGCCGGTGCCGAACTGCTGACCCCCGATCTGCTGCTCCCCTGGCTGCCGCGACGCGATCATGACTGCCACAAGGGGCAGGCTGGGCGTGTCGGTGTGATGGCCGGCTCGCCCGGGTTTTACGGCGCTGCCGAACTCGCCTGTCTCGGTGCCCTGCGCGCCGGTGCCGGTTTGGTGACGCTGCTGGTGCGCGAGACCGAGGCCCTGCCGCAGCTGGCCGCGCGGATGCCGGCCGAGGTCATGGTCCGCCGCATCGACGACGCCCGCGCCGCTGCCGAGGGCTTCAATGCGCTCGCCGTGGGGCCGGGACTCGGCTTCGCCCACGCCGATGAAGTGGCCTACCTGCTGCGCGAGGCCCCGGTGCCGGTGGTGATCGATGCCGACGCCCTGACCCTGCTTGCCCAGCGCGGTCTGGAACCGCTACGCAACGCCGCCGGACCGCGCCTGCTGACCCCGCATCCCGGTGAGATGCGCCGGCTGACGGCAACGGTGGGCGATCGCGCCGCCTGTGCCCGCGGCTTTGCCGAAGCTCATCCCGGCCACACCCTGCTGCTCAAGGGCGCGCGCACGGTCATCGCCTGCGCCGGCGAACCCCTGCGCTACAACAGCACCGGCCACGCCGGCATGGCCGCCGGTGGTATGGGCGATTTTCTGACCGGTGTGGCCGCGGCCCTGCTCGGGCAGGGACTGCCGCCACCGCGTGCGGCCGGTCTCTCCGCCTGGCTGTGCGGTCGCGCCGCCGAACTCGCCGCCCTTGCAGGAGCCCCGGAGTCCGTCCTGCCCAGCGACCTTGCCGCGCATCTCGGCTTGGCCTGGCGGCAGTTGCGCGAGGGCCGCTGCGCGTAGCTTACTCCACGTCCTGGGCGCTGGGTTGGGCCAAGCCTTGCTCGCCGCGCCCCGGTCTGAGGGAGCGCGAGTGTGCCGAAGGTCACTCGCCACTTCTGGGGGGCGCACGCTTGACTCAGAGCGAGCAGGCTCCGCCATGCTCGCGCTCCGGATCTGCGGCGTCGAAACGTGCTTCCCAAGTGCCGAAACCCACGAAAAGAGCGCAAATGGCGCTGAATGACCGGAAAACGGGCGATTTTGGGCGCGGGATGAGGGCGCTTCGCGCTCCTTCGTGGCCCAAAAAAGGCCGTTGCGCGAGGGGGGGAGGGCGGGTATCGGTTCTTTTAGCTACCGAACCATGAAAGCCCCCGCCTTCGCCGCCCTCGCCCTCCTGCTGTGCTCCGTCTCCTGCGACAAGCATTCCTGGGACAGCACCCAGGTGCTGCATGAAGGCATGCACAAGGCGCATGGCGAAGGCCATGGCGACAGCCACGGCAAGGACGCGCACGCCAAGCCGGCCGAAGGCCACGGCGACAAGGCGGCCAAGCCGCATTGAGGCGACGCGGTCGAAGGCTGTGATCCAGCTCGAGGTCGTCCCCGGCACAGGGGAAGACGATGGCATCGCCCACGAGGACGATTCCGCGCCGCGGCGTCAGTCCCACTGAGAGACGGGGATCGATTCAACGGCTCTGACGCCACTCCTCAGCGCGCCAGTTCGCGCAGCAGTTCCTGATTCAGGCGGATGCCGGCTTCGAAGTTGGCGACGGGGAAGTTTTCGTTGGGCGCGTGCGCCTGGCAGTCGGGCAGGGCTAGGCCAAGCAGCAGGGTGTCGGCACCGAGCACTTCCTTGAAGGCCTGCACGATCGGGATGCTGCCGCCTTCGCGGATGAGGGCGACACGGCCGCCGAAGGTTTTTTCCAGGGCGCGACACGCCGCTTGGCCGAGCGGACTCTGCGGGTCGGTCAGGTAGGCGCGGCCGGTGTGGCCACGCACGATCTCCAGACGCACACCGGCCGGCACCTGGGCGCGCAGGTGCTGTTCGGCCAGGTTGAGCACGGCCTCGGGATCCTGGTCGGGCACGAGGCGGAAGGAAACCTTCACGAAGGCCTCGCGCGGAATGACCGTCTTGGAGCCGGCGCCCTGCCAGCCGCCGCCGATGCCGTTGACCTCGGCGGTCGGCCGCGCCCAGCGGCGCTCGCGTTCGCTGAAGCCCGGTTCGCCAAACAGGGCGGGGGAGCCGGTCAGCTCCAGCGTCTCGGCATCGCCGTCGCCCAGCTCCGCCCAGGCGGCGCGCTCCCAGTCCTGGAGCGGTTTGACGGCGTCGTAGAACCCCGGGATGACCACCCGGCCCTCGGCATCGTGCAGGGACGCGGCGAGGCGCGCGGCGATGGTGGCCGGATTCGCCACGGCGCCGCCGAAGATGCCGGAGTGCAGATCGATCGACGGCCCGTGGATCCGCGCCTCCACGCAGGCGATGCCGCGCAGGCCGTAGGTGAAGGTGCCGACGCCGGGCGCGACCATGCCGGTGTCGGAGATGGCGACGACGTCGCAGGCGAGTTCGTCGCGGTGCGCTTCGAGGAAGGGGCGCAGGTTCGGGCTGCCGATCTCCTCCTCGCCCTCGAACAGGATCGTCAGGTTGACCGGCAGGTCGCCCTCGGTGGCGAGGGTTTCCGCGAGGCCGGCGACGTGGGCCATGAGCTGGCCCTTGTTGTCGGTGGCGCCGCGGGCGTAGATGCGGCCGTCGCGCAGCGTGGGTTCGAAGGGGGGCGACAGCCATTCACCAAAGGGTTCCGGCGGCTGGACATCGTAGTGGCCGTACAGCAGCACCGTGCGCCGACCGGGTTGGTGGGCGTTTTTGGCGAGCAGCACCGGATGGCCCGGGGTTTCGTGCAGGGCGGCGTCGAGGCCGAGCGACCGCAGTTTGGCCAGCAGCCAGTCGGCACAGGCGCGCACGTCGTCGCGATGCTTGGGATCGGTGGAGACGCTGGGGAAACGCAGGCAGGTGAGGAGGTCGTCGAGGGCGCTCATGGGCGGAGAAAGGGTTACGTCGCGAAGGCCGGGCTCAGTCGCGCCCGATCATCCAGGGCACCTGGGGCTGGCCCTGCAGTTCCTTCCAGTTGTTGAAGGCGAACATGCCGAAGAAAACCGTGGCGAAGAGACCGCCGTGCTGGATGAAGAACAGGGCACCGCCGATGGCGCAGATCAGGCTGAGGGTGAGGGCGATGCGCAGCCGGCGCGGACCGAGCAGGGCGCGGGCGATGTGGCCGCCGTCGAGCGGGATGATCGGGAAGAGGTTGAGAATGCCCCAGAACAGGCTGACCTGCAGGAAGGCATTCAGAAAGGTTCGGAGCAACCCGGGCGGCGGTTGCCAGAGGTCACGCAGCCACCAGATGGCGACGCCGGCGGCGATCTGCACGAAGGGGCCGGCGGCGCTGACATAAAAATCCTGGGAACGGCTCAGCCCGCGGCTGCCCTGGGCGACGCCACCGAAGGCGTACAGCAGGATGCCGACATGGCGGTCGCCATAGTTGCGCATCGCCAGCGCGTGGCCGAGTTCGTGGACGAGGATCGAGACGAAACCGGCCAGCATCCACATCAGCAGGGCGCGCATCGCCTCGGGGGTGCTGGCGCCGATGGCGCCGCCGAGCAGGGCCATGTTGACCCAGAAGAACCAGTGGACGGCGACCGGAAAGCCGAGAAGGCGGAAGCGCAGCATGAGGCGGTCACCTTGCCGGCTGGAAGCGGCGCGACAAGTGGAAATGCCTGCGGCCCGGTGGTCACGGCTCCGCCTCTGAAATCTGAAATCGGATCCCCCTCCTGCGGGGCTTATACACAGGTTGCTCACAACCAGTTCACAGTTGCTGACAAGTTGCTCAGATTGACGCCCCCGGCTTCCTGCCTCTGGTTGATCACTCCCATGGCTGAATCCGCTTCCAATCTCGCCCAGGCAGCCGCCGCCCCCGGTGAACTGCCTGACCGCGCCGCCGCCGTGCCGCAGGCCAATCCCTTCGGCCGCAAGCGCAACGAGATCCCGAGCGCCGAGGAACTGCTGGCCAACATCAACCGCGCCCTGCCGTTCAGCGATGAGGCGGAGAAGGGCGTCATTTCCAGCCTGCTGCAGGATCCGAACGAACGGCTCGCCGACAGCCGTGTCACCCTGCCGGCCGCGGCCTTCTACCACGAGGCCAACCGCACGGTCTACGAGATGCTGCTCGAGTTCGACGACAAGCATCTCGCCATCGATCCGGTCACCCTCACCAATGCCCTGCGCGGCCAGGGCCTGCTCGACCGGGTCGGCGGGCCGGCGGCGATCAGCGAGCTGTTCACGTACGTGCCGGTGCCGGCGCACTACCCGTACTACAAGAAGATCGTGCTCGACAAGCACATCCTCCGCCAGCTCATCCACGCCAGCTCGCTGAACATCCATTACGCCTACGAACACGGCAAGGAACAGATCGACGAGGATGTCGGCACGCTGGTCGACCACGCCGAGCAGCGCATCCTCGCCGTGCGCGAATCCTCCGGCAAGGAGGACGGCATCAAGAGCCTGAGCGCCCACGTCGCCGAGGCCATCGACAGCATTCAATACATGCTGGAGCACCCCGGCCAGTTGCGCGGCTTGTCGACCGGCTACAGCAAGCTCGACAGCATGAGCAGCGGCCTGCAGGGCGGGGAAATGTTCGTCATTGCCGCCCGTCCCTCGATGGGCAAGACCTCGCTCGCCATGAACATCGTCGAGCACATCGCCGTCGACAGCGGCCGGCCCTGCGCGGTGTTCAGCCTGGAAATGAGCGCCACCATGCTGGTGCGACGCCTGCTCGTCTCGCGCGCCCAGCTCTCCATGCAGGATCTGTCGCGCGGCCTGCTCTCGCGCGCCCAGCAGGAGGCGCTGGCCAAGGCCACGCGCGAGCTGCAGCGCTCGGCGATCCTGATCGACGAAACGCCCGGCCTGGATGTGCTCGAAATGCGTGCCAAGGCGCGCCGCCTGAAGAAGCTGCACGGCATCGAGATGATCATGATCGATTACCTCCAGCTCATGACCTCGGGCAGCAAGCGCGGCAAGGAAAACCGCCAGATCGAAATCGCCGAAATCTCTGCCGGCGTGAAGGGGCTCGCCAAGGAACTCAACGTGCCGATCATCGTGCTCGCCCAGCTCAACCGCGCCGTCGAATCGCGCAAGGGTCAGCGGCCGGTGCTCTCCGACCTGCGCGAATCCGGCTCGATCGAGCAGGATGCCGACATGGTGGGACTGCTCACCCGCGAGGACTACGCCGGTGCGAAGATGGACGTCGGCGACGAGGAGGCGGAGGCGAAAAAGAAGGGCCAGGCCGTGCTCATTCTCGCCAAGAACCGCAACGGCCCCACCGACGACGTGCCGCTGCGCTTCATCGACCACGCCATGCGCTTCATTGAGCGCATGCCCGATGACCAGGAGGCGGAGTCGCCGTAGGGGAGAGTGGAGAGTGGAGGCGCGGCTCAGTAGAGCTCGACGGGGGAGCGCTTGCCGTCCTCGACGCTGAGGATTTTGGCGCGTTCCTCGCCGAGGGTGGCGACGCGCAGGTCCCAGATCTCGCGGTTGATCGCGGTGAAGCGGTCGAGGCGGAAGGAGTCGGGCGCGCGCAGGCGCTTCTTGGTCTTCTCGATGCGCACCAGGGCGTCGTGCAGGACCGGGTGTTCGACGCCTTCGAGGTGCTGGCGGGCGAGTTCGACCATCTCCAGGCGGTGGCAGATCATGACCAGGTCGTTGCCGGCGCGCACGGCCTCCTGGATGGCCTGCTCAAAGGTGACCTCGTTGAGGATGGCGCCCATGTCGAGGTCGTCGGTCATCGCCAGGCCCTCGAAACCGAGCTGGTCGCGCAGCAGTTTGGTGCAGACGTTGTGACTGAGGCTGGCCGGCCAGCGGCCGCGGTCGGGATCGTAGGCGGTGTAATTGCTGTGGCAGGTCATCACGCTGTCGAGCTCCGGCAGCAGGGCGGAGTACGGCAGCAGCTCGCTCAGTTCCATCTCGCGGCGGCTCTTGCCGATGACCGGTAGGAACTCATGGGGATCGCACTCGGCGGGGCCGTAGCCGGGGAAGTGCTTGGCGCAGGAGAGGATGCCCTCCTTGCGCAGGGCGCGGTTGAAGACACCGGCGTTGCTGATGACCTGCTGCGGGTCGCGGCCCCAGCAGCGGCCCTTGAGCGAGTTGTCGGCCGCGTCGTCATACGAGATGTCGAGCACCGGGCAGAGATCGAGGTTGAAGCCGAACAGGCGCAGCAGCTCGCCGGTGAGCCGGCCATGCCACTTGATCAGGGCGGGATCGCCCTTGTCGCGCAGTTGCTGGGCGTTCGGCGGCTCCTCGCCGATCAGGCGCAGGCGCGAGACGCGGCCGCCCTCCTGGTCGATGGTGATGAAGGGCTCGATGTCGGAGAGGTCGCGCAGGTCGTCGATCAGCTTGCGCAGTTGTTCGGGCGACTGGATGTTGCGGCCAAACAGGATGAAGCCGCCGGGCTGCAGCTTCTTGAAGCGGGCGGCGGTTTCGGCGTCGAGGACGGGACCGGGCACGCCGGTGAGAAGCAGTTGGCCGAGAGACATGATGGGAGATGGGAGATGGGAGATGGGAGATGGGAGATGGGAGAATCTGAGATCTGAAATTTGAGATCTGAGATGCCTCAGCGGCTCAGCTGAGCCAGCAGGGTGTGGGCGCAGGCGGCGGCGAATTCGGGGGCGTTGATTTCGCAGTCCATTTCGACGACGGGGATGTCGACGCGCAGGTGGGCCTTCAGGCTGGCGAACAGGGCTTCGTCGGCCTCCGGGTCGTGGAAGGGCTGGCCGGGAGCGCTGATGACGCTGATGGCCCGGCGCGGGATGAGGACGGTGACCGGCGCGGTGTAGGCGTTGAGCTTGTCGGCGAGGATGCGGCCGAGTTGGCTGCACTCCTCGGCGTTGGTGCGCATGAGGGTCACCTGCGGGTTGTGTGGGTAGAAAAGTCGGTCCTTGAACTTTTCCGGCACGCTGGCGGGTTCGCCGAAGTTGACCATGTCGAGGCAGCCCGGGGTGACGATGGCGGGCACGCCGGCCTTGCCGGCGGCTTCGAGGCGGGTGGGGCCGGCGTTGAGCACACCGCCGACGAGTTCATCGGCCCACTCGGTGGTGGTGATGTCGAGCACGCCGCTGATCATGCCGCTTTCGACCAGGCTTTCCATGATGCGGCCGCCGGTGCCGGTGGCGGCGAAGACGAGGACCTCGTAGCCGGCGTCCTCGAGGATTTTTTTGGCGGCGTTGACGCAGTCGGTGGTGTTGCCG
>CAZSBO010000132.1:0-11935 GCA_964605265.1 uncultured Prosthecobacter sp.
GCACGACCGACAGGTAGGTGATGAAGGCGACCACCAGGACCGTGGCGATCATGCCGGCCCAGGGGGCGAGCACCGGCACGTCGTCGATCACCGGGGTGAGACGGGCAATCAGCGAGGCACCGCTGGAGGCACCCGCGAGTGTGCCGACGAGGGTGATGCCGACCTGCACCGTCGACAGGAAACGGCCCGGCTGGCTGATCAGATCGAGCGCCGCGCGGGCGCCGCGGCTGCCGGAGTCGGCCAGGGTTTGCAGGCGCGCCCGGCGCGAGGACACCACGGCGATCTCCGCCATGGCGAAAATGCCGTTGGCCCCCAGTAGCAGGCCAAGCAGGCCGAGTTCCAAGAAAATCCCTGTCATGAAACGGGAACCCAACACGCGGAAAGGCTCGGATGCAAGGGGAGTCGGCCTGCTCAGTCGGCGTCGAGCCAGCGCTCCAGCGCCGCCAGATTGAGCGCGGTCTTCGGTGCAAAGGAGTCGCGCTCGACATATTCCGGCAGCTTGCTGCCGTCGAGCGAGCGCTCGGAGCAATGGGCATTGCCGCCGGCGGGACCGAGACCGTCGAGGGTCGGCGCCAGGTCGTGCAGGTAGTTGGCATCGCTCAAGCCGCCGCGCGCCTCGACCACCACCGGCAGGCCAAGGCCGGCGCCTGCCGCCTGCCAGCACGCGGTGAGGCGCGCCGTGGCGGCATCGCCTGGCCAGGCGCGGGTGCGACCGAGACGTTCGACCGTGAGCCTTGCGCCGCCCGGGCTGCGACCGGCACAGGCCTCGACCGCGCGACCGGCCGACGCCAGCACGTCGGGATCGAAGGCGCGGATCTCCAGTTCGGCGACCGCCTCATGCGGCACGCGGTTGAGCACCGTGCCGCCGTGGCAGGTGGCGATGTTGACCGTCAGTTCGCGCGCGGGATCGCTGAGGGCGGCGAGCCGGGGCAGCAGGGCGGCGAGTTCGACGACGGCGTTGATGCCCTGGGTGAAGCCGCTGCCGGCATGGGCGGCGCGACCCGACGCGGTGAGGCGGTACTCCAGCCGGCCCTTGCGCGCGGCGACCACGTGCCAGCCCTCGGCATCGCGCGGCCCGCCCTCAAACACCAGCACCACCCGGGCGCCGGCAGGACAGCCTTCGCGGGTGCGATCGGCGAAGTCGGACCCGACGACCTCTTCGGCGGCGTTGGCGGCAATGAGCCAGGAGGTGGCGGCGAAACGTTCCGGCCGCAACTCCTGCAGCACCCGCAGCATGAGCCAGATGAGCACCGTGCCGCCCTTGTTGTCGACCGTGCCCGGCCCGTAAAGGCGCCCGCCCTGCTCGCACCAGCGGAAGTCGTTCCGCAGCTCCTCCTCGGGCGGAAAGACGGTGTCGAGATGGGTGACCAGCACCACCGGCGGGGCATCGCCGCGACGCAGGAACAGATGCTCGCCATAGGCCGGGTTGGCGGCCGGCACGAATTCCGCCCGGAAGCCAAGCCCGGCAAAGCTTTCTGCCGTCAGTTGGCCGAGGCGGGCCACCCCTTCGCGATGGGTCGTGAAACTGTTGACCTCCACCATGCGCTGCAGCCAGTCGAGGGCCTCAGGCAGGTGCCGGTGGGCGGCGGCGAGAAAAGCGTCCATGCCGCCATTGTCGCCGGCGGCGGCGCGACGCCAAGGACGAAGCGCCGAATTCGGGTTTCGCGACGCCGAGTTGAGGCTAAGCTGATCGGATGCCCCTGCCCCGCCCGCTCTTCCTGCTGCCCGCCGCCGCGGTGCTGGCGACTGCGGTCTGGGCGGGCTCGACTGTGCTGGCGCGACGCGCCCAGGACCGCTCGCAGGAATGGCGCCTGCTGCTGCCGGGCCATCTGCCGGCCCTGAACCCCTTCGCACCGGCGGATGAAGCGGAGCGACAAATCCTCGACCTGTTGCACGAACCGCTGATCCGGCTCGATCGTCAGGGGCGGCCGGCCCCGGCTCTCGCCGAGGAATGGCGCTGGCACCTGCGCGTGAGCTGCTGGTTTGCCGACATCGACGCCGCCCAGGCCGCGCGCACCCGCCTGCTGGCGGTGCCAGCCGAGACCCGGCTCGACTGGGGACTCGAAGAAACGCGGGTGGACAAAACCGCCCTGGTCCTGCGCTTCACCAAACCCGATCGCACATCCGCCGACGCCGCGCTGGCAGCGCTGGCCGGGGCGGAACCGCAAGCGCTGACCTTTCTGCGCCTGGAGAGTGTGCCCGGCCTGCGCGACGCCCTCGAAGCTCATGCCGCCAGCGCGCCGGCCGGCCTTCACCGGCTCTGGTTCGACACCGACGGTGCCTGCGAGATTGTCACCAGCCAACCGCCGCTGGCCGCCCGCGAAGCCCTAGCAGCGGCCCTGCGCCCGCACCTGCCGCGACTGCCGGAGATGCGCCCGCTGGCCGAGGTGGCCGGCCTCGCCGAACCCGTGCTGGAATTCCGTTGGAGCGCGGTGCGCGCGCGCTGGCCCGACGGCCGGGCCCTCGACGCCGGCGATGTCCAAGCCACCGTGGCCGCCGTGCTGGCGGAACCGACCGCACGCAGCCGCGACGGCCTGCGCGACCTGCAGGCGATCGAGCCCGGTGAGGGCGGCTTCCGCGCCGTCTATCGACGCAGCCGCGGCGCCGCCCTGGCCGCCTGGATCGACCTGCCCATCCTGCCAGCCCCCGCCGAAAAACCCGGCAAAAATGCCTGGCATGTTGGCGCAACCCATCTTGGTGTCGCCGCCCAAGTCCCGCCGCCCACCGCCGAGGACCTCAACGAAAATGCCTGGCATCTTGGCGGCAAAAATGCCTGGCATGTTGGCGCGGGTGCCTGGCATGTGGTGCAGCGCAACGCCGAGACGCTGGTGCTGGAGACCGACCAGGCCACCGGCCCCGACAGCCCGCGCCGGCTGCGCTTCTTCCCCGCCCTGCCGCCTTCCGGCACCCGCCTCACTGTCGCCGCCGGCGGCCTCGATGCGGTCTGGCCGGGAACCGCCTCCCTGACGGAACTGCAGCCCTGGCTGGAACGCCGCGCCGGGCCGCCGCGCGGGCGCGTCCTGCTGCTCTGGAACAGCCGTCGCCTCGGCGACCCCGGCCTGCGGGCGGCACTGGCGCGCGCGGTCGACCGCGACGCCCTCGTCCGCGAGGTGGCCCCGGGGCGCGCACGCCCCCTGTTCAGCCACTTCCCCGTCGGTCTCTGGTATGAACCGCCACTGCCGGCGCCGGCAGCGAACGCCGAGGCCGCCCGCGAACAGCTGGCCCGACTCGGCTGGCTGCCCGACGGCGACCATCTGCGCCGGCAGGGGAGCCCGCTGGCCTTCAGCCTGCTTGTGCCCGAGGGCAATGCCCAGCGACTCGCCCTCGCCCAAGCGCTGGCCGGACAGTGGCGCGCGCTCGGTGCCGAGATCCGCGTCGAGGCGGTGCCGGCCGCCAACCTGGTGAGCGACCGCCTGGCCACCGGCCAGTTCGACGCCGTCCTGCTCGGCCGTGCCGAGACCCTGGAATGGGATGTCGCCGACGGCTGGCACAGCCAACGGGGCAGCCTCAACTTCACCGGCGCCGCCGATCCGCGCCTCGACCTGCTGCTGGAGGCGCTGGCCGATGAATTCGACATCACCCGCATCCCCGAGCGCGTGCTGGCCGTCGAGCAGCGCCTGCGCGACCTGCATCTGGCGCTGCCCCTGCTCGGCGACGAACCGCAGCTCGGCCTGCAACGCGACCGCTTCCGAGACCGGCCCGGCGCCAGCCTGCGCGAACTGCTGCGCCCCGCGGCCGTGTCGTCGCCCTCCCTGCAAATGCGCGAACCGAAGGAATGAACGCCGATCCCTGGAACCGTCTCGACCTGCCCCTGCTCCTGCAGGCGCTGGGCGCTGCCGTGACCCCGGCCCACGTGGCCTCACTGGCGGGCTGCATCGGCTTTGCCCTGCTGGCGCTGGCGCTGGCTCACAGCACGGCCCACGCCCTGCGCGGCCAACAGGCACCGGGTCCCTGGACACGACTCAGCCGCGGACTCGCCGGCCTCATCGCAGCGCTGCCGCCGGCCGCACCGGTCCTGGCGTTGGCGGGTTGGGCGGGCGCGCATGGCTGGCCGGTGCCGAGCCTGATGCCAACCGAGCGCGGCGAGGCCATGGCCGATGTCCTGTGGTTCTGGCTGCCCCCGCTGCTGCTGCTCGCCACACTGCTCACCGCCGGCTTGCTGGCCAGGCCAAGCCAGCGCCGAAGTGGTGTGCAGGCGGTCGCCAGCGCCTGGTTGCTGAACGATGCCCTGGCGCTGTTTCCCAACCTGGCCACCCCGGCACGTGCGATCCATGCCGACCACCCGGTGCTCTTCGCCCAGTCCCTCGTGGAATTGGCCCTGCTGGTGGCCGTCGTTTGGGCCGTCGCGGCCCTGAGGCCAAGGCCGGCAGCGCCCCAACCGAACGCTGCCCGCCGCGTGTTCGAAGGCGCCCTCGTGCTCGGCCACAGCCCCTGGGCTGCCTGGCGACGCCATCGCCTGCCCGAACGGACACGGCAGGGTCTGGCAGGCTTCGCTTGCCTGCTCGCCTGGGCGGCCCTCGCCGTCGGCAGCACCGCCCTGCTGGCGCCCCTGCCCGGCCTGGAAGCCCTGCATCGCGCCGGCGCGAGCTTTCTGGAAAACCCCGCCGGAGTGTGGACCGCCACGTGGCCGATCCTGCTTTGCGTCTTGTCACTGCGCCTCGCCACAGGCATGCTGCAGCGGCCGCCCCGATCGGCCCCGACCTCCGCCAAGCCATGACCCCCCTGCTCCGCATCCGCGACCTGCACATCGCCTTCAGCCGCCACGGTGCGGAACCGGTCGAGGCGGTGCGCGGCATCGACCTCGACCTCGCCGAGGGCGAGTCGCTGGCCGTGGTTGGCGAAAGCGGCAGCGGCAAGAGCGCCACCGCCCTGGCCCTGGCGCGACTGCTGCCGGAACCGCCGGCCCAGATCACCGCCCAGGAACTCCGCCTCGGCGACCGCGACCTGCTGCGCCTCAGTCCGCGCGAACTGCGCGCCGTGCGCGGCCGCGAGATCGCCTACATCTTTCAGGAACCCACCACTTCGCTGAACCCGGTGCTGAGCGTGCGCACCCAGATCGGTGAGGCCCTGCGCCTGCACCGGCCGGAGGTGACTGATCGCGACGCCGAAACCCTCGCCTGGCTGCGCCGGGTCGGCATCACCGAACCGGAAAAGCGCCTGCGCGCCTACCCGCACGAACTCAGTGGCGGCATGCAGCAGCGCGTCATGATCGCCATGGCCCTCTGCTGCCACCCGCGCCTGCTCGTCGCCGACGAGCCCACCACCGCGCTCGACGTCACCATTCAAAAGCAGATCCTCGAACTGCTCGCCGAACTGCGCCGTGAACTCGGCATGAGCCTCATCCTCATCACCCACAACCTCGGCATCATCCGCGACGTCGCCGATCGCGTCGCGGTCATGTTCCGCGGCCACATCGTCGAGACCGGCCCTGTCGAGCAGATCCTCACCCAGCCGCAGCATCCCTACACCCGCGCCCTGCTCGAATGCGTGCCGCGCCTGGGCGAACGCCGCGCCCGCCTGCAGACCATCGATCACGCCGCGCTCGGAGCATGATCCCGCGGCTGTTCAAGCGCCGCCGTCGCCGCGGCCCCCTCTGGACCCTGCTCCTGATCGCCGCCGCGGCCTGGCAACTCTGGCACCACGGCCTGACCCCGCCCGACGCCCCGCGGCGCACAGGGCCCGCCGCCACCGCCTTCGAGAGCCTGCAGGGCGCACGCCTGCTCCGCCACGACAGCAACGATGGCGACAGCTTCAAGGTCGAGCATCGCGGCCTCGCCCACCATTTCCGACTGTACTTCGCCGACTGCGCCGAGACCTACCTGAACGCCCAGAACGCCGAACGCGTGCGCGATCAGGGCCGCGATTTCGGCGGACTCGACGACGCCCGCACCCTGACGCTCGGCCGCGACGCGCGCCAGTTCACCCGCGCCCTGCTGGAGGCCGGCGGCTTCGTCATCCACACCCGCTGGCAGCGCGTGTATGACAGCGACCGCTTCTACGCCTTCGTGGTTTTTGCCGATGGCGAGGATCTGTCGGAGAAACTCGTGCGCGCCGGCCTCGCCCGCATCCACACCACCGGCACCACCCTGCCCGACGGTCGCAGCGCGCGCCAGTTCGAGGCGCGCCTGCGTGGGCTGGAACGCGAGGCCCAAGCCGCCGGCCGCGGCGCCTGGCGACGCTGACTCCGGCCATGCTGGATGCCCGCAGGCCGACTAGAGCCGGCGCAACCGCAATTGCTTGAAGTCCATCACCTGCGCACCAGCCTGGCGCACGACCTCAACCGCAAGCTGCTGTCGCCCCGCCTCAAGCCGCAGGCGTCCCAGCGACAGCGTGCTCCAGACACGGTTTTGGTAGCGCTCACGCCCCTTGGCATCACGGGTCGGCAGTTCCACCGCTCGGATCGGCGCCGGTGCAACGGTCGCCTCGACAGCGGCCTGGCCGGCGCGCACGCGGACGACCGAGCCGGCCTCGGCTTCGGGGCAGGCATAATCGATCTCAACGGCATACTCGCCCGCACGCACGACCTCCACCTCAAACCACAATCTCGCCTCGGCCGAAGTCCAACCGGTCAACCAGTCGTGGGCAAAGCCCGGGCCGGCATGGAAACGCAGGCCGCCGCTGAAGTAGGCCTGCGGTGCATGCAGCTCGACCGGGTTGTGGGCGTCGTGTCCCACCGGCAGCGGCAGGCGCTCGCGCCCCTCGCGGGTGACTTGCTCGAACCAGGCGTCGTAGGCCTTCGCTAGATGCTCAACCATCTCCGGCTGGGCGGCGGCGAGATCGCGCTTCTGACCGGGATCGGCGAGCATGTCGTAGAGCTGCCAGGGTTTGGCGCCCGCGTCGTTGGCCTTGGCGGCGGAACCGGCCGACGGCCCTGGAATCTCGCGCACCAGCCGATGCGTCGCGCTGCGCACGGCCCCCGGATAGCGATTGGTTTCGTCGATCGGATTGTGGAAAAACAGCAGGCGCTCCGGCCAGTCCGCGACACGGTCTTCGAGCAGCGGTCGCAGGCTGCGACCGTCCACCGTGGGCCCGTGCGGCGGTGTCACCCCGCAGAGGTCGAGCAGGGTCGGATACAGGTCGAGGTGCGCGGCGAGCTGCGGCAGCGCGCGCGGCTTCCACCCGGCGGCCGGCCAGCGCAGGAAGCAGGGCACGCGCGCGCCGCCCTCGTGCACGCTGGTCTTGCCGCCGCGCATGCCGGCATTGAAATGCTTCACCCCGGCGGTGCCCCCGTTGTCGGTGAGAAAGACGACGATGGTGTTGTCGGCCAGCCCGAGCTCGGCGAGTCGGCCGAGCAGGCGACCGATGTTGTCATCGACGTTCTCGCACAGGCCATAAAAAGCCGCCAGGGTGTCGTCGAGGCCGCGCGCCTTGTACTTGTCGAAGTACCGGTCCGGCACTTGGTAGGGCGAATGCGGCGCGTTGTAGGACAGGTGGCAGAAGAAGGGCTCGCCGACGCGGCGTTCGATGAACGCCAGCGCGGCATCGGTCAGCACGTCGGTGATGAAACCGCGCGTCAGCTCCGGTTGCGCGCCGCGCAGCAGCACGGCGTCGAAGTAGGCGTTGATGTGGCCGTTGGTGAACCCGCGGAACTCGTCAAAGCCCTGGCCGGTCGGCGTGTGCGGATACTGCTCGCCATTGTGCCACTTGCCAAAAAAGCCGGTGCGCCAGCCGGCACCGCGCAGGGCCTCGGCCAGCGTCATCTCGCCGTCGCGAAAGGCCTCGCGGTTGTGGGTGACGCCATGCGTGCCGGTGCGCAGGGTGTAGCGACCCGTCAACAGGGCGGCACGGGTCGGTGCGCAAACCGAACTGACATGGAAGTTGTCAAGTCGAACCGACTCGCGACCGAGTCGATCCAAGTGCGGTGTTTCCAGCACCGGATTGCCATGCAGGGAGAGGTCGCCGTAGCCCTGGTCGTCGGTCAGGATGAGCAGGACATTGGGTCGCTCGGCGGCGGGCGCGGCGACAGCAACCAGCAGGACAGCGAGAGCAAAAAAAAGACGGCTTGGCATGGGCGGGGAAACGCCGGCCGGATGGCAATCTAACCGCGTTCAGGCGGACGGCCCGGAGGTCAGCTTCAGGCCGGCGATGCCGACCAGGATCAGGCCGATGCAGGCCAGGCGCAGCGCCGTGCGCGGCTCGCCGAACCAGACAATGCCGACCACCACCGTGCCAACCGCGCCAATCCCGGTCCAGATCGCGTAGGCCGTGCCGATCGGCAGGCTCTTCAGGGCCTGTGAGAGGAAACCAAAGCTGGCGATCATGAGCAGGATCGTGATCAGGCTCGGCCCGGGGCGCGTCCAGCCATGGGTGTGCTTGAGGCCGACCGCCCAGGCGATCTCGGTCAGTCCGGCGAGCAGAAGGTAGAACCAGGCCATGAGAAAGAGGGGGAAGCCTCGCACGCTCGGACCGATTTGCCAGCAAGAAGACCGGCCGGCGCATCGTGCTTGTTCCATCGCCATGATCCGTCGCCACCTCCTCGCCCTGCTCGCCGCCGTCGCCCTGCCCGCCGCGGCTGCGCCGAAAAAACTGCTCGTCGTCACCGTCACCACCGGCTTCCGCCACTCCTCGATCGAGACTGCCGAAAAGGTGCTCGCCGAAATCGGCCAGAGCTCGGGCGCCTTCACGGTCGACTTCGTGCGCCAGCCGGAGGGCGGCCAGCCGAAGAGCCCCGGCCGTCCCCCCGAACGCAAGCCCAACGAAAGCGACGAAGCTTTCAAGGCGCGCCAGGAGGCGTTCAGCATGGCACTCGCCGAGTTCAACCGCGCCAATGCCGCCTGGAACGACACGGTGCGCGCGCACATGGCGCAGCACATGAGCCTCGACAAGCTGCGTGGCTACGACGGCTTTGTCTTCGCCAACACGACCGGCGACCTGCAGCTGCCCGACCGCGAGGGTTTCGTCAACCTGGTCCGCGAGGGCAAGGCCTTCATCGCCATGCACTCGGGCGGCGACACCTACCATCCCTTCCGCGGCTACGTCGACATGCTCGGCGGCGAGTTCCTCACCCACAAGCAGCAGGTCGAGGTGCAGCCGATCCTGCACAACCCCGCCCATCCCGCCACCAAGCCCATTCCCTCGGCCTGGCGTGTCTTCGACGAAATTTACATCTTCAAAAACTACGACCCGGCCACCGTGCACGCGCTGATGGGCCTCAACGAACATCCGAACGACAAGACGCCCGGCTATCACCCGATCGCCTGGTGCAAGGACTTCGGCAAGGGCCGGGTGTTTTACACCTCGCTCGGCCACCGCGAGGACGTCTGGGATCCGACCTGGAAGGAAGGCAGCAACGAGCGCAAGAACTCGCCCGAGGTGGCCCGCACCTACCAGGCCCACCTGCTCGGCGGCATCCGCTGGGCGCTCGGTCTGGAACCGGCCGAAGCCGAAATCGGCAACCTCAAGCCCTGACCGGCTCCAGACTCAACCGACCGCCGCAGCGCAGCACGCGCTGCGGCTGGCCGAGGCGCTCGCAGGCCCGCTCAAATTCTGCGGGCGACTCGGTGTTGAAGGCGAACATCTCGTAGTGACAGGGCACGACGAGCCGGGCCGCACAGGCGCGCGCCAGGGCCGCCGCCTCGGTGCCGTTGAGATTGCCGGCCACGCGCCGCTCCGGCCGGTTGCCATTGATCGGCAGCAGCATGAGGTCGCAGACCAGCGGCCGCAGCACCGGCACCAGGCCGTCATGCCAGAGGGTGTCGCCGCTGTGATAGAGGGTGAACGACCCGCTGCGCAGAACGAAACCGAGGTAGTGATGCCGTCCCTGCGCGTCGGTGGCCAGGTCGTTGTGGGCGGCAGCCACGCCCTGCAAACTCCAGCCCTCGCCCGCCAGACAGGCGCCGGCAGCCAGCGGCAGGAATTGAGCGTCCTCGCCCGCCAAACGCCGCCGCGCTTCGTCGAGCACCGGCCAGGGCAGGACGATTTTCAGGCCGGGATACGCCCGCGCCAGCGGCCGCAGGGTATCGCCATCCAGGTGATCGGTGTGAACGTGGCTGGCGGTGACGAATTCCGGTCGCGGCAGTCGCCCGGGCTCGACGCAGCGCGCAGTCAGCCGCATATGCGGTTTGTCGGTGCCGGCATACTTCTGCGTCAGGGCATCCGACAGGTAGGGATCGAAGAGGAAGACACGCCCGGCGTGCCGGATCATAAAGCCGCTCTGGCCCAGCCACCAGACGTGCAGGCAGGGGTCGTCCACACCGCCGTGGGCGGCCATGTCGGCCAGCAGGGCCTCGTCGCGTTGTTCGGGTTCGATCATGGCGTCAGCAGACCGGCAATGCAGGCGGTGAGATAGCAGGCCAGCAGACCGCCCACCATGGCGCGCAGGCCGAGGCGGGCGAGTTCGCCGCGGCGGGCGGGCACCAGGGCACCGAGACCGCCGACCTGGATGGCAATGCTGGCGAAATTGGCGAAGCCGCAGAGGGCGTAGGTGGCGATCACCGCGCTGCGCGGCTCCAGCGCGCCCGCCTGCTGCATCTGCTGACTGAGGTGCAGGTAGGCCACCAGCTCGTTGAGCACGATGCGCTCGCCGAGCAGCGCGCCGACCGCGCGACAGTCCTGCCAGGGCACGCCCATGAGCCAGGCACAGGGGGCATTCAGCCAGCCGAAGGCCGTCTGCAAAGGCGTGGCCTCAACGATGCCGATCGGGGCGAGCAGGAGCGAGAGCAGATGGTTGGCGAGGGCGACGCAGGCGACCAGGGCGATCAACACCGCCATGACCCGGCCGGCGAGCAGCAGGCCCTCTTGGGCCCCGCGACAGAGGGCGTCGAGTCCGTTGACCGGCGCCTCCTGCGGGTCCGCGGGCGCGCTGGGCTCAGCGGCCGGCGTGCCGGTCTCCGGCAGCAGGATTTTGGCGATCATCAAGGCGGCGGGCGCACTCATGACCGAGGCGGTGAGCAGATGGCCGGCGGGAATGCCGAAGCCGATGTAGGCGGCCAGCACGCCGCCGGCAATCGTCGCCATGCCGCCGACCATGAGCGAAAGCAGCTCGCTGCGCGTCATCACCGCCAGCCAGGGCCGCACCACCAGCGGTGCCTCGGCCTGACCCATGAAAATGTTCGCCGCCGCAGCCAGGCTTTCACTGCCACTCGTGCCCATGGAGCGACGCATGACCGCGGCCAGCAGGCGGACGATCCATTGCAGGATGCCATGGTGAAACAGCAGGGCGGACAGGGCCGAAACCAGGATGATGGTGCCGGTGACGGTAACCACGAAGATGAAGGCATGGCCCTCGCCCAGGCGCTCGCGCAGCAGGTCAGCGTCGGCGAGCGGCCCGAACACCATGGCCGTGCCCTGTTCGGCAAACCCGAGCAGGACGCGGAAGGCCCGGTCGAGCCCGCTAAAAATGGCGCGCCCGGCGTCCGTGCGCAGGATGAGCCAGCCCAACAACACCTGCAGCCCGAGACCGGTCACGACCGTGCGCCAGGGAAAGCGCCGGCGGTTCTCAGACAGGCCCCAGGCAAGGCCGAGGAACACCAAGAGCCCAAGCCAGCCGGCGGAAATCATGGTGGCGCGATGAAGAGTGGCTCACTGCCCGCCGAGCCGGCGCTGCTCTTCCACGCGCAGGCGCTGCTCCTCGGTGAGGGTCGAGGGCGTGTTGCGGTACTTGTGGGTCAGGCCGGCAACGATGACCCCGACGTCGAGCACCAAGAAGGCCATGGCGATGAGGATGCTGTAATGCTTGAGCTGCTCGTCGAGGTACTTGTTGCGGTTGACCGACACCTCCTCGACACGCGCAATACGCGCCTGCCAGAAGCGCCGCCACTGGCGCGGCTCGCGCGAGATGCTGAAGGCGACGGCAAACAGGGCGGTCAGCAGGATGAAGCCAATCTGGTAAGGGAGGGGAAAGCGCTCGTCCATACGGAAGCCGGGATTGCCGCCCTTGATACGGCAGCCGGCTGCGAATGGCAATGCTGGAATGCAGGGAGGGGGGAGCCAAGAG
>CAZSBO010000133.1:0-11868 GCA_964605265.1 uncultured Prosthecobacter sp.
TTTCGGTCGTGTCCGTCGTGATCCTGGACTGGCCCCGGGTCGCCCAGGCCGGCGGCAAAATCCTCGACGCCCCCAACCAGCGCGAGGGCGAACCCATCCTGCTCGGCCGCTACCGCGACCCCGAGGGCAACGAGGGCTTCCTCACCCAGTATGTGGGGTGAAAGCTGAGAGCATGGAGCCAAGAGCAGAGAGGCAAGACTCTCCGCTCTCCGCTCTCCGCTCCTACCGCTTCGGCAGCCAGTCGGCGATGGGCTTGACCGGGGTGGCGGCGGGGGCTTCGCCGAGGGCGAAGGCGACGGCGATCGTCTGCGCGCCCTTGACCTCGCCGAGAACGACCTTGAGCACACGGATGCCAGTGAGCTTTTTCATCTGCTCGTTCTCCGGCTCCGGGGCGTCGACCACCGAAAAACTGGCGCCGGCGGGGGAAATCAGGACGGCGTGCAGGGTCTTGCCCTTGTCGGTGAGCACGGCGGTGGTGCCGTCGACACTGACCTCGGCGCGGGTGTGCATCGACCAGACGAGCGGCGAGGTGTTTTTGACGCCCACCTCGTCCTGGATCAGCACCTGCGGCTTGGCCCCGCGGCTGAGCTGGATGCCGCGCACGGCATCCTTGGCGGGCTTGCTGTAGGCCTTGCCGAGATCGACGGCGGCCATGGCCAGTTCCGGGGTTGAGTGGGTGAACAGGACCTGGGCCTTGGCATCCAGCTCCTGGTTGTCGCCCAGCCACAGCGTGTTCTGGCCGGGCGTGCCCTCGACATACAGGGCGTAGCGCTTGCTGCGGTCGGTCGACTTGAAGTTGGGGGCGCGATCGCTCTCGGCGCCGAGTTCAATGCCCCAGCGCGTGCCGCCGCCTTCAAGAATGAAATCGCCGAGGTCGAGCTGGTTGTGCACAAAGGTGTTGTCGCCGCCCTTGAGCGCCACGTACAGCGCGTCCTTGTCCCAGCCCGAGCGCAGCGCGGCGACCAGGCCGCCCGGCGTGCCGTAGTCGAGGCTGTCCGGCGTGCCATCCCCGGCGGCGTGCGGATTGAAGTAGAGGAAGTGGCCGGCGAGATTCAGATGAGCGGTGTCGGCATTCGGCACGGCCCCCGCGCTGAGCGCCTTGCTGCCCATGTTGCCATGCACCCCGGCCAGCCAGGTCGAGACCCAGGGCCGGCTCAGGGCCGTGGCATTGCTGTCGCCATAATTGAAAAGCTGGTTGGTCGGCCCCACCAGATGCACGCGCGCCAGACCGGCCTGCGGTATGCCTTCAAGCAGGCTGAAGCCAAAGTCCGAGCCGCCGTTGGCCTTGAGGGTCTGCAGGACCAGGATGGCGTAGTCGAGCACGGTCTCACCGGCTTCCATGCCCTCGGGCCAGATGCCAGCCGGGGCGAACATCTGCAGACCGCGACCAAAGATCTTGGCGGCGGCGTCCACGGCCGATTTGGCAGCAGCCGGATCCTCGTCGGCCAGGCAGATCGCCGCGAGAATCAGGGCGGAGGCCCCCGCCATGTGCTCGACATCCGGATCCTCGGAACCTTCCGCCTTCTTGGCAGGCGCCTTGGCCGGAGCCTTGCTGGCCGAGGTGCCGGGCGCACGGCCACGCGCGGACTCGGGAATCGGCTCGCCCTCAAGATGGGCCACCAGGGCGCCAATGCCCTTCTCCACCATGTAGGTGCGCACCGCCGTCGCCTGCTGGGCATTGAGCCCGGCGCGGAAGAAGTCGTAGCCGAGCGAGGCGGCCGTCAGGAAGTCCGCCAACACGCCGACCTCATCGACATACCAGTTGGTGAAAACCGAGGGATCGGTGATGGCCACCAGCTCGCGCACGCCACGCTCCTGCCAGCGCGGGTCGCCATCGACCTGGTGCAGCGCACCCAGGGTGGCCAGGCGGAACAGCGCCTTCGAACCCGGCGTCACCGTGCTGCGCATCTCCCCGAAAATGCGGGTCAGTTCCGGCGCCTCGAGGATCTTTTCGCCGCCGGCCTTGAGGTTTTCCAAAAGCTTGCCGGCCACCGGATGCGAGGCCGCCTGGGTTTTGAGGTACTGCCAGCCGGCGGCGCTGTGCACCAGCCGCGGCCGGGTCTTCTGCACGCCACGCAGGTAATCCGCCGCGGCGGGCGCCTTAAACCCCTTGAGCGGCGTCACCGCGATCGCGGGCCGCGGCGGCGCCGGCTGCGCGGAAGCCGCGCCCGCCTTGGCCGGCGCCTTCGGAGCCGCGGCCGGACTCGCCGGGGCGGCCGGGGCCGATTGCATGCGCTTCCATTCCGCCGCGGCAAAGGCCTTGTCCTCATCGCTGAGCATGTCGATCGGGATGGTGAACACCTGGCCGTCGGCCCGCTTGATGGTGATCGTGCGCGCGGCGACATCGACCCCGGTCATCTCCGCCTCCACCACCGCACCGGACTTGTTCTTCCATGGGCGGATGGCGGCGCCGGCGGGCGACAGGGCGCAGGCGAGGAACACCAGAAGGGTGGGCAGAGGACGGAGATTCATGGCGCGGTGAAGGATCGAATCGACAGTTTGACGACGCGCCGCAGACGACACAAGACCAAATTGCCGAGCACGACAACGTGCCTGCCGCGCCGTGGCTTAGTCGGATCGGCCGCGCAGCAGGGCGCGGTAGTGCCCGGCCGCCGCGGCATTGTGCCGGCGCACCGCCTCACCCAAGGCCTCGGCCTCGCCACGGCGGAAGGCGCGCAGGATGGCGTGATGCTCTCGGTTCGCCTGCCGCGGATCGGGCGGCACGGCGTCGCGGAAGGCCATGCGGTGCAGGCGTTCCCACTCGCCGAAGAGCGACTGCAGCATGTCCTGCGCGCGGTCGAACCCAGCCACCCGGCAGGGCAACAGGTGGAACTCGCGGTTGGCCGCCTCGAAGGCCGCCGAATCCCCGCGCTCCACCGCCGCCTCCAGTTCGTCGACGCAGGCCGCAAGGGCGCGCAGGTCCCCGGGGGTCATTTTCGACAGCGCCGCGAGCGCGCTCGCCGTCTCCAGGGCACCCAGCAGGGCAAAAATTTCATCGAGGGCGGCAACCTCAACCGGCGCCACGCGCACGCCGGTGTGCGGGCGGATCTCGACGAGCCGCTCAGCCTGCAACTGGCGCAGGGCCTCGCGCACCGGAATGATGCTGACCGAGAAACGCCTGGCGAGGGCGTCGATGACCAGCACCTGCCCCGGCTGCAACGCGCCGCCCACGATGTCGGCGCGCAGGGCTTCATAGACCTGACGTTGCTTGGTGGGGGCCGGTGCGATGGACATGGCAGGCATGCAAAAAACTGCTTGTCATATATCATATATGATTTATCAAGGTCGCGCAAGTCAAACCCGTCTCCTTCTCATGACCACGCAACGCATCGGCATCATCCTCAACGGCGTCACCGGCCGCATGGGCACCAACCAGCACCTCGTCCGCTCGATCCTCGCCATCATCCGCCAGGGCGGCATCCGCGTCTCCGACGACCTCGTGCTCATGCCCGACCCCATCCTCACCGGTCGCAGCGCCTCGAAACTGCAGGCCCTGGCGACCAAGCACGCCTGCGACAAGACCGGCCCGCTGAAGACCAGCACCGACCTCGCCGCCGTGCTTGCCGACCCCGCCTACCCGGTCTTCTTCGATGCCTCTGGCACCCTGCACCGCGCCCGCTTCGTCGAGATGGCCGCCGCCGCCGGCAAGGCCATCTACTGCGAAAAACCCACCGCCGTGGAAACCGCCGAGGCCCTGCGCCTGGCCGGCGTCTGTGAAAAGGCCGGGGTGAAAAACGGCGTCGTTCAGGACAAACTCTGGCTGCCCGGCCTGCGCAAGCTGGCCCTGCTCAAGCGCCAGGGCTTCTTCGGTCGCATCCTCAGCGTGCGCGGCGAGTTCGGGTACTGGGTCTTCACCGGCGAGCACGACGGCCAGCCGGCCCAGCGCCCGTCCTGGAACTACCGCAAGGGCGACGGCGGCGGCATCATCGTCGACATGCTCTGCCACTGGCGCTACGTCATCGACAACCTGTTCGGCGAGGTGCGCAACGTCAGTTGCCTCGGCGCCACCCACATCCCCCAGCGCGTCGATGAAAAGGGCGCGACCTACGACTGCGACACCGACGACGCCTGCTACGCCACCTTCGAGACCGCCGACAACGTGGTCTGCCAGTTCAACTCCTCCTGGTGTGTGCGCGTGCGTCGCGACGACCTCTTCACGATGCAGGTCGATGGCACCCACGGCTCGGCCCTGGTCGGCCTGCGCAAGTGCTGGTTCCAGTCGCTGGCCGGCACGCCCAAGCCTGTGTGGAATCCCGACGTCGACAGCCCGATCAACCACTACAACCACTGGCAGGAGGTGCCCGACACGGCGGAGTACGACAACGCCTTCAAGGTGCAGTGGGAACTCTTCCTGCGCCACGTCGCCCTGGACGAACCCTTCCCCTGGACCCTGCGCGAAGGTGCCAAGGGCGTGCAACTCGCCGAACTCGGCCTGCAGAGCTGGGCGGAACGACGCTGGCTCGAAGTGCCGGCGCTGTAAATCGACGCACTCAGGCGAGCGTCTCGTGCACCACCGCCGCGGCGCGTGCGTAGGCGCCGCCGGCGCCGAGACCGGCCACCACCTCCGCCAGCTCGCCCTCAAGGCGGGCGCGGCGGTCGGTGTCGGTGAGCAGCGACAGCATTTCCGCAGCCAGGCTGTCGGCACTGAGCCCCCCCTGCACCAGCTCGCGCACCACCTCGCGACCGGCGAGCACGTTGACGATGCCGATGTGGCGGATGCGCACCAGGGTCTTGGCGGCGAGATAGGTCGCCGGGCTGACGCGATAAACCAGCGTGTAGGGCAGGCCGAAGCAGGCCGCCTCCAGGGTGGCCGTGCCGCTGGCGACCGCGCCCGCGCTGGCGCGCTGCATCAGGTCATAGACCGTGCCGGTCTCGATCCACTGGCGAGCCTCGGGCATGCCGGCGGCATCGGCCATCAGGCGCAGGCGACCCGCAATCGCCTCGTTGGCGGCGGCAACCGCGAAGCGTGCCTGCGGCAGGGCGAGACGGATCGCGCGGGCGGCCTCTAGCATCACCGGGAACAGGCGCTTCACCTCATTGAAGCGGCTGCCGGGGAACCAGCCGATCAAATGGGGTTCGCGCGTCCAGCCGCTGCGCAGGGCGGCCGTGCGATCCACCAGCGGGTGACCGCAGAACTCGGTGCGCAGGCCGCTGCGCTCATAAAATTCCTTCTCGAAGGGGAAGATGCAAATCATCAGATCGAGCACCTTCGCCATGGTCTTGACGCGCCCCTTCTTCCAGGCCCAGACCTGCGGGCTGATGTAGTAGATCAGCTTGCCGGCGTAGCCACCGCGGCGCAGGGCGGCGGCCAAACGAAGGTTGAAGCCGGGATAATCGACCAAAATCACCGCGTCCGGCCTTTCGGCCAGGATGCGCTCTGTCTCGGCGACCAGGCGACGCTTGAAGTAGCCATACATCTTCAGCACCTCCCAGAGACCCACCACCCCGGCGGTCTCCACCCAGTCCTCAATCCCCTGCCCTGCCGCCTCGCGCAGGCGCGGGCCACCGAGCCCGGTGCAGCGCAGGCCGGGATCGGCGGCGCGCAGTTCGCGCAGCAGGCCGGCCGCATGGGCGTCGCCGCTGACCTCGCCGGCGATGAAGTGAAGGTGGGCGGGCATGGCGGCGCGGGCTTGCCGAAACTCAGGAACCGGCGAGGGCCGCGTTCTTCTCGATCTGGTCGGTGATCTCCAGGGCGATGCGCACGGCTTCGGCGCCCTCCTGGCCGCTGACCACCGGACGCTTGCCCTGGCGGGCGCACTCGACGAAGGCGGCGATCTCCAGCTTGAGCGGCTCGTCCTTCTCGACCTCGACGGCGTCGCGGACGATCTGCATGCCGTCGCGCCGGTAGATCCAGCCGCTCTGCTCCTGGTAATCCAGGCTCAGGTAGCTGTCGGGCTGGAAGACGCGGATCTTGCGCATCTTCTCCGGGCTGATGCGGCTGGCGGTGAGGTTGGCGATGCAGCCGTTGGCGAACTTCAGGCGGGCGTTGGCGATGTCCTCGCGCTTGGTCAGCACCGGGATGCCAACGGCATCGACCTGGATGAGCGGCGACTTCACCAGGTGCAGGACGATCTCGATGTCGTGGATCATGACGTCGAGCACGACACCGATGTCCATGCTGCGGTTGGGGAAGGGCGACAGCCGGTGCGCCTCGATGAAGCGCGGCTGGTTCATCCGCTCCTCCAACTGGCGCAGCACCGGATTGAAGCGCTCGATGTGGCCGACCTGCAGGATGACGTTCTTTTCCTGGGCCAGTCCAATCATCGCCTGGGCCTCGGCGTAGGACTCGGAGATCGGTTTCTCGACCATGACATGCACGCCGGCACCAATGAGCGGCTCGGCGACGCGCCGGTGGTAAACGGTCGGCACCGCCACCGTGGCGGCGTCGACGCGGGCAGCGAAGTCGGCCAGGTCGGCGGCGGCATGGGTCTGATACTGGGCGGCGAACTCGGCCGCGCGGGCGGCATCCGCGTCGTAGACGGCGGCGAACTCGACCGCACCGCCGCTGCGCGCGGCGATCTCGGCCATCAGGCGGGCGTGGTTGCGACCGATGGCGCCGACGCCAGCGACGCCGATGCGGAAAACGGGAGAGGGGGAAGCCATGTGCCCGTGAGCGTTAGAGAAGCGCGGGCCGGTGGCAAGGAAAACTGCGGCTCACTCCTTGACCCGCTCCAGTTCGGCGCCGAGCGCGGCGAGCTTGTCGTCGAGGTGCTCGTAGCCGCGGTCGATGTGGTACAGACGGTTGACCTCGGTGCGTCCCTTGGCAAGCAGGCCGGCAAGCACCAGGGCGGCCGAGGCGCGCAGGTCGCTGGCCATGACCGGCGCCCCCTTGAGCGGTGCCCCGCCGCGGATGCGGGCGGTGGCGCCCTGCAGGTCGATGTTGGCGCCCATGCGCTTCATTTCGGCGACGTGCATGAAGCGCTGCGGAAAGATGGTCTCGGTGATCGTGCTGGTGTCGTCGATCGCGCAGGCCAGCGCGCAGAACTGCGCCTGCATGTCGGTGGGAAAACCCGGATAACAGAGGGTCGTCAGATCGAAGCCCTGCGCCTTCGGGTTCGGCGCGATGCTGATGCTGTCGCGGGTGGTCTCGACCGGGAAACCGCATTTGCGCAGCACTTCCAACACGGCCGTCAGGTGCTCGGGCATGACCCGGCGCAGGGTGATGCCACCGCCGATCATGGCGCCGGCGCAGAGGAAGGTGCCCGCCTCAATGCGGTCGGGGATGACGGTGTGCTCGGCGCCATGCAGTTCCTTGACCCCCTGGATGACAATGCGGTTGGTGCCGCCCCCCTCGATCTTGGCCCCCATCTTGATGAGGAAGTTGGCCAGGTCCTCGACCTCCGGCTCGGCGGCCGCGCCCTCGATGATCGTGGTGCCCTTGGCGAGCACGGCGGCCATCATGACGTTGTCGGTGCCGAGCACGGTCGAGCCATGCTTGCCCATCAGGTTCATCGGCCCGCCCTTGAAACCCTTGCGGGCATTGACGCGGATGTCACCGCCCTCGACCTCAATCTGCGCCCCCAGCGCCTCCAGGCCCTTGAGGTGGAGATCGACCGGGCGATCGCCAATCACGCAGCCACCTGGCAGCGAGACGACGCACTTCTTCAGGCGACCCGTCAGCGGCCCAAGCACACAGATGCTGGCGCGCATCTTGCGGACCAGATCGTAGGGGGCGACCGATTTGATCTTCTCGGCCTTGACCACAACCACACCGCTGGCGCGCTCGACCTCGGCACCGAGTTCGCCCAGGATGCGCACCATGTAATTCGTGTCGCTCAGGTCCGGCACCCGCCGGATCGTGCAGGTGTCGCGGGTGAGCAGGGTGGCGGCGAGAATGGGCAGCGACGAGTTCTTCGAGCCGCTGATGGTGACGCGACCCTTCAGCGGCACGCCGCCGTGGACGATGAGTTTTTCCATGTCCGGGTTGAAGTGCGCCGCGTGCCACGGCCTGCAAGCGGAATTTCGCGACTCAGGCCGCGACCGGCTCGTCCGCCGCCGCTTCCGGATCGACCTCCACCGGCCGCAGCGGGGCGCGGGCAAAGACAAAACGCTCGATGCCGGCCAGGTCGGCCCGCGTGCGCGCCTCGCGCCAGCCCTGGGCGGTGGCCAGGTCGGCGACGACCGCGCCCTGGTCGTGCCCAACCTCAAGGGCAATCTCGCCCTCCGCAGCCAGGTGCGCAGGCGCCTCCCGGAGGAAACGCCGGACCACATCAAGACCGTCGGGACCGCCGTCGAGGGCGAGCACGGGGTCGCGCCGCACCTCGCGGCTGAGTTCGGCAATCTCGCCGCGCGGGATGTAGGGCAGATTGCTGACGATCAGGTCAAACTCGCCGGCGATCTTTTCAAAGAGGTCGCTGCGGACGATGCGCACCCGCTCCAGCCCCAGCCGGCCGGCATTCAGGCGGGCAAGATCGAGCGCCTCCTCGGAGACATCGGCCAGGGTCACCCGGCTGTCCGGCCAGCCGGCCGCCAGCGTCAAGCCAATGCAGCCGGAACCGGTCGCCATGTCGAGCACCCGCGCCGGCGGCGCCGCGCGGTGCGCCTTGAGCAGCAAGTCGCAGAGGTATTCGGTTTCCGGCCGCGGGATGAGGGCGCGCTGGTCGCTGACCAGTTCGTGACCGAGAAAATCCACCGTGCCAAGCAGGTGCTGCAGGGGTTCACCAGTCGCCCGCCGCTTGGTCAGCTCGCGCAGCCGCACCAGGTCGTCCTCATGCAGCACCTCGCCATGGCGCAGGTACAGATCGAGCCGGCGACAGCCCAGGACGTGGGCCAGCAGGTGCTCCATGTTCAGGCGGGCCTCGTCGACGCCGTTCTTCTCCAGGTAACCGGCGCCGGCGGTGAGGGTTTCGAGCAGGGACTTCATGAAGCGGGGACCCGCACTGCTCCCGCCGGCCGGGTGGGAAAGCAAGCGCGGATGGCGGCCGGCCGGAAAAACCCGCCACCTCCGACCGCGTGCTGGCAGTTGCAATGCCGCCCGCCTTCCCCATACTCGCCCCACCCCTCCGCCATGCTGTCCCTGCTCAAAATCCGTCATCTGGCCCTCGTCGAAGACGTTGCCTGGGAACTGCGGGCGGGACTCGCCGGCGTCACCGGCGAGACCGGTGCCGGCAAATCGATCATCGTCGGCGCCCTGAAACTCCTGCTCGGCGAACGCGCCGACCGCTCGCTCATCCGCAATGGCGAGGACACCTGCACCGTCGAGGCCTGCTTTCATTTGAAGGACACGCGCGCGATCGATGCCGTGCTCGCCGAGGCTGGACTGGAACCCTGCAGCGACGGCGAACTGCTCATCAAGCGCAGCATCAGCACCGGCGGTGCCAACAAGCAGTTCGTCAACTGCTCGCCCGTGACCATCCAGGTCCTGAAAAACCTCGGCGAACTGCTCGTCGACCTGCATGGCCCGCACGATCACCAGTCGCTGCATTCGCGCGAGCGCCAGCTCGACATGCTCGACCGCTACGCCGGCCTCGAGGCGGCGCTCGACAGCTACGCCGGCGCCTGGCGCGCCTGGCGCGACGCCGCCGCCGAACTCGAAGACCTGGAATCCAGCGAACGCGCCGGCAGCCAGCAACTCGACCTGCTGCGCCATCAGGCCGGCGAAATCGCCGCCGCCGGCCTCAAGCCCGGCGAGGAGGAGGAGATCGAGGCGCGTCACCGGGTGGCCGCCAACGGTGCCCGCCTCGCCGAACTCTGCGCCATCATCACCGCCCGCCTCGGCGGCGAGGGCGGCGTGGTCGACGCCCTGCGCGAGATCGGCCGCGCCAGCCACGAACTGGAAAAGATCGATCCCTCCACCACCGCCCTGTTCGAAGGCTTCAAGTCGGCCCAGATCGAACTGGCCGAGCTGGAAAGCTCCGTTCAGGACTACGCCGACGACCTGGAGACCGATCCCGGCGAGCTGGAGCGCCTCGACCAGCGCATCCACACAATTCAGACCCTCAAGCGCAAGTACGGCCCAACCGTCGAGGCCGTGCTCGAGTTCCAGCGCGAGGCGGAACAAAAACTGCACCGCATCGAGAACCGCGGCGAGGAGATCGAACGCCTGCAGCAGCTCGTCGCCACCCGCCGCAGCGAGGTCGACAAACTCGCCGGCCAGATCGGCAAAAAACGCGCCGCCTCCGCGCCCAAGCTCGCCGCAGAAATCGCCAGCCACCTCGCCGACCTCGGCTTCAAGCGCAGCGTCTTTGAGGTCGCCCTGGCCGCACTCGCCGAGCCCGGCCCGTGCGGCACCGAGGAGATCGACTTCCAGTTTGCGCCCAACCCCGGCGAACCCCTCAAGCCTCTCCGCCTCACCGCCAGCAGCGGCGAGATGTCGCGCGTGCTGCTCGCCGTGAAAAGCGCGCTCGCCCGCCAGGATGCCGTGCCGCTGCTGGTGTTCGACGAGATCGACGCCAATGTCGGCGGCAACATCGCCGAGGCAGTTGGCCGCAAGATGGCCTCGCTCGGCGCCACCCATCAGGTCATCGCCATCACCCACTTCCCCCAGGTCGCCTCGCTCGCCGCCAGCCACTACGTTGTCACCAAGGACATCGAGGGCGAGCGCACCCGCTCGCACATCCGCGAGGTCGCCGGCGAGGACCGCGTCGAGGAACTGACGCGCATGCTCGGCGGCAAGGCCGAGTCCGCCCGCGAGCACGCCCGCAACCTGCTCGCCGACCGCGCCTGACATGCACTACTTCATCACCGGCACCGACACCGACGCGGGCAAAACGTACGTCACCTGCCTGCTCATCGAAGCCCTGCGCCGCGACGGCCAGGACGCCGTCGGCTACAAACCCTTCGCCTGCGGCGACCGCCTCGACGCCCACGCCCTGCGCCAGGCGGGTGGCGGCGTGCTCAGCCTCGACGCAACCAATCCCGTCCACTTCAAGGCACCGGCCGCGCCCTACACTGCCGGCCTGCTGGAGAACAAGCCGGTCGATGTCGAAACCGCCCGCCGCGGCTTTTTGTCGCTGGCCGCCCAACACCGCCACGTGCTGGTCGAAGGCGCCGGCGGCTGGGAGGTGCCGCTGGCCCCGGGCCGAACCATGGCCGACTTCGCCGCCGAACTCGGCCTGCCCGTGCTGCTGGTCGTCGACAACCGCCTCGGCTGCCTCAACCACAGCCTGCTCACCCTCGCCGCCATCCGCGCCCGCGGCCTGCACTGCGCGGGCCTGATTCTCAATCACACCCGCGACGAACGCGACCTCGCCAGCATCTCGAATCGCGCGGTGCTCGAACAGTTCGCCGAGGTACCCATCGTGCTCGAGGTCATGCACGGCGAATCCCAGGTGGACTGGCCCGCGGAACTGCCTCTCTAAGAGGGGGTTTCAGGTTTCAGGTTTCAGGTTCCACGTTCCAAGGGCCAAGGGAACCCATCTCCCGTCTCCCATCTCCCATCTCCCATCTCCCGTCTCCCGTCTCCCATCTCCCATCATGCCCCCCACAAACAGTCGATCAGCACCGTCGCTGTCATCGCCAGGCTGAGCACGAGGCGCGCCGCCAGACCGGCGCCTGTGCCGAGCAGGGTGCCCCAGGTGGATTTCACGGCCGGTGCCATCTGCTTCTTGGCAAAAACCAGCTCAAAGATCAGGCCGCCCGCCAGCGGGCCGACCAGGAAGCCGATGGGCGCGAAGAACAGGCCCACCACGCCGCCGACAAAGACGCCGGCGATGCCCCAGCGACTGGCCCCGAACCAGCGCGCGCCCAGCGCCCCGGCGAGCATGTCGATGACATACGACAGCACCAGCAGCAGGCCGAGCACAACAAAACCCTGCCAGCTCATGCCCTGCTCCGGCAGCAGCAGGGTGTGCACGGCGCCGGCGAAGAAAATCAGGAAGGGCCCGGGCAGCATCGGCAACACCGAACCGATCAGACCGATCAGCAGCA
>CAZSBO010000134.1:0-11790 GCA_964605265.1 uncultured Prosthecobacter sp.
GCCGCGTTGATGGCGCATGACCGATGCCGAACTTCACCAGCTCAAGCGCTGGAACACGCCGACGATTTACAATGGCTGGGAGCAGATCACCCGCCGTGATGCCTGTGCCGATGCCTTCAACCTGGAGGAGACCCGCGATTTCATGCCGCAGATGGGGCCGATGGCGGGTTATGCGGTCACGGTCGTCATCGAGCCGTCAAATGCCGCGCACCGGCAGGCGAATCCGCAGGCCTGGAGCGAGTACCGACGCTACGTCGCCTCGGTGCCCGGCCCCAAGGTGGTGGTCGTCCAGGATCTCGACAAGCCGCACGTCATCGGCTCGTTCTGGGGCGAGGTGAACAGCAACATCCACCGGGCGCTCGGCTGCGTCGGCACGATCGTTGACGGCGCCATCCGCGACCTCGACGAGATGACCGACGCCGGTTTCAAGGCCTTGGCGCGCCGGCTCTGCGTCGGTCATGCCGCCGTGCATCCGGTGCGCTGGGGCTGCGAGGTCGAGGTGTTCGGCCGGCGGGTGGCTCCGGGCGACCTCATCCATGCCGACAAGCATGGCTTTCTGGTCGTGCCCGCCGCCGAGGAGCCGGGCCTGCTGGAGGCGGCGAGCTTCATGGATGCCAATGAGTGTGAAACCGTCATCCCCGCCGCGCGCGGCACGGTGGGACTCGACACGGAGGCGATCCTGGCCCGCATCGATGCCGCGGGCGCGGAGTTCGGCCGGCGGGCCAAGGCGAAGTTTGGCGGGCAGGGCGAGTGGTAGGGGAAAAGCCGGGTTGACTCGGCGGGGCTGCCGGCCAGTCTTGGCCGTCATGCGCTTTGCCATCTGCAACGAAACCTACCCCGGCCGCCCCTTCGAACAGGTCTGCGAGGACGCCGCCGCCGCCGGCTACCAGGCCCTTGAACTCGCCCCCTTCACTCTCAAGGAGGATCCGCGCGAACTGACCGAGGCCGACGCCCTGCGGCTGAGCCGCATCGCCTCGTCGTTCGGCCTCGACATCCTCGGCCTGCACTGGCTGCTGACCAAACCGTCCTGGTTCCACATCACCACGCCAGACGCCCTGCTGCGCGCCGAAACCGCGAAGTTTGGTCGCCACCTCGCCCGCTTCTGCGCCATGACCGGCGGTCGCATCATGGTCTGGGGCAGTCCTAAGGCGCGCAACACCGTGCCGGAATGGAAGTACGAGGAGGCGTTTGAGCGTGCCGCCGACACCGTGCGCGCGGTCGCCGAGGAGGCCGGCAAGTATGGCGTGGTCATCGCCATGGAGCCGCTGGGCCGCAAGGAGACGAACTTCCTCAACACCGCCGAGGAGACGATCCGCTTCTGCAAGCTGGTCGATCATCCGTCCTGCAAGCTGCACCTCGACGTCAAGGCGATGAGCGATGAGCCGACGCCGATTGCCGACATCATCCGCGCCAGCAAGGACTGGTTCGTGCACTTCCATGCCAACGACCCGAACCTGCTCGGGCCGGGCATGGGCGAGGTGAAGTACGAGCCCATCATCGCCGCCCTGCGCGAGGTGAAATACGAGGGTTATCTGTCGGTCGAAGTCTTCGACTACAGCCCGGGCCCCGAGCACATCGCCCGCGAGAGCATCCGCTACCTGCGCGAGCAGTTGGCCTGAGATTGGGTTGGGGCGCCCTGTCCATGGGCGTCGCTGGCCGTTCTGGCGCGCCCCTCGGGGCGCGCTTTTTTTGTGCTAGATCACTGGTTAGACCGCGATTTGACGGCACGAAAAAAATTCCTTGGGCGAATCTGGCACGGCCCCTGCTTGAGAACGGTTTGAACGGTTCCCGTAGCCGCCAAACACCAACTCAAACAGAAATCACTATGCTGACAACCAGACACCATTGGACTGCATGCCTGCTCGCCGCCGGAGTCGCGGTGGCGACTTGGGGGCTGACGCTCGAACCTTCCGCCCTCGCCCAGGAAGTGGCGCCGGCGGCCGCTGAAGCTGCCGCGACTGCGGCTCCCGCCGCGGAGGCTGCGCCCGCCGCCGAGGGGCCCTCGGTCGAACTCTTCACCACGAACAACCTGTGGATGATGATTGCGGCCGCCCTGGTCTTCATCATGCACCTCGGCTTCGCCACCGTGGAGTCCGGCCTGACCCAGTCGAAGAACACCGTCAACATCCTGTTCAAGAACACGCTCATTCCCTGCATCGGCCTGCTGACCTATGCGCTCTGCGGGTTCAACCTGATGTATCCGGGCTTCGCCGACGGCGACTCGCAGTTCTGGTACAAGTTTGCCGGCTTCGGCATCGGCACCGATGAGGCCGGCCTCACCTCGGCCTACAACGTCGGTTACACCTATTGGACCGACTTCCTCTTCCAGGCCATGTTTGCCGCCACGGCTGCGACCATCGTCTCGGGCGCGGTCGCCGAGCGCGTCAAGCTGGGCACCTTCCTGGTCTTTTCGACGATTTTCGTCGCCGTCTGCTACCCGATCGCGGGCAGCTGGAAGTGGGGCAACGGCTGGCTCAACCGCCTGGATACGCCCTTCTATGACTTCGCCGGTTCGACCCTCGTGCACTCGGTCGGTGGCTGGGGCGCGCTCGCCGGTGTGATCCTGCTTGGGCCGCGTCTCGGCAAATACACGGCCGACGGCAAGGTCCGCCCCATCCTTGGCCACAGCATGCCGCTCGCCACGATCGGTGTCTTCCTGCTCTGGCTGGGCTGGTTCGGCTTCAACGGCGGTTCGGTGCTGTCGGCGGATCCCGCCCTGGTCTCCCTGACCCTGGTCACCACCTCCCTGGCCGCCGCGGCCGGTGGCGTCGGCGCCGCGATGGTGTCGATCCTCTTCCTCAAGAAGCCCGACCTCTCGATGGCGCTCAACGGCATCCTTGCCGGCCTGGTGGGCATCACTGCCGGCGCGGATCAGATGGGCCCGGGCAGCTCGATCCTCATCGGCCTCATCGCGGGTGTGCTCGTGGTCATGTCGGTGCTGTTCTTCGACAAGATCAAGATCGATGATCCGGTCGGTGCGATCTCGGTGCACCTGGTCTGCGGCATCTGGGGCACGCTGGCGGTCGGCCTGTTCGGCGCCAAGGCCGGCGGCGCGCAGCTGACCAGCCAGTTGATCGGGGTGGTGGCCTACGGGGTCTTCGCCTTCGCCTTCGCCTTCGTGCTCTTCCTGGTTCTCAAGATGGTCATGGGCCTGCGGGTCAGCCGCGAGGAGGAATCGGAAGGTCTCGACATCGGCGAGCACGGCAACGTCGCCTACCCGAACTTCCAGAACATCCACTGATTCCGGCGGACGGTTACGTCATCCGCTGCTCCCTAGCCCCGGCACCCAGGTGCCGGGGCTTTTTTTGCAACTTGGCACGCCTTTTGCTTGCTGTGCCAGTCGACCCGGGCGCCAACCTCGCCCGGGTCTTCAACCCTCCCAACCATCGCCATGATTCGCATCCCGACCTGCTGGCGCACGCTTGCGTGCGGTCTCCTCGCCTCGGCCGCCCTCTGGGGCGGCGCTGTCTCCGCCCAGGAGGCGCCCGCCGCGCCGGCTCCGGCCGCCGAGGCTGCCAAGACGCCCACGCTCGAGGAGCTGGCTGCTGATCTGGCCGACATCCAGGCCTACCTCAACAACGGCGCCCGCGTCACCGAGGCAGGCAAGTCGAAGATCCCCGGCCCGGGGCCGGGCCACAATGCCTGGCAGATGGTCAGCACCGCCCTGGTGCTGTTCATGACCCTGCCGGGGCTGGCGCTGTTTTACGGCGGCCTGGTGCGGCGCAAAAACGTGCTGTCGGTGATCGCCCAGTGCATGGGCATTGCCGGTCTGGTCACCATCCTCTGGTGGGCCTGCGGCTACAGCCTGTCGTTCGGCACCGGCAACGCCTACATCGGCGACCTCAGCTTCAAGTTCCTGGACGGGGTGGAGCCCGGCAACGTCGGTGCCGGCTACCACTGGATCAGCGACAGCATGTGGGCGATGTTCCAGCTCACCTTTGCCATCATCACACCGGCGCTCATCGTCGGCGCCATCGCCGAGCGCATGAAGTTCATCTCGGTGCTGCTGTTCACCGCCATCTGGATGTTCGTGGTGTACTTTCCCTTCGCGCACATGGTCTGGGCCGGCAGCGGCCTGATGTGCGGTCCGCTCAATCCGGACGCGGGCATCAAGGCGATCGACTTCGCCGGCGGCACCGTCGTGCACATGACCTCGGGCTGGAGCGCCCTGGTGCTCTGCATCCTGCTCGGCAAGCGCCGCGGCGTCGGCAAGGAGTCGATGGCCCCGCACAGCATGGTGCTCTGCTCGATCGGCACCGGCATGCTCTGGGTCGGCTGGTACGGCTTCAACGCCGGTTCCGCCCTCGGCGCCGACGCCATCGCCGCCAATGCCTTCACCACCACCACCCTCGCCGCCGCCACCGCCGGCTTTGTCTGGGCGGTCATCGAATGGATCCTGCGTGGCAAGCCCTCGGTGCTCGGTTTCTGCTCGGGCATCGTCGCCGGTCTGGTCGTCATCACCCCCGGCGCCGGTTTCGTCACCGCCACCTCGTCGGTCATCATCGGTGTGCTCGCCGGTGTCATCCCCTTCTTCGCCGTCGCCTACCTGAAGAACTGGCTCGGCTATGACGACGCCCTCGACACCTTCGGCATCCATGGGGTCGGCGGCACGCTCGGCGCAGTTTTGACCGGTGTCTTTGCCGACGAACGCGCCAACAGCGTCGTGGCCGGCCTCAAGGAGGGCCTGCTGGTCGAGCAGTTCAAGGCGATTGGCCTGACCATTGTCTGGAGTGTGGCCGCCACGGTGGTCATCGCCCTGGTGGTCAAGGCCCTCGTTGGTCTGCGTGCCGAGCCCGAGGTGGAAAGCCAGGGTCTCGACCTCGCCGAGCATGGCGAGGCGGCCTACGAGTGAGGCATTCTTGCTGTCGATGCGGCCGGGGGTGGAAACGCCCCCGGCCTTTTTTTGCGCCCTGTCGCGCCGCCGGAGTTTGCTTTTCCTGTTCGCGGTCTGCTGGACAGGCCATGCCGCCGCGTATAACTCTGCTCCGCCGATCATGTCCACGCTCCTCATCGCCTTCGGGGCCTTTGTGCTCTACCTCGTCGCCTACCACACCTACGGCCGCTGGCTGGCGCGCCGGATTTTCCGGCTCGATCCGCAGGCGAAGGTGCCGAGCATCGAACTGAACGACGACTGCGACTACGTGCCGACCTCCAAGGGCATCGTCTTCGGCCATCACTTCACCAGCATTGCCGGCACGGGACCGATCGTTGGTCCGGCCCTGGCCATCATGTGGGGCTGGGTGCCGGCCCTGCTTTGGGTGCTGTTCGGCTCGATCTTCATCGGTGCCATGCATGACTTTGGCACGCTGGTGGTCAGCCTGCGCAACCGCGGCATGACCGTGGGTGAGGTGGCGGGTCGCCTGCTCAACAAGCGTGTGCGCCTGCTCTTCCTGGTGCTGCTGCTGTTCGCCCTGTGGGTGGTGCTGGCGATCTTTGGCTGGGTCATTGCCAGCGTTTTTGTGCAGTTCCCGGAATCCATCCTGCCGGTCTTCCTGCAGATTCCCATCGCCATCTGGATCGGCGTCACGGTCCATCGCAAGGGCCGCAACCTGCTTTGGCCCAGCGTCATCGCGCTGGCTCTCATGTATGCCACCGTGTGGCTGGGTGCCGGCTGCCCGGGCATGGACTGGACCGGCGGTGGTCTGGGGGCGTTCATCCAGTCCCTGAATCAAAGCCTGGCGGCCTGGCCGCTCTGGCTGTGGGTGGCCGTTTTGCTCGGCTACTGCTACGCCGCCAGCGTCATGCCGGTCTGGGTGCTGCTGCAGCCGCGCGATTACATCAACAGCCTGCAGCTGGTCACCAGCCTGGCGCTTATCGTCGTCGGCCTCGTGGTGGCGGCGGCCTTTGGCGTCGGTGGTGAGGCGGCCACGCCCCTGGTCATGGCCGCGCCCGCCTTCAACGCCAGCCCGCTCAACGCGCCGCCGATTTTCCCCTTTCTGTTCGTCACCATCGCCTGCGGTGCCATCAGCGGCTTCCATTGCCTGGTCAGCTCGGGCATGAGCAGCAAGCAGCTGAAGTGCGAGACCGATGCCCAGTTCGTCGGCTACGGCTCGATGCTGCTGGAGGGTTTCCTGGCCACCCTGGTCATCCTCGCCGTCGGTGCCGGCATCGGCATGGGCTGGCAGAAATACCCCGACCTTCAGGGGGCGGCGCTGTGGGCCGAGGTCTACCAGGACTGGAACCGGGTCACCGGCGGCGAGGCGATCGCCGCCTTCGTGGTCGGCTCGGCCAACTTCGTCCAAGCCCTCGGCATCGAGCCGGTCATGGCGCGGGCGCTCATGGGCGTGCTGGTCGCCAGTTTTGCCGGCACCACCCTCGACACCGCCACGCGCCTGCAGCGCTACGTGGTGCAGGAGCTGGCCGCCACCTTCGCCCCCCAGGTTTCACCCAGCGCCATGGCCGCCGAGGCCTATGACACGGAATTTGAGCGCGGGCCGGTGAAGCGCGGCTTCAGCCTCAACCCGCTCGTCTGGCTCACCAACACCCATGGCGCGACCCTGTTCGCGGTCGGTACAGCCTTCCTGCTCGCGCTTTTCCCGGCCCCGGGTGCCGAGTGGTCCTGGGAGACGATTGGCAAGGGCGGCCTCATTCTCTGGCCGCTGTTTGGTGCCACCAACCAGTTGCTCGCCGGTCTGGCCATGATGGTGGTCAGCTTCTGGCTGCTGCGCCGCGGCATGCCCACCTGGTTTGCCGCCCTGCCGATGGTGTTCATGCTCGCCATGCCCGCCTGGGCGCTGTGGATCGACCTGCAGCGCTGGATGAACGGTGGCAGTTGGCTGCTTGTCGCCGTCGGCGTGATCATGCTCGCCATTGAAGCCTGGATGGTGGTCGAGGCCTGCCTGCTCTGGCCGAAGGTGCGCGGGGTGCTTGAACCCGCCCTGCCGCCGCTGCCGGCGCGCAACCCGGCCGCCGGCACCGCGACCGGTGGCGCCTGATTCATGCACGTTCCCAGCCTGATCGAAAAGAAGCGCGACGGCGGCGCCCTCGCCGCCGCGGAGATTCGCGCGCTGGTCGGCGCGTACACCGACGGCAGCCTGCCGGACTACCAGATGAGCGCCCTGGCCATGGCCGTGTTCTTCCGCGGCATGAACCTGGAGGAGACGACCACGTTGACCGAGGCCATGCAGCGCAGCGGTCGCGTCCTGGAATGGCCGGCGGACGCGCCGCCGCGGGTCGACAAGCATTCCACCGGCGGGGTGGGCGACAAGACCTCGCTGATCCTGGCGCCGCTGCTTGCCTGCGACGGCTTGTGGGTGCCGATGATTTCCGGGCGCGGCCTCGGCCTGACGGGGGGCACGCTCGACAAGCTGGAGTCGATCCCCGGCTTTCGCACCCGGCTCGGCGTCGAGGAGCTGCAGGAGGTGGTGGCGCGCCTGGGCTGCGCCATGGTCGGGCAGACCGGCGACCTGTGCCCGGCCGACCGCAAGTTGTACGCCCTGCGCGATGTCACCGCCACGGTGCCGAGCATCCCCCTCATCACCGCCAGCATCCTCAGCAAAAAACTCGCGGAAGGGCTCGATCGCCTGGTGCTCGATGTGAAGTTTGGCAGCGGCGCCTTCATGACCACTGAGGCCGGGGCGCGTGAATTGGCCGACAGCCTCGTTGCAGTGGGGCGCGCCCTCGGCGTTGCCGCGCGCGTGCGCCTGAATCCGATGCATGAACCCACCGGTGAAGCGGCCGGCAATGCGCTGGAGGTGGTGGAATGTGTGCGCTGCCTGCAGGGCGGGGGACCGCCCGACCTGGAGGCGCTGGTGCTCGATCTCGCTTGCGAGGTGTCGGACTCCCCCCGTGCGGTCCATGCCACGCGCCTGCGCAACGGCGAGGCCTGGCAGAAGTTCCAGGCGATGGTGGCGGCGCAGGGGGGCGAGGTCGAGTCGCTGGAGTGCCTTGCGCAGGTGCATGCCGCGCCGGTCATTCTCGACATGCCTTCGCCCGCCACCGGCGTGCTGCGGCGACTCGATGCCGGGATCGTTGGTCGCACCCTGGTGGCACTCGGGGCCGGTCGCGCCAAGGCTTCGGACACCATTGATCCCGCGGTCGGGGTCGATCGGATGGTCAAGACCGGCACGGCGGTGCGTGCGGGCGAGCCGTTGCTGCGGGTGCATGCGCGCACCCAGGAAACCGCGCAGCAGCCGCTGGCCGCGCTGCGTGCGGCGGTGGTCGTGGAGTAGCCGGCGTCAGTAGACGTCGCGGCGGTAGCGCTTGGCCTCCTTGAGGGCGGCCATGTAGGCGACAGCTTCCTCGGCGGTTTTGCCGCCCTGCTGTTCGACGATTGTGTGCAGGGCCTTGTCGACATCGACCGCCATGCGCGAGGCATCGCCGCAGACGTAGACGATGGCGCCCTGTTCGAGCCAGGCGAAGAGGTCGGCGCCGTGTTCGAGCATCTTGTGCTGGACGTAGATCTTCTCGGCCTGGTCGCGGCTCCAGGCCGTGGTCAGGTGCGCCAGCGTGCCGTCGGCCAGGTAGCCTTCAAACTCGTCCTTGTAGAAAAAGCAGGATGCTTCGCTGACCTCGCCAAAGAACAGCCAGGCCTTGCCCTTGGCGGCCGTGGCCTTGCGTTCCTGCAGGAAGGCGCGGAACGGCGCGATGCCGGTGCCCGGGCCGATGAAGATGACCGGCACGTCCTCGTGCGGTTCCGGCAGGCGGAAGCCCTTGCCGTGGTTGACGAAAACCGGGATCGGCGTGTCGGCGGTGATGCGCTCGGCGAGGAAGGTCGAGGCGACGCCGCCGCGTTCGCGGCCGTGGCTGGTGTAGCGGACGGTGGCGACGGTGAGGTGCACCGAGTTCGGGTGCGCGCGCTGGCTGCTGCTGATCGAGTACAGGCGGATGTTGAGCTTCTTGAGCACGCCGATGAATTCCGCCGGCTCGAACTTCGCCGTCGGGTTTTCCAGCAGCAGATCGATGACGAAGCGGCCCCAGAGGTAGTTCTTCAGGTCGTCCTTGCGCTCGGGCTCAAGCAGGCCGTTGAGCGGGCTGTTGCCGCCGGTCTTTTCGAGGATGGCCTTGATGAGCTTGTTGTCGATCTCGGTGATCAGGCTGCCCTCAATGAGGGCCTGGCGCACCGGCACCTGCTCGGTCGGACGCTTCGGATGGGCGACGATTTCCTCGCCGCTGAAGCCGAGCACCTGCAGCATCTCGTCGACCAGCTTCGGATCGTTGGTCGGCTGCACAGCGAGGGAGTCGCCCGGAGTGTATTCCAGGCCGCTGCCGGTGAGGTCGATTTCGTAATGGCGGGTGTTTTTCGGCGCGCCGGGGCCCGACAGGTCATAGGCGGTGGTCACCCTCGCGATGCAGGGGTTCTTGACGTTGTAGACGGGTTTGCCGGGCGCGGGGGTGCTCATGGGGGAAAGGGAAAAGGGGGAGTTTAGGCTGGCGAGATGAGACGGCTTGTCAATGCCGCGCCTCCGAGCAGGTCCCGTGCCGGATGGGCCGGTTCAGCGCGCCGCCTCGTAGGCGTCCTGGTAGCCCCGCTCAAAACTGTGCCGGTGGCGCGGGTCGTAGCGGCCGGCGTGGGCGGCGGGATCGGCCGGGCGACCGGCGACGCGGTCGCGCAGGCCATAGTCATAGCCCTGGCTGTAGGCGGGGTCGGCGGTCGGGGCGGAAGTGTCACCGCGCGCATAGCCCTCGTTGTAGCCGCTCTGATAGGCCTCGGCCTCGCCGGTGGGCAGGCTGCGGGCGACCCGCCAGGGGTCGCGGGTGGCGCCGGCGGTTGCGTCGGCGAGGCCGTCGCTCTGGCCGCGTTCATAGGCGGTGGTCTGTCGCTCGCGGTCCTGTTCGCGCTGCAGGCTGCGCTGTTGCTCGCGGGCCTCGGGGTAGGGTTTCACGCCGCGGCGAAACAGGGAGCGGCCGTCGGGTCCGCCGCATTGGACGAGCAGCAAAAGTGGCAGCAGGAGGAGCAGGCGCATGGCGTCAGTCCTCAAAGCGGATCACGTACTCGCCCTTCTTGTGCATGTTCTCGTGGTCGCGGGCGCGCACCTCGAGGTAGCCGATGTCATTTTTGATCCAGTCGACCTGACGCAGCAGCTTGTCGCGCTCGGCCAGCAGGAGGTCGCGCTCGCTCTGTAAGGCCTCGAGCTTGTCGCGCATGGCCTGCTGTTCGGCCCTGGGGCCCTGATGAAACTGGACGATCGCCGGCACCACCAGGAGCAGCACGCAGAACTTGCCGGCGCGGATGAACCGCCGCAGCCAGCGCTCGAGGCGCGGGCTGGGCGGGTCATCGGTGGCGAAGTCGTCGTCGATCATGGGGATGCCGGCGTCGCCGGTGGCAGGCTTAAACCTTCATGCGGCCGCCGAACACCGCGCTGTCACCGAGTTCCTGCTCGATGCGCAGGAGCTGGTTGTACTTCGCGATGCGGTCGCTGCGGGAAAGGGAACCGGTCTTGATCTGGCCGCAGTTGGTGGCGACGGCGAGGTCGGCGATCGTGTAGTCCTCGGTTTCGCCCGAGCGGTGGCTCATGACGGCGGTGTAACCGTGGCGGTGGGCGAGGTCGACGGCGTCGAGCGTCTCGGTGAGCGAGCCGATCTGGTTGACCTTGACCAGGATCGAGTTGGCGATGCCCTGATCGATGCCCTTCTGCAGGAACTTGGTGTTGGTGACGAAGAGGTCGTCGCCGACGAGCTGGGTGCTGCCACCCATTTCCTTGGTGAGGATGGCCCAGCCGTCCCAGTCGTTTTCGGCACAGCCGTCCTCGATCGAGACGATTGGGAACTTCTTCTTCAGCTCGGCGTAGTAGGCGACCAGCTCGGCGGCGCTGCGCTCGGACTTGTCGCTCTTCTTGAAGACGTACTTGTTCTTCGCCTTGTCATAGAACTCCGAGGAGGCGACGTCGAGGGCGATGCAGATGTCGTCGCCGATCTTGTAGCCGGCCTTCTCAATGGCCTGGGCGATGACTTCGAGCGCGTGGTCGGCGCTCTTCAGGGTCGGTGCGAAGCCGCCCTCGTCGCCGACGGCGGTGTTGAGGCCGAGGTCGTGCAGGATCTTCTTGAGGGCGTGGAAGACTTCCGCGCCGTAGCGCAGCGCTTCGGAGAAGGTCGGCGCGCCCTTGGGCATGATCATGAACTCCTGGAAGTCGATCGGGGCGTCGCTGTGGGCGCCGCCGTTGATGATGTTCATCATCGGCACCGGCAGGACCTTGGCGTTCGGGCCGCCGACGTATTTGTAGAGAGGCTGGCCGAGCGCGGTCGCGGCGGCCTTGGCGGCGGCGAGGGAGACGCCGAGGATGGCGTTGGCGCCCAGCTTCGACTTCGTCGGCGTGCCGTCGAGCTCGAGCATGGCGCGGTCGAGGGAAACCTGGTCGGAGGCGTCGCTGCCGATGATGCAGTCGGCGATCTCATTGTTGACGGCGTCCACCGCCTTCAGCACGCCCTTGCCGAGGTAGCGCTTCTTGTCGCCGTCGCGCAGTTCCAGGGCTTCGTGTTCGCCGGTGCTGGCGCCGCTGGGCACCGCGGCGCGGCCGATGGCGCCGCCCTCCAGCATCACGTCCACCTCGACGGTGGGGTTGCCGCGCGAGTCGAGAACTTCGCGCCCAGTCACTGCTACAATGGTCAGATCGTCCATGAGTTGAATTGGTTAAGTGTACTTAAGTTTCGGGGTTTTGGCAAGCGGGACAGGCAAAAAGCCGCCCGCGCGCCTGTCCGATAGCAGGAAACCCCGCCGGCTCAACCAGAGATGTGTCTGACCGGGGGGCTCGGGTCTGCTCGGAGCGCGCGCATGGCTTCAGCCTGCTCGCTCTGCGTCAAGCGTGTTGCCACACCCCAAGAGGCGAGTGACCTTCGGCACACTCGCGCTCC
>CAZSBO010000135.1:0-843 GCA_964605265.1 uncultured Prosthecobacter sp.
TCGCCGGCACCATCCGCTTTGAGACGCCCAGCGATCTCCAGGGTGAGGCGGTTTGGCTCAAGCCGATTCAGCCCAAGGCCAAGATCTACCGCGACGGCATCGACACGAGCCTGCAGATCGTCGGCCAGCGCTACACTCCGCCCGCGTCCGGCAGACGTGCCCTGGCCTTGATGAATGTTGCCGGCAACGCGCAGATCACGATGGCAGGCGGCGATCTGGCCGGGCCATTTCAGAAGCTCCTCACGATCAATGAACGCAACGCCACCAACGCCCTGGTTCCCGGCCTCGACCGACTGAAGTTGACTCTGAATGCGGCCAACGGCCTGATGCGCGGAAGTTTCATCCACCCCGGCACCCGTCTATCGACCCGGTTCGATGGCGTGCTCCTGCAGGGAGCCAACATGGGCGAAGGATTTTTCCTGGGGTCAACGACCAGCGGCTCGATTGTCTTGGAAGCGAATCCGGCATTCGGTTCCGGTACGGTTGCTGGTGGGGCCAATGGCGACATCCGGTCGCCTGCCCTCTCCATAATCTCGCCCAAGGCGAACGCTCGCATCCATGCTCCTTTGGGAGTGACGATTGCTGGAAAGGCTACCGACGCGGCAGGGATCTCGGGAATATACTATCAAGTCCTCCATGACGGGGCGATCAGCTCAGTCAATACGGCCAGCGGCACAGCCGATTGGACGATCCCATTGGACCTGGCGCCCGATGACGGCGGCGTTTTCACTGTGTTCATCAAGGCGGTTGACAACAACGGTAACGAGTCGCCTCTCATCTCCCGATCGTTCACCCATGTGCCTACCGTCGCGCCCATGCCCTAGGCGAAGCCGTTTGAGGTTG
>CAZSBO010000135.1:853-10369 GCA_964605265.1 uncultured Prosthecobacter sp.
CAGCGACCCGCGGGATCGGCGCGGTCACTGCCCGCGTCTTCAGAAGAGGACACCGCTTGGCCGGCATCCTGCATGTGGCCACCGCCCTGCAGCTCGGTGCCAGCGGGTGCGACAGCCAAAACGGGGTCAGTGTGCAACTGCTTGACAAAAAAACCGAATCTTGCCGTCGCCGACCCAAGCTCAGCCAACGCTTCAACACGCCAATCGCCGGTGCATTCGACGCGGCCTGAAGCCGGGGAGTTTTTGGCGATCGCCGCCCGGAGTCCCTCACGCCAGATCGCTGAGGGTCCGCCGGAAGCGGCGCAGCGACAGCAGGTACAGCAGGCTGCCGATGCCGGTCAGGGCCAGGAAGGACGGCCAGACGGCGTCGAAGCCGGCGCCGCGGAAGAGGATGGCCTTGCCCAGGCTGATGAAGTGGCTGGTCGGCGCGAGTTGCATGATCTCGCGCACGAACAGCGGCATGTTTTCCTGGGGCGTGACGCCACCCGAGAGCATCTCCAGCGGGATCAGCACCAGCACCAGCAGCATGCCAAACTGCGGCATGCCGCGGGCCAGGGTGGCCAGGAAGATGCCCATGGAGGTGGTGGCAAACAGGTGCAGGGCGGCGCCGGCGAAGAACAACGGCACGGAACCCTGCACCGGCACGCCAAGCGCGCCCTGGATGACGAAACGCAGCGAGATGAAGGACGCCACCAGGACGACGAGCGCCATCGACCAGACCTTGGCGAACATGATCTCGCCCGGCGTCACCGGCATCACCAGCAGGTGCTCGACCGTGCCGTGCTCGCGCTCGCGCAGCAGGGCGGCGCCGGTGAGGATGATCGACAGCATGGTGATCAGGTTGATCAGCTCGTTGAGCGCGCCAAACCAGGACTCGGTGAGGTTGGGATTGAAGCGGGCGCGCAGGGCCAGCGTGACGGGTTCGGCCGACTCACCGCGGTGGCGGCGCACGAAGGCCGACACCTCCTCGTGCAGGATCTGCTGGATGTAGCCGCTGCCGGTGAAGGCCTGGCTCATGCGCGTGGCATCGACGTTGAGCTGGATGGCCGGCTGTTTGCCGGCCAGGACGTCGCGCTGGAAGTTGGGCGGGATGTCGATGACAAAGGTCTGGTTGCCGGCGTCGAGTTCGGGATCGACCTGCGCCGCGGTCAGGCCGGACGTGACCAGGAAGCGCGGCGGCTGGAAGGCGTCGATCAGGCGCGCGGAGAGCTGTGACTGGTCCTCGTCGACCACGGCCAGCGCGGCGTGGTGCAGGGGTTCGGGCATGGCTGTTGCGGCGACGTAGATGCTGACGGTGAAGGTGAAGCTGATCAGCGCGAGCATGACCGGGTCGCGGGCCAGGCTCCACAGCTCCTTGACCCCGAGTCGGAAGATGACGGCAACGCGGCGCATGGTTCAGGAAGCCTGTTTTTTCAATCGGGCGGCCGCCAGCAGCAGGATGACCGGCACCGCCAGCACGAGCGGCAGGTAGGAGGCCTGCAGGTCGGCGAAGCCGAGCGCCTTGTTGAAGACCCCGCGGCTGATGATGAGCATGTGGGTGGCCGGATAGATCTGGCCGATGACCGCGCCGGCGCCCTCCAGCGACGACACCGGATTGAGCAGGCCGGCGAACTGCACGGTCGGGATCATGGTGCCGACCAGGGTGATGAAGAGCGCGGCGATCTGGCTGCGGGTGAAGGCGGAGGCGAGCAGGCCGAGACCGGTGGAAAACAGGATGAACAGCACGGCCGCCACGGCCAGCGCGAGAAAGTCGCCCTTCAGCGGCACTTCAAACACGGTCACCGCCAGCAGGCTCATGAGCAGGAAGTTGAACAGGCCGAGCAGGACGTAGGGCAGTTGCTTGCCGAGCAGGAATTCGGCGCGTGTCACCGGGGTGACATGGAAATTGACGATGGAGCCGAGCTCCTTTTCGCGCACCACCGACAGGGCGGTGAGCATGGCGGGGATCATCAGCAGCAGCATGGGGATGACCGCCGGCACCATGGCCGGCAGGCTGCGCACATCGGGATTGTAGCGGAAGCGTGTCTCGACCGTGCTGGCCGCTCCGGGGCCGACCGCCTCCGGTCGCCGCGCCGCCATCTGCGCCAGCCAGGCCTGGTGCAGGCCGCGCACGTAGCCGAGCACGGTCTCGGCGCGCTGCGGCATGGAGCCGTCCACCCAGGCGCCGATCTCCGCCGGCGCGCCGCGCTGCAGGTCGCGCGCAAAACCGGCCGGAATCTCCAGGGCCAGCGCCAGCTCGCCCGTGCGCAAGCGCCGGTCCAGGTCGTCGGCATCGACCAGCGCCGGCCGCTCGATGAAGTAGCGCGAGCCGGCCAGGTTCAGCGCGTAGTTCCGGCTCAGTTGCGTTTCGTCCTGATCGAGCACGGCAAAGCGCAGGTCCTCGACATCCATGCTGATGCCGTAGCCCATGATGAACATGAGCAGGACGGTGCCGAGCAGGGCCAGCGCCGCCCGGCCCGGATCGCGGCGCAGCTCGAGCGCCTCGCGCCAGCTGTAACTGAGCGCCCGGCCCGCGCGGAAGCGGCCGCCCGGCGCCGCGGTTGTCGGGGCAGTCCCTGCCTGCGCCGGCGCAGTGGGCGCAGCCGCGGGCGTCACGGCTTCCAGCCGACGAATGAAGGCTTCCTCCAGCGAACCGGCCCCGCCCTCGCGCGCCAGCTCGGCCGGTGCGCCGCTGACCAGCACGCGCCCCGCGTGCATGAGCGACACCCGGTCGCAGCGCTCCGCCTCGTTCATGAAGTGCGTCGAAATGAAGATCGTCACGCCGTCGCGTCGCGCCAGATCGATCAGGTGCTGCCAGAACTGGTCGCGGGCGATCGGGTCGACCCCCGAGGTGGGTTCATCGAGGATGAGCAGTTCGGGCCGGTGGATCAGCGCCACCGCCAGCGACAGCCGCTGGCGCAGGCCGAGCGGCAGGGACTCGGGCTGGGCGTTCATCACCCCGGTCAGGCCAAAACGCTCCGCCAGTTCGTGCACCCGCCCCGGCAGTTCGGCCGCCGGCACCTCGAACAGCCGCGCGTGCAGCTCCAGGTTTTGGCGCACGCTCAGTTCGCCATACAACGAGAACGACTGCGACATGTAGCCGACCCGCCGGCGCACCTCGCGGTCGTCCGCGGTGAGCTCGCGCCCGAACAGCCGCGCCCGGCCGCTGGTCGCCGGCAGCAGGCCGGTGAGCATCTTCATCGTCGTGGTTTTGCCACAGCCGTTGGAACCGAGGAAGCCGAAGATCTCGCCGCGGCGGATGCGGAAGCTGACGCGATCGACCGCGGTGAAGTCGCCGAACCGACAGCTCAGGTCCTCGGCCTCGATCGCCGCCTCCGCTTCCGCTCCGGCCGCCAGTGGCGCCAGGGCCACCGGCTGATGCTGGCTGCGCTTGGCTTCCGGCAGCAAAGCGATGAAGGCCTGCTCCAGGGTCGCGGCGCCGGTGCGCGCCCGCAGCTCCGCCGGCGTGCCCTCGGCGAGCACGCGCCCGGCATGCATCGCCACCAGCCGGTCAAAACGCTCGGCCTCGCCCATGTAGGCGGTGGCCACGACGACGCTCATGCCGGGTCGCTCGGCGCGGATGCGGTCGATCAGCTCCCAGAACTGCCGGCGCGACAGCGGATCGACGCCGGTGGTCGGCTCGTCGAGCAGCAGCAGGTCGGGATCATGGATGAGCGCGCAGCAGATGCCGAGCTTCTGCTTCATGCCGCCCGACAGCTTTTGCACGGGTCGGTCGAGGAAGGCGCGCAGGCCGGTGCGCTCGGTGAGCTCGTCGATGCGCCGCCGCCGCTCCGCGCGGTCGTGGCCGAACAGGCGACCGAAAAACTGCAGGTTCTCCTCGATCGACAGCGTGCCGTACAAATTCCGTCCCAGGCCCTGCGGCATGAAGGCGATGCGCGTGCACACCGCGCGCCGGTGACCGGCGTCGGCCATGTCGCCCCCGAGCACCTGCACGCGGCCTGCCTGCACGGCCTGCGCGCCCGCCAGCAGCGCGAGCAGGCTGGATTTGCCGACCCCGTCCGGACCGATCAGGCCGGTCAGGGAGCCGGCCGGCAGGTCGAGGTCGATACCGTCGAGCGCCTGCGTCCGGCCGTGGTGCAGGCGGACGCCGCGCAGGCTCGCCACGGGTGCATTCATTCCGGCAGTTTCACGGTCAGTTCCTCGGGCCAGGGCAGGGCATCGTCGAGCTTGACCCAGGCCACGCCCGGCACGCCGGTCTTCACCTTCTGCAGGTGCTTCTGCAGCAGCGCGCGGTCGATCTGCGCCTTGACCCGGAACATCAGCTTCTGCCGCTCGCTCAGGGTCTCGACGGTTTTCGGCGTGAACTGCGCGACACTCGCCACAAAGCTGATGCGCGCCGGCACGACATACTGCGGGGCGGCGTCGAGCACCAGCCGCGCCTCGGCGCCCAGGGCGAGCCGGCCGGCGGCAATTTCCGGCAGGAAAAAGGTCAGGTAGACGTCGCCCAGATCGACCAGGTTGAGCACCTTGCCGCCGGCGCCGAGCACCTCGCCCGGCTGGGCGATCTTGTACTGCACGCGGCCGGCCCGCGGCGCCTTCAGCACGCTGTCCTCGAGGTCGGCCTCGATGCGGGCAATGGTCGCCTGCACGGCCTCGCCCTGCGATTCCGCCCCGGTCACCTGCGCCTGCGCGGCCTGCACGGCCGCCTTCGCCGCCTGCACCTGGGCCTTGGCGGCCGCCACGCCGGCGACGGCACTCTTCACCCGCGCCTCGTCATCCTCGAGGGTCTGGGTCGACACCGCCCGCTGCGCCACCAGCGCGCGTGTGCGCACCGCCCGTTTTTCCGCCGCCTCCAGCTCGCTCTCACGCTGCACCACGACCGCCTCGGCGGCGACTTGGTCGCTCTGCCGCGCCGCCACCTGGGCGCGCGCCGTGGCCACCGCATGGCCGGCCTGGCGCAACTGCGCGCGCGCCTCCTGGCGCTGGGCCTCGAGCACATCCACCTGCATGCGCGCCAGCACCTGGCCCGCAGCGACGAATTCGCCCTCCTCGACGAGGATTTCCCTCACCCGCCCGGCGATCTGGGTGGCGATGTCGATCTCGGTCGCCTCGATGCGGCCGTTGCCACTGGCAAAATCGGGACCGTAGCCGGTCTGGCGCGACTGCTCCCACCAGCGCCAGGCCATGAGCAGCCCGAGGGCCGCCGCCGCCAGCAGCATCCGTCGCCAGAACACACGCGTCGTCACGTCCCAAGGCTCGCGGGCTTTCGCGGGTGCGTCCATGAAAAAAGCGCGCCCGGTCTTGGCGGCGGCCCCGCCAAACCGGCGCCCGCCCCTTGCATCCCGGCGCCGGCTCGCCAGACTGCCGGACCTCTTTTCCCGCCATGGCCTACATCAACGAAAACTTCAACAAGCTCAAAGCCGGCTACCTCTTCCCGGAAATCGCCCGCCGCGTCAAAGCCTTCACCGAGGCCAACCCGGAGGCCGCCAAGCGCCTGATCCGCTGCGGCATCGGCGACGTCACCGAGGCCCTGCCCGCCGCCGTGCGCGAGGCCATGCACAAGGCCGTCGATGAGATGGGCGACCACTCCAGCTTCCGCGGTTACGGCCCCGAGCAGGGTTACGACTTCCTGCGCAACGCCATCGCCCAGCACGACTACCAGGCGCGCGGCATTCAGGTCGACGCCGACGAGATCTTCATCTCCGACGGCAGCAAGTGCGACACCGGCAACATCCTCGACATCTTCGGCGCCGGCAACAAGATCGCCATCACCGACCCGGTCTACCCGGTCTATGTCGACACCAACGTCATGGCCGGCAACACCGGCGAGGCCGATGAAAACGGCGCCTACGCCGGCCTGCACTACCTGTAGTGCACCCCGGAAAACGGCTTCGTCCCGGCCATCCCTGATGAGCCGGTCGATCTCGCCTACCTCTGCTACCCGAACAACCCGACCGGCGCCACCGCCACCCGCGCCCAGCTCGAGGCCTGGGTCGCCTACGCCCGCGCCAACGGCACGATCCTGCTCTACGACGCCGCCTACGAGGCCTTCATCCGCGACCCTGACGTGCCGCGCTCGATCTTCGAAATCGAGGGCGCGCGCGACTGCGCCATCGAGTTCCGCAGCTTCTCCAAGAACGGCGGCTTCACCGGCGTGCGTTGCGCCGTCGTCGTCATCCCCAAGGGCCTGATGGGCCGCAAGAAGGACGGCAGCCAGCAGGCCATCCATCCGCTGTGGAGCCGTCGCCACAGCACCAAGTTCAACGGCGTCAGCTACATCGTCCAGCGCGGTGCCGAGGCCGTTTACAGCCCCGAGGGCAAGGCCCAGGTCGCCGAACTCATCGAGCACTACATGGGTAACGCCGCCCTGCTGGTGGAGGCCTGCCAGAAGGCAGGCCTGACCGTCTACGGCGGCGTCAACGCCCCCTACGTCTGGGTCGGCTGCCCCGCCGGCCTGACCAGTTGGCAGATGTTCGACAAGATGCTGAACGAAGCCAATGTCGTCATCACCCCCGGCAGTGGTTTCGGCAGCGCCGGCGAAGGCTACTTCCGCATCAGCGCCTTCAACAGCCGCGCCAACGTCGAGGAAGTCTGCCGCCGCATCGCTGCCCTCTGAGGCCGGCTTCCAGAGATCCTCAGCCACGGGCTCGCTCTGCCAGGGCGGGCCCGTTCTTCGTTCGGGCTTGGCCGCAAAAGAGCACAAGGATCTCGGCAGGGTTTCCCTGTTGCCTTCACTGGGGACCTGGGGGGCAAAGTCTCTGAGCCATTCGTCCAGCGCGGGGAGCTATCGGCAACCTTGAACCCGGTTTCGCACGGAGGACGCGGAGGGCACGGAGCAGCCAAGGCACAGAGGGCCTTCGCCGTGGCCCTTGGGAACACTCCGCGAGCCCTCTTTGGGGGCCATCAGGCCCTGCATTGACACCACCCTGCCAAGTGGGAGATTGCCACCATGGTTCAAAGGCAGATCCAGATTCCGGATCACCTTTTCAAGGAAGCGAAAAGGCTGGCCCAGGAAAGTGAGATGAGTTTCTCGCAGGTCGTTCGAATGGGCTTGGAACAGCTGATCCGGACACGACCTGCGGGACGCCAGCCCGCCAGCCAGTGGCGGGTTCCCAAGGGCAAGAAGATGGGGCTGCCACGGGTGGCGGAGGAACACTGGACCGAACTAATCCATGAAGATAAGTGAGGGATCGTCGATCCTTCGACTCGGAGCCCCGAACCGACCTCGCACTCCATGCTTGATGAGAAGCCAGCAAACCAGCAAACTTCCTCCATGAAAACGACCTTCGATCTTCCTCCCGATCTGGTTCGGGATCTGAAGCTCCGGGCCGTGCATGAGGGTCGGAAACTCAAGGAGGTGGCGGCCGATCTGCTGAAACGCGGCCTCGCCGCACCGGAAACAGCTGCAAAGTCCCGGCCTGCAAAGCCGAAGATCGAGATCCAGGCCAGCGGGCTGCCGGTGGTCCGTTGCAAAGCGAACGCTCCGGCCAAGCGGATGACTGCCGGCGAGCTGCTTGTGCTTGAACAGGCAAGCCTCGCTCAGGACGACCTCCAACGTCTCGGCCATGCTCTTTGACTCCAACGTCTGGTTGGCGCTCACCTTCTCCGCCCATCCTCATCATGCTTTGGCGAAGGAACTCTTCGCAGAGGCAAGAGTCGAAAATCCCGCCTGTTTCTGCCGGGCCACCCAGCAGAGCTTTCTGCGCCTCGCGACGACTCCGGTCATTCTCCATGCCTACGGTGCCGAGGGATTCACCCATCAAGATGCGGCGAAACTGATCCAAACCCTATCCAGGTTGTCCGTCGTGAGCATCCTTGAGGAACCTTCCGGCATCGAATCCCGCTGGCTCGAGTTGGCCGGGCTCACCTCAGCATCACCCAAGGTCTGGATGGACGCCTACCTGGCCGCCTTTGCGATCCTCCACGAGGCAGAGTTCGTCACGCTTGACCGCGATTTCCAGAACTTCGAAAAAGACGGCCTTCAATGGAGACTGCTCACTTCATGAGCACCAATCCTGGAGATGTTTGGAATTGGGTTCTGAACTCGAGCATGGCGTTTCTTGCGCACTTTGGCGGCTAAAACGGCCGGATTGTCCGTTCGGCCGCTGGGTCGGTGGGAAAGTCTGTCCAGAGCGCCCGCTCAATGCTTCCAGTCGAGCGCGCCCTTGCGCCAGGCGTACAGGAAGGCGACGCCGAGGATGCTGATGAAGCCGAGCGCCGCCCAGGCGATGCCGACCCCGTAGGCCGCGATCTGGTCGCGGAAGATCACCGCGCCCGGGTAGAGGAACACCACCTCAATGTCGAACAGCACGAAGAGCATGGCAACGATGTAAAACTTCACGCTGAAGCGCGGCTGGGCCTCGCCCAGCGGCAGCATGCCGCACTCGTAGGCGCTGTCCTTCATGGTGTTGCGCTTGGCCGCCTTGCCCGCCAGCGCGGACGCCACCAGGGTGCCCCCGGCGAAACCGGCGGCGATCAGGATCTGCAGAAGGACGGGAAGGTAGTTCTCGAGCATGGAAGCCCCAGCCTAACCGGCCCGGGCCATCCGTCAAGATGCCGAAACGGCTGCGCTCCGGCCTTGAATCGGGGGCCGGGCCGGGCATGGTTTACCCTTCATACCATGCGCATCCTTTCCGGCCTTCAACCCAGCGGGCGACTCCACATCGGCAACTACTTTGGCATGATGGAGGCCGCCTTGAAGCTCCAGCACGAGGGCGAGGCCTTCTACTTCATCGCCGATTACCACTCGCTCACCAGTATCCAGGACGGCAAGCTGCTGCGCTCGCACGTGCGCGACCTCGCCATCGACTTCCTCGCCTGCGGGTTGGATCCGGCCAAGTGCGTGCTGTTCCGCCAGAGCGACGTGCCCGAGCACACCGAGCTGGCCTGGATCCTCAGCACCGTCACCCCCATGGGCCTGCTCGAGCGCTGCCACAGCTACAAGGACAAGATCGCCAATGGCATCAGCCCCTCGCACGGCCTCTTCGCCTACCCGGTCCTCATGGCCGCCGACATCCTCATCTACGACAGCGACGTCGTGCCCGTTGGCAAGGACCAGAAGCAGCACGTCGAGGTCACCCGCGACATCGCCGTCAAGATGAACCTGGCCTTTGGCGAGGGCCTGCTCAAGGTGCCCGAACCGCGCATTCGCGAGGAGACCGCCGTCGTGCCCGGCCTCGACGGCCGCAAGATGAGCAAGAGCTACGACAACACCATCCAGCTCTTTGAGGAGCCCGGCGCGCTCAAGAAGAAGATCATGCGCATCGTCATGGACTCCACCCCGCTGGAGGACCCCAAGCCGATCGAAAACAACAGTGTGCTCGCCCTCTACAAGCTCGTTGCCTCGCCCTCCGACTACCAGACCATGGTCGACGACCACCTGCGCGGCGGCATCGGCTACGGCGACTTCAAAAAGCGCCTGCTCGAGGCCATGCTCGCCCACTTCGCCCCCTTCCGCGAACGCCGCGCCGAAATCGTCGCCGACCCCGACTACGTCAACCGCGTGCTCGCCGAGGGCGCCGAAAAAGCCCGCGCCCTCGCCCGCCAGACCCTCAACCGCGTCCGCGCCGCCGTCGG
>CAZSBO010000135.1:10469-11726 GCA_964605265.1 uncultured Prosthecobacter sp.
CCCCATGCAAGACGGCTACGAACTCCTCGACAGCGGCGGCTTCCAGAAGCTGGAACGGTTTGGTTCCGTCGTGCTGTCGCGGCCCTGCGCCCAGGCCGTCTGGCAGCCGCGCCGGCCGCAGGGCGACTGGCAGCGCGCCACTGCCGCCTTCTTCCGCGACGGCGGCAACCAGTGGCGCGGCCGCGAGCGCCTGCCCGCCACCTGGGAGATCGACGTCGATGGCAGTCGTTTCCGCCTCAGCAGCACCGACTTCGGCCACCTCGGCATCTTCCCCGAGCAGCGCGAGACCTGGAAGCGCCTGCGCGAGCTCGGCGCCACCTACGCCAAGGCCCAGGGCCGGCCGGCGCGCGCGCTCAACCTCTTCGCCTACTCCGGGGGCAGCACCCTGGCCGCCGCCCGCGGCGGAGCGGAAGTCTGCCATGTCGACGCCTCCAAGGGCATGGTCGACTGGGCTCGCCAGAACGCCGCCCTCAACGGCCTGGAGGATCGGCCGATCCGCTGGATCGTCGACGACGTCACCAAGTTCCTTGAGCGCGAACTGCGCCGCGAGCGCCGCTACGACCTGATCATCCTCGACCCGCCCAGCTACGGCCGCGGCGCCAAGGGCGAGGTCTTCAAGATCGAGAACGATCTGCCGCCCCTGCTCGACCTGCTCGGCCGCCTGCTGTCCGACCAGCCGCTCGGCGTCCTGCTCTCCTGCCACACTCCCGAGCTGACCCCGATCGCCCTGCACCACCTGCTGCTGCAGGCCTTCGGCGCCCGCGGCGGCAGCCTCGAGCACGGCGAAATGCTCTTGCGCGGCGGCCCCGACGTCCTGCCCGTCCCCAGCGGCAGCTACTGCTGGTGGCTCACCCCCCCCGGCCTGAGCGGCCGCCCGCCCGGGCACGCCCTTTGAGTGGACAACCGGACCGAGGTGGACCATGATGGATTCGGATGGACGTGTTCTTACGCTTATTCTTTCGCAGGCCTTAAAACCGAGTTTGGAGAACGTAAAACGTTCATTATCAGCCGTCCCCGTAGTTCAATGGATAGAACGAGGGTTTCCTAAACCTTAAATGCAGGTTCGATTCCTGCCGGGGACACCAGATTGATTTTCGAGAGATGCTGTAAAGAGTATCGCGCAGTTCTCCGCGGGTGACTCAACTGGGTGTTGAGATAAGCCTGTCTTGATGCCAGACATGCTGAAGCATCTCTTGTTGGTGGCGGACAGAATGACTTCATTTCCACCGGAATGCGGCCGAGGCGGTGTTGTCCAAC
>CAZSBO010000136.1:0-2280 GCA_964605265.1 uncultured Prosthecobacter sp.
GAAGACCTTGCGGAAGTCGTAGGCGGCGTAGGCATCGACACACTCGCGGGTGACTTGGTGCAGGCGCTCGAGGATCCAGCGGTCGATCAGGGGAAGTGAAGCTTTGGCAGAAACTGAACGGTCCGCAGATTTCGCAGATTCAGAAGATTTTGAGGGGGCCGCAGATTTCGCCGATTCAGGCTCGTCATGCAGGTTGCCGAGCAGGACGCGGAAGGTGTTGCGGATGCGGCGGTAGGATTCGCCGGTCTGCTGGAAGAGTTCCTCGCTGAAGGGCACCTCGTTCTGGTAATCGACGCTGCTGACCCAGAGGCGGACCATGTCGCCGCCGTACTTGTTGTAGTAGTGGTCGGCCGTCATCGGCTTGGCGTTTTTGTCGCTGCCCTGGGCCGACTTGCTGATCTTGTTGCCACTGGTGTCGACGACGAAGCCGTGGGTGATGACGGTCTTGTAGGGCGCCTTGTCGCGCACGGCGACGCTGACCATGAGGCTGCTCTGGAACCAGCCGCGGTGCTGGTCGGTGGCCTCGATGTAGACATCGGCCGGGCAGTGCAGCTCGGGATGGCGGTCGAGCACGGCGACGCTCGAGCAGCCGGAGTCGATCCAGACGTCGAGGGTGTCCTTGCAGCGGGTCGAACCCTCGGGCAGGCCGAGCAGGTCGCACCAGAAGGCGTCGTCCTTTTCAAACCACAGGTTGGTGCCGTGGGTTTCAACGGCGTCGGCGATTTTGGCGATCAGGGCCGGGTCCATGAGGACGCTGCCATCGGCGGCGTAGAAGACCGGCAGCGGCACACCCCAGGTGCGCTGGCGCGAGATGCACCAGTCGGGGCGGCTTTCCACCGTGCCGTGAATGCGGTTGCGACCCCAGGCGGGTAGCCAGTTGACCTGGTCGATCTCCTCGAGCGCGCGGCCGCGGATGGCGTCGATGCGGATGAAGAACTGCTCGACGGCGCGGAACAGGATCGGGGTCTTCGAGCGCCAGCAATGCGGGTACTGGTGGACGTACTTCTCCTGGCCGAGCAGGGCGCCCTTTTGCGCGAGCAGCTCGATGATGCCGTCGTTCGACTGGAAGACGTGGCAGCCGACGAAGTCCGGCAGGCCGCACTCGGCGGTGAAGCGGCCGGCGTCATCGACCGGCGACAGGATGTCGAGGCCGTGCTCGCGGCCGGCGATGTAGTCGTCCTGGCCGTGGCCGGGGGCCATGTGCACGGCACCGGTGCCGGTGTCATCGGTGACAAAGAGAGCGTTGATGACCTTCGAGCTGCGCGGCAGGAAGGGATGCTGGGCCTCGGCACCATTGAGCAGGCTGCCCTTGAATTTTTCCGCGGCGTGCTCGGTGTCGAGCGCGAATCCCGTGGCGGCTTGAAAGGCCTGCAGGCGCGAGGTGGCGATCACCAGCTTGAGACGACGGCCGTCGGCGTGGTTGAAGGAACCGCCGACGTAATCGAAGTCCGGGTGCAGGGCGATGCCGAGGTTGGCGGGCAGGGTCCAGGGCGTGGTGGTCCAGATCACCAGCGAGGCGTCCTCCAGGCCGGGTGGCGGTGACTTCAGGGCGAAGGCGACATGGATGGCTGGCGAGGTTTTTTCCTTGTACTCGACCTCGGCCTCGGCGAGCGCGGTGCCGGCGCCGTAGCTCCACAGCACCGGCTTCTTGCTGCGGTACACCAGGCCCTGTTCGACGAACTTGGCGAAGGTGCGCATGATGTCGGCCTCGTAGCCGGGCGCCAGGGTCAGGTAGGGATTGTCCCAGTCGCCAAAGACGCCGAGGCGCTTGAAGCTCTGGCGCTGCAGGTCGATGAACTTGCGGGCGTAGGCCTCCGAGCGCGTGCGCACCTCGGCGGGGGCGAGGTCCTTGGCTTCCTTGACCACCTTGAACTCGATGGGCAGGCCGTGGCAGTCCCAGCCGGGGATGAAGGGCGCGTGATGACCGGCCATGGTCTTCGACTTTACGATGAGGTCCTTGAGCACCTTGTTGAGGGCGGTGCCCATGTGGACGTCGCCATTGGCGAAGGGCGGGCCATCGTGCAGGATGAACTTGGGTCGCCCGGCCGAGCGCTCCTGGATCTGTCGGTAGAGGTTTTCCGCCGTCCACTTTTCCAGGCGCTTGGGCTCGCGCGTGACGAGGTCCGCCTTCATCGGGAAGTCGGTCTTCGGCAGGAGAACGGTGTCTTTGTAACTGCGTTTCGGGGCGGGCTCGGCGCTCATGGGATCAGAAAAGGGCGCGCAGGCTAATGCAGGGCGGGGGCGAGGGCAAGGGGGGGAATCCGACCGGTTTCGCTTGCG
>CAZSBO010000136.1:2380-11488 GCA_964605265.1 uncultured Prosthecobacter sp.
GGCGAATGGCAGTATTCGACCCACACGCCGCCGTATGTCGGTCTCGGTTACCTGCATGACCGCAAGGCCGGCAAGGGAGCCAAGGCCGTGGTCTTCACCCCCGAGCTGCCGCGCGCCGGTTGGTACGAGGTGCGGCTGGCGCACTGCCACAACGTCCGGCGCAGCACGCGCACGCCGGTGACCGTGCGCCATGCCGGCGGTGCCACGACCCTGATCGTCAACCAGCAGCAGGAGGCGCCGATCGACCGCCTCTGGCGACCCCTCGGCGTGTTTTATTTTGTCGCCGGTCGGCAAAGCTGGGTGCGGGTTGGCAATGAGGGCACGGAAGCGGACAAGGTGGTCATTGCGGATGCCGTGCAGTGGGTGCCGGTGGTGGGCGTGGTGAGTGAGTAGTGTTTGGTGTTTAGTGTTTTGAGCCGAGAGCCGAGAGCCGGTCCGTGCAGAGGCCTTCGCCGAGTGCATTCGGAAAGGTGGCTGGGTCTGGGGCGTTTCCCTCCCGTTGCCACCATGAAACGACTTCTTCAGGTCTGCCTCTGGTTCGCCGTACCGGCCTTGGCTGTGGACGATCCGCGCGTTTTGGTGGAACGCAGCCTGCCATTCTTGCGGCAGGAAGGTTTGGCTTGGATCGACAAGCGTGACTGCGCGAGCTGCCATCAGGTGCCGGCGATGTTGTGGAGCTGGAATCTCGCCACGGCAGCGGGCCTGGCCGGGGGCGAAAAGCTGGTGCGCGAGTGGACTCCTTGGGCCGCGGATTGGCGACATTGGAACAAGACGGGTGACAAGGAGGGGGTGGACAAGGTGTCGACGGGCAACGTCGACACGATGAATTTCCTGCTGCTCGGTCGCGCGGCGAACGAAGCGAGCTCATGGGTGGCGGAGTTTCGCGGGCGATTGTTGAAGAACCAGCAGGCCGACGGGTCCTGGAAACCGGGCGGGCAGTTGCCGCTCGGCAAGCGGTCGGCGCGGGAGACGGCGGAGGTGACCACGCAGTGGACCTTGCTGGCGCTGGCTTCTTGTGAGGAGCCCGTGCCGGATGAGGTGACGCAGAAGGCGGAGGCTTACTTGGCGGCGGCCGCACCCGGGGTCAGCACCGAATGGCATGCTTTGCGACTGCTGCGCCAAGCCGAGGATCCTGCCTTGCGTGAGGCCCTGCTGAAGTGGCAAAAACCGGAGGGCGGTTGGGGGTGGCGGGTCGATGAGCCGGGCGATGCCTTTGGCACCGGCCTGGCGCTCTATGCGCTGGTGCGGTCCGGCCTATCGCTTGCCGATCCGGCCTTGCAGCGCGCGCTGGCCTGGCTGCAGGCAACTCAGGCGGCCGACGGCTCCTGGCCGGTGCCGAGCACGCGGGCGCGCGACAAGAACAAAATCAACGCAACGGCGACCTACTGGGGCACAGCTTGGGCGGTGATCGGTCTGCTCGAAGCCGGGGTGCCTAGCAAGGCCGAGGGCAGAGCGAAGCAAGAGTGAGAAGGGGAAGTTGCAGGTTTTAAGTTTAAGGTTTCAAGTTCGGGGACCTCGAACCGAGAACCGAGAACCGAGAACCGAGAACTCCCCTGCAGTGCAGCGTTCATTTGCCGAAGCACTGCAGGCGGCCGTCGACGGTGCTGACGAAGACCTGGCCGTTGGCGCTGGTGATGCCGTCCCAGACGGGAGGGGCGGTCAGTTCGAGGCCGGCCGACTGTTCGCCGGTCTCGACATTGACGGCCCACATCTTGGCACCGCGACGGCCTTCGAGGGCCTCGTTCTGTTCCTCGAGTTCCTTGAGGATGGCGGGGTCCTTGGCGGCGAGGCGTTCGAAGGCGTACTCCTCGTCGATCGTGTCCGGCGGGCCGCCGACGAGAATGGTTTTGCCGGCGAGGGCCATGCTGCGGGCGACGATGGGCACGAAGCGGTCCCAGGTGTGCTTGACGAAGCTGCCCGGCTGCTGGCCGCCGCCCTTGCCGGCGACAGGGGTGTTCTTGAACCAGAGCGCGCCGCCGACCTTGCCCTTGCCGGTTTCGACACCGGCGCCGATGCCGTGCAGGCCGTTGCCGGAGCCGTCGCGCGAGTCGCCGTTGTCGAAGTTGCAGAACAGCACGGCCTTGTCCGGGGCGAGTTCGGGGCCGTTGAAGCGCGACTCGATTTCGGCGGCGCTGAAGGCGCGGGTGCTGAAGCTGAACTGGTCGAGCAGGCCGCTGTAGCCGCCTGCGACGTCCTGAGTGACGCCGTCGCCATTGCCCAGGTAAAACGGTCGCGCCGGCATTTTGTCGAGCAGGCCGGTGGCCTTGCCCTCGGCGACCTGCAGGCCGTTCACGTAGAGGCGCATGGTCTTGTCCTCGCTGAGCGTCGCGGCGAGGTGGCTCCAGCCGTCGCCGAGGGCGTCCTTGCCGACGATGCTGCTGGCCTCCGCGCGCGAGCGGATGTGGAAGCGCGGTTTCTTGTCGCGCAGGTCGAGCGCGAAACCCACCAGCGGACCGCCGAAGTGGACGAGCGTGCCGTTGGGTTGATCGGGCAGCACCCAGAGGTCGACGGTCAGCCCCTTCTCGGCCGGATCCAGGGCGGGGTTCGACGGGAAGCGCACCGAGCCGGGCAGGGGCGCGTTGGCGGGCGCGGCGGCCTTGGCTTTGCCCTTGGCGACGCCCTTGCCCTTGGCGGCCTTGCCTTGCGGCGGCAGCTTGGGCGGTTGCACAGCGAGCGGTTTCTTGTCGGGACCGAGCACGACGCTGTTGCCGGTGCGCGGCGTCAGCGCGTCCTCCTCGGTGTAGGCTTGTTCAGCGGCGTCCTTGGGCGTCGAGAACAGGGTGTATTCCATCGTCGTCGTCCACTTGTAGTACTGCGCCTCGCGGCCGTAAGAGTAGACGTTCTGGTCGTCGTGCACGAGCACCCGGCCGGCCGGCGCGTATTTGCCGGCCTGGAAGTAGCCGCCGTGGCCGCCGGCGAAGCTCTTGCCGTAGACCCAGTAGGAGCGGTGGAAGTTCGAGTCATCGAGGAAACCCATGGGCGCGAACAGATGCTGGCCCTCGCCCTTGTGGGCGCCGCCCTGCTTGGCGAAGTCGCCCGACACCGGGCCGATCTCGACGCGCTTGCCGTCGGCACCGATCTTCTGGGTGCGCAGGAAGGTCCACTTGCCGTCGCTGCTGAGGATGTCGTTGGAGGCGACCGGCATCTGCAGGGTCTTGTGGCGATCGTTGAGCGGGCCGCCCGACTCAGGGTCGCGGTCGTCGTAGTGCTCCTTCACCTTTATCGCGCCGGTGACGGCGTCGAGGCGGTAGAACCAGAGGCCGTTGTCGAGGAAGCAGGAGCGACCGGCGACGAAGCTGACTAGGCCGTTTTCCACGAGCACCGAGCCGTGCACCGGCCAGACCGATTCAAACATCTCCCAGGCGCCGTGGCTGAGCAGCGTCGGCGCGGCCTGGAACTTCCAGATCAGGGCGCCGTCGATCGCGCGCAGGCAGTACACAAAACCGTCCTTGCCGCCGAAGAAAACCCGGCCCTGCCAGTAGGTCGGCGGCGAGTCGATGCGGCTGCCGGCGATGAAGGTCCAGGCGGTCTTGCCGGTGGCAGTGGTGATGGCGTGCAGGGTGTGCTTGTCGACCTCGGCCACGAAGGTCAGGCCGGCGGCGACGGTACTGGTGCTGAGCGGCGGCGTCAGCTTCACCTCCCAGGCGAGCGAGAGGTCTTTCTTCAAATCGGTCTTCGCGTGGCCGCTGCGGGCGTTGTCGGCGCGGTAGGTCGGCCAGTCGCCAGGCCCGGCGGGTTTCTCCTCAATCGGCTGGTCAAAGGCCGGGCCGCGGGTCAGGCGCTGGGCATCGGGGGTGTTCGCCGGCAGTGGCAGGGTCGAAGCGGGGGCGAGCACGGCCATGCCGTCGAGCTTGGCCTCGGGGTAGCAGGCGCAGTTGTGCGGGCCGGCGTAGGTCAGGCCGTTGGCGGGCATGACGCCGTAGAGGCAGGCGCCGCGCACCCAGTGGTGCAGGTCCCAGTGCTCCTTGTCCATGTCGACGTACTCAATGCCGGTGCGCGAGGGCATGATGTACTTCTCGGTCGCCTTGGCCTGGTAGCAGCGGTGGTGGAACCAGTAGGTGCCCTCGGGCACGTCCGGGTAAAACTGTTTTTTCACCTCGCCGGTGAGGATGTCGCGGCCGGTGTACTCGCCGGTCTGATTGCCGCTGAGGGTGCCGGCGTTCCAGACCAGGCCCTGGGCGACAATCAGGTCCTCGGGGCTGCGGTAACCGCTCTTTTCATGCGGGGAGACCCACAATTCCTTGCCGCTGTCGGCGTTCACCGCCTTCTGGCTGCCGTCGCCGCCGGCATAGAGGATGACATCTCCGTGCAGCAGCACGCGCGGGGCGAAGTTGAATTCGTACAGCGTGCGGCGCTGGGTGGGTGCATCGGCAAAGCGCACCTTGCCGGTCTTGACGTCGAGGCAGGCGAGGCCGTCGCCGTTGTAATAGACCGCGCGCTGGTCGTCGAGGCAGAGGGTCAGTGGCGCGATGCGGTCCTCCTTGCTCCACAATTCGCGGCCGCTGGCGGCGTCGAGCGCGCGCAGGATGCGCGGCTTGCCGTCCCAGTTGAACTCGGTTTCCACGCGCTTCTGGTCGCTCTGCGCCTTGACGGCGAACTCCTGGTTGAGGCGGTCGGCCTCGGGATTGACGAGGGCGTAGAGCACGCCGTTGCGGACCAGGATTTCCTCGGTGCCGGCGGTCTGCGGGTATTCCCGGATGAGTTCGCCCGTGGCGCCGTCGAGGCAGACGACCGGGGAAGTGATGCCGAGGGTGACATAGACCTTGCCGTCCATGGCGACCAGGCGGCGGGTGAGCTGGGTGGGGCCGGACTTCAGAGGCCAGAGGTGGGTGCTCCAGACGGGGATGTCCTTCTTCCACAGGACCGTGCCGTTGAAGGCGTCGCGGGCGATGAGCTTGAACTGTGCCGGCATGAGGATGGAGATGCGGCTGCCCTCGTCCATGATGTAGAAGATGCGACCGCCCTCGGAGACCTTGGCCGAGACCGACGACATGCGGTCGTGGTGACGCGACCAGCGCGGGTTGCCGACCCACTGCATGCGCTTGGGCGGACCGACGAGCATGTCCTTGGAGGTGAGGTTGCCCTTGCTGTCGTAGGCGTAGTGGGTCCAGTCGTCCATCTCGGGCGGGCGCGGTTTGACGATCTTCTCCCAGCCGCCGTCCTTGCGCACCAGCGCCACGCCGTGGGGCACCAGCACGCGCTCGATCTCGGCGCGCGGCACTTTCGCGTCCTCGACGATGAGCAGGTTCACCAGGTTCTCGATGTAGGGCAGGTGATCGGTGCTGAGCAGGTCGGCGGCGACCGGGCCGTAGGCCGCGCCGATGCCCTGGCGCAGCGCGGTCAGCGTGGCGGGATCGCGGGTCAGGGCCTGGACCTGGTAGGATTCGTTGGCACGCAGGCCGGTGGTCAGGGCGGGATCGGTGGAGCCGAGGTGGACGACCAGGCCGCCTTTGATCCCCGACTGGGCGAGCAGGTCGGCGGCGGTGTCGGCGCGGCCGGGCAGGACGGAGAGACCGAGGAGCAGGGCAGGGAGCAGGCGGTGCATGATGGCGCGGGAACGATGGTGCAGCCGTCAGCTTATCAGGGAAGTGCTTGGCGTTGCGAGGAAAGACTTCCGCGGCAGAGTCCTGCCCATGCACACCGTCACCCGTCGCCACTGGCTGCAGGCCGCCGCCGGCGCAAGCCTGGCCGTTCCGTTCCTGCGCGCCCAGAGTCCGGAAATCCTCGGTCAGGGCGAGTTCCGCTACCGGCAGGTGCCCGGCTGGGGCGTGCTCGATGCCAAGACCCCGGTGAAGAACGGCCATGGCCTGGTCATCGACCGCGAGGGGCACGTCATCCTGTTCACCGATCATCCGGCCCAGCAGGTCATCGTCTATGATCGCGCCGGCCGACTCGTCCACAAGTGGGGCACGCAGTTTCCGGGCGCGCACGGTCTGTCGCTGGTGCAGGAGGGCGGGCGCGAGCTGCTGTTTCTCACCTGCCTGCAGACCCATCGCGTCGTCAAGGCGACCCTGTCCGGCGAGATCCTGCAGGAGTGGCGCTGGCCGGAGTCGAGTGGCAAATATGAGAGTGAGGCGCAGTACAAACCCTCGTGGACCCTGCACCTGGCCGATGGCAGCTTTTTCGTGCTCGATGGCTATGGTCGCGATTACATCGCCCACCACGACGCGGCGGGGCGTCTGGTGAAGCTCTTCGGCGGTGCCGAGGGCGGCATTGTCCACTGGGGGCCGCATGGCGGCATGGCCGACCTGCGCGATCCGGAACGATCCGAGCTGCTCATCGCCATGAGCGACCAGCAGCACCTGCTGCGTCTGGATCTTGAAGGACGGCATCTGGGCCGGATCGATCTGCCGGGCGGCAACCCGCGCCAGATCCGCCGGCAGGCCGGGCATTTCTTTGTTGCCCACCTCGCCGACAACTGGCCGGCCGATCGCCAGTCGCGCGGCTTCGTGTCGGTGCTGAACGACGAGCTGCGCGTGGTCGCCAACCTCGGTGGCAGCGCGCCGGAGTACGACGACGCTGGTCGGCTGCGACCGATGCGCAACACCTCGCCGGTCTTCCTGCATCCGCATGACCTCGCCGTCGATGCCGAGGGCAGCCTCTATGTCGCCCAGTTCGCCTCGGGCAACACCTACCCGCTGAAGTTCGAGCGGCTGTGAGCAAGCCGGGCTTGTTCACGGTCGCCGGCCGGCTAGCAGTGCCGCATGCTTCGCGCCTGGCTTGAACTTGCCCGCATCTCCAATCTGCCGACCGTCTGGACCAATGTCGCCGCCGGCTGGCTGCTCATGGGCGGCGGCTGGGATGCGCGTCTCGGCTGGCTGCTGCTGGCGGGTTCTTTGCTGTACACGGGTGGCATGATTCTCAATGACGCGGCCGATGTGAAGTTCGACCGCGAACACCGCCGGGAGCGACCCATTCCCTCGGGGCGGGTGCGTTTCGACGTGGCCTGGATCGTTGGTTTGTTGATGCTCTGGGCCGGCCTGCGTGTGGCGGTTTCCTGGGGGGGCGGGGCCAATGTCTGGACGGTGGCGGCGCTGGTGGTGGCCATCCTGTTTTACGATCTCTACCACAAGCCTTGGAGTGGTGCGGTCTGGGTCATGGGGGCTTGTCGCACCCTGCTGGTGCTGATGGCGGCCAGTGCCTTGGCCGATCCAGCGGCGGGCGACGGCGATCCGGCCGAGGCGGCGGTCCTGCGCCATGCCTTGGCTCTCGGGGCCTACATTGTGGGTCTGACCCTCGTTGCCCGCGCCGAAAGCGCGCCGGGCGGAGTCAGTCCCCTGGCCCGCATCTTCGCGCGCCTGCTGCTGCTGGCACCGGCGCTGCTGGCGCTGGCAGCCGTGGTGGGCGAGCCCGCGCGCCTCGTGCCCATGGTGGGGTTGGTGCTGCTGTTCCTGGTCTGGACCGAAGGTTGCCTGCGGCTGATCCGGCGTGGCGGGCCGGCCATTGGCCGGGCGGTTGGCTGGCTGCTGGCCGGCATCCCGCTGGTCGATGCCCTGGCGGTTGGCCAGGTGTCGCTGCCGCTGGCGGCCGGCTTTGTCGCCCTCGCCCCACTGCTGCGGCTCTGGCAGCGCTGGATCGCGGCGACCTGAGCTTCGTTAGAATTCGCCGCCGCGGCCGTTTCACCTTTTCCTTTGAACGCGACCGGCTTTGCGGGCAAAGAATCCCCCCGTCCATGTTGGAAAAGAAAATCCGGCTCGAGCACAGCCATCGCATCCTGTTCACGCGCTCCGTCTTCGCGGCCGCCAATCCGTGCCTGCGCGACCTGCTCCTGCTCGACGCGCCCAAGAAACCGCCGCGCGTGCTGGTCTTTGCCGATGACCGGGTGCTGGCCGCCAACCCCGGCCTGACCGAGTCGATCCGCACCCATGCCCGCGCCCACGCCGAGGTCTATGACCTGGCGGGCGATGTCATCGAGCTGCCGGGTGGCGAGTCCTGCAAAAACGACTTCACCCGCGTCGAGCAGTGCTGGGAGGCGATCCATGAGGCCGGGCTCGACCGCCACAGCTACGTCTTTGTCATCGGCGGTGGCGCGGTGCTCGACCTCGTCTGCTTTGCCGCGGCGACCGCCCACCGCGGCATCCGCCATGTGCGTCTGCCCACCACGACGCTCAGCCAGGGCGACGGCGGGGTCGGCGTCAAGAATGGCGTCAACTACTTCGGCAAGAAGAACTGGGTCGGCAGCTTCGCCGTGCCCTATGCGGTGGTGAACGATTTTGCCTTCCTCGAATCGCTGCCGACGCGCGAGCGTCGCAACGGTTTGATCGAGGCGATCAAGGTGTCGCTGATCCGCGACCGCGCCTTTTACGAGGAGATCGAGCGCTTGGCGCCGGCCCTGGCCCGACTCGAGCAGCCGGCGCTGGAGCGGGTCGTCCAGCGCAGCGCCGAGCTGCATGTCGATCACATCGCCACCGGTGGCGATCCGTTTGAGCTGGGCAGCGCCCGACCGCTCGACTTCGGGCACTGGGCGGCGCACAAGCTCGAGCAGATCACCCGTTTTGAAGTCAGCCATGGCGAGGCCGTGGCCATCGGCATGGCGGTCGATCTGGTCTACTCGGTGAAGACCGGCCTGCTCGACGCCGCCACCGCGGCGCGCGTGCTGGGCCTGGTGGAAAGCCTCGGCTTTCAGACCTTCCACCCCGGCCTGCTGGCCGAGGGCCTGCGTGGCGGACCGGTCATCCTCGATGGGTTGGAGGAATTTCGCGAGCATCTCGGTGGCGAACTGACCGTCACCCTGGTGCCTGAGATCGGGCGCAAGTTGGAGGTCCACGAGATGGATCCCGTTGTCATCCTGGCGGCCATGGAGGAGTTGAAGGCGCGCGCGGGTCAAGGCCTGCAGGTGCAGGGCTGATGGATTTCCAAATTCGGATTTGGCATCCGGCAGGTTTCTAGCTCCAGTGGCGGCTTTCCATGTCCGCCCCGTTCTCCTTCCGCCACCTCGGACCCACCGCCGGAGAGACGGCGGCCATGCTGCAGAGCCTGGGTCTGGACACGCTCGACGCCCTGATCGACCGGGTGGTGCCCGAGGCGATCCGCCAGCGCGAGGCTCTGAACCTGCCGGAAGCGCTCGATGAGGAGGCGGCCTTGGCGCGGCTGCGCGAACTCATGAGC
>CAZSBO010000137.1:0-11375 GCA_964605265.1 uncultured Prosthecobacter sp.
AGATGGGAGATGGGAGATGGGAGATGGGAGATGGGAGATGGGAGATGGGAGATGGCTGGGAAAGTTGGCACGCGACCTGCTTCATGGTTTGGCGTGGTGGATGGTCTCCCGGACCCGCCTCCACCCCCCTCAACAAACCAAATACCATCACCATGAAACTGAAAAGCATGACCTCCGTCCTCACGAAGTCGGCTCTCGTCCTGGCCTCCTGCGCCAGCCTGAGCGCCCTCGCCGGCACTCCGAGCGCCAAGGCTCCCGTTGCTCCTCTGCCCGAGGAAGACGGCGCCCTCTTCGACACCCTCGGTGCCGAACTCGCCGTCGGTTACGACACCCGCACCTACTACCGCGGTCTGTGGTTCGCCGACAACGCCACCTGGACGAGCCTGAACCTGAGCATCCCGCTTTCGGAACAGCTTTCCCTTGGCTTCGGCGCCCTCTACCTGAGCACCGTCGAAACCACGATCGACAACGGCCCGCCCTTCGGCCAGGGCGACTTCGATTACTCGGAGCTCGACCTTGCCGCCAGCCTCAGCTATGACGCCGGCTACGCCACCTACGGCCTCGTGTTCACCCACTACGAGTTCTTCGATGGCTTCTCCGGTACCAACGGCGGCGTCCTCAACGGCGCCGGCGAAGGCAACGTCACCAGCGCCCAGGAACTCGGTCTGACCGTCGCCACCTCGGTGGGTCCGATCAACCTGTCCGGCGGCTACTTCTACGACTTCCGCATCGGCGGCTCCTACTTCGAAGCGGGTGCCGATCTGCCGATCGAAATCACGCCCTGGCTGAGCCTGGTGCCCGCCGTCAAGGTTGGCTATGGCATCGACTACTACACCAGCGGCGCCAACCCGGCCTCGACCCCGAGCGGCTTCACCCACGTGCTGCCGACCCTCTCGGCGCCGATCAAGCTGACCAAGAGCGCCACCCTGACGCCCTACATCGCTTACAACATCTCGCTCAACGCCCGTCACACGCTGAACACCCAGGACAGCGAAATCTTCGGCGGCGTGAAGCTCGGTGTGAGCTTCTAATCGGTCCCGCAGTCTCCTGACTCCCACATTGCCCCCGGTCGTGTCCGCCCGGCCGGGGGTTTTTGTTTGCAAGCGGGCGATCGATCGCCGTATTGGCTGCCATGGACTCTCCGCCCCTCAATTGGAACTCGCGCGCCCTCACCCGCGGCTGGCAGCGCGGCGTCAAATCCTTCTACTGGGGCCTGGGCTTTCAGGAGGCGGACTTCGACCGGCCGCAGATCGGCATCGCCACGCCATTGCTCGACGGCAATCTCTGCAACCGCCATGCCTACGAACTGGCCGGCCACCTGCGCGAAGGCTGCGCCCAGGCCGGCCTGGCCGGCTTTCCGTTCGGCGTGTCGCCGGTGAGCGACAACATCACCCAGGGCCAGGAGGGCGGCGGCGCCTCGCTGGTGTCGCGCAACCTGATGGCCAACGGCGCCGAGATGATCTGCAGCGCGCACGGTTACGACGGCATGATCGGCGTGCATCACTGCGACAAGAACGGTCCGGCCTTCGCCATGGCCCTGGCGCGCTTGAACTACCCCGGACTCATCGTCAACGGCGGCAGCATCCTGCCCGGCTGTCACGCCGGCCGGCCGGTGACCATTCTCGATTCCTACGATGCCCAGGCCCAGGCCAATGCCGGTGTCATCAGCTACGAGGAGTCCGAGGCCGTCATCCGTGCCGCCTGTCCGGGTGTCGGCGGCTGCGGCATCGCCGCCTCCTTCAACACCTGGGGCATCGCCCTCGAAGCCATGGGCCTGAGCCTGCCCGACACCTCCTCGATCCCGGCGGCGGACGCCGCCAAAAAGGAGGACTGCCTGCGCGCCGGCCCCGCCCTGCGCCGCCTGCTCGAACTCAACCTGCGCCCGCGCGACATCCTCACCAAGGCCGCCCTCAGCAATGCCATGGTCGCCATGGCCGCCGCCGGTGGCTCGACCAATGGCGTCCTGCACCTGCTCGCCCTGGCCCGCGAGGCAGGGGTCGACTTCACCCTGCGCGATGTCCAGGCGATCTGCCGGAAGACGCCGGTGTACTGCAACTTCGCGCCGCGCGGCAAGGGCACCATGGCCGACCTGCATCGCATCGGTGGCACGGCGATGATGCTGCGCCATTTCTGGAAGGCCGGACTGCTCGACGGCTCCTGCCTCACGGTCACCGGTCAGACGCTGGAGGAAAACATCGCCGGCCGGCCCGATGTGCCCGCGAATCAGGAACTGATCGCGCCACTCGGCCAGCCCTTCAAGGACTACGCCGACATGCAGGTCTGCTTCGGCAACGTCGCGCCGCACGGCATGGTCTTCAAGGTCTCGTCCATGAAGAGCCCGCGCTTCACGGGTCGCGCCATCTGCTTCAGCGACGCCCGCTCGATCTCCGATGCCGCCGCCGCCGGCCTGATCCGGCCCGGTCACTTTGTGGTCCTGCGCGGCCTCGGCCCGGTCGCCGCCGGCATGCCCGAGGTGCTGGTCGCCAGCGCCGCGCTCGCCGTGCCCGAGCTCGATGGCAAGGTCGCCTTCCTCTCCGACACCCGCGTCTCCGGCGTCTCGCACGGCGCCATCGGTGTGCATTGCTCGCCCGAGGCGGCCTGTGGCGGTCCGATCGCCGCGGTGCGCGACGGCGATGAGATCAGCTTCGACTTGCTCGAGGGTACGATTGAGCTGCAGGCCGACCTGGCCGCGCGCGAGGTCGAGTGGCCGACGCCGGTGCACGGGCGCGGCTACCTCGCCGATTTCGCGGCGACCGCGGCGCAGGCCCACGAGGGCTGTGTCTCCGCCTGGGTGCTGCGGGACAAGGCCTGACCCGGGCTGCGGTCGACTGTCCTCGGTCGGCCGCCGCGACAAAACGCGCTTCGACATGCTTTGCCCTCGTCAGAGCGGGGGCGGCCGGTTACAATCAGGCTTCATGAATTCCGCGTGGTCCATCCGCCTGGTCCGGGCCCTGTTCTTTGCCCTCTTTGTTTTCACCGGCCTCACGATTGCGGTCGGCCTGCAGCTGCCCGCCTGGACCGGGGCGCTCACCGGCGCCGCGGTGATGGGCCTGCTGCTGCTGCTCGACATCCTGTTCGCGCGCTTCACCCTGCGCGATTTTTCACACGCGACCTTCGGTCTCGCCATCGGCCTGTTCTGCGCCTGGTTGATCACCCGCATTGGCATCTTCCAGCTCGCCTATTTTCAGTCGATGCCCGCCGGCGAGGCGGTGCAGAACGTCGTCGAGATCCTCGTCTATGCCTCGCTCGCCTTCTTTGGCGTCACCTTCGCCCTGCGCAGCGACCGCGACCAGTTCGCCTTCCTGATCCCCTACGTGCGCTTCCGGCGCGACAGTTCGGAGGGCGAGCCACTGCTGCTGGCCGCTGATGTGGTGATCGACGGCCGCGTCGCCGAGGTGGCGCAGACCGGTTTTCTCGGCGGCACCATGGTGGTGCCGCGTTCGGTGCTCGACGAGCTGCGCCGACTGGCCGAGTCCGCCGATCCGGCGCAGGCCCTGCGCGGGCGGCGCGGGTTGGAGGTCATGGAAAAGCTGCGCAGCCTCGGCGCCCAGCGACTGTCGATTCATGAGGCGCCGCCCGGCGCCAGCGCGCGCGACGAGGCGGGCGATGCGGAACTCGTCGGCCTGGCCCGCGAACTCAACGCCCGACTGCTCACCAATGACGCCGGCTTGGCCAAGGTCGCGCGCCTGCGCGGCATCCCGGTGCTCAGTTTCCACGAACTCAGCCAGGCCCTGCAGCCGCAGTTTCAGGCCGGCGATGAACTGCAGCTCGCCTTGGTCAAGCCGGGCAAGGAAAAGCATCAGGCAGTCGGCTATCTGGCCGACGGCACGATGATTGTCGTCAATCAGGCCGCCTCCTTTGTCGGGCAAACGGTGGACATCATCATCTCCGGCAGCCTCGCCACCTCCGCGGGACGCCTCATTTTCGCTGAGATGCGCCACTGACACCCGCGCTTGCCGCGGCGGCGATTGCGCGGAGATTCCCCCCCATGGAGCTTGCCGATCTCGTTGCCCACCTTGATGCGCACCTGCGCTTGCGCGAACTGCCCGACTACGCCAATGCGGTCAACGGCCTGCAGCTCGCCAACCGCAGCGGCCGGGTGACACGGGTCGCCGCCGCCGTTGATGCCACCCTGCCGGTGGTGCGCCAGGCCATCGAGCAGCAGGCCGATCTGTTGATCGTCCATCATGGCCTGTTCTGGAGCGGCTTGCAGCCCTGGACCGGCGCCGCCTTTGAACGCATGCGGCTGGCCATCGAGGCCGGCCTGGCCATCTACAGCGCCCACCTGCCGCTCGACGCCCATCCCGAGCACGGCAACAACGCCCGGCTTGCCGCGGCACTCGGCCTCGTGCCCGACGGCGGCTTCCTGAATTACAAGGGACTCGATGTCGGCCTGACCTGCACGACCGAACTGGCGCGCGAGGAACTGGTCGCCCGTTTCACGACCGCCCTCGGCGGTGGTCGCGTCCATGTCTGTCCCGGCGGTCCGGCGGTCTGCCGGCGCATCGGCCTTTCCACCGGCGGCTCCGGCTCCGAGGTGGCGGCGGCGGCGGCCGCGGGCATCGACACCTTCCTCACCGGCGAAGGGCCGCACTGGAGCTACACCCTCGCCGAGGAACTCGGCATCAACGTCTTGTATGGAGGTCACTACGCCACCGAGACCTTTGGCGTGAAAGCCCTCGCCGCCGACCTCGAGCAGCGCTTCGGCCTGCCTTGGGGCTTTGTGGATCACCCGACGGGACTGTGAGGGGGAGGGGGTCTCGCACGGAGGACACGGAGTTCACGGAGGAGAGAGGTTGAAAGGGAGCCCTGCGTCGGGCGCTCAGGAGCCTTGGCGAGAGTGGGAGCTGTTCCTCAGGGCCGGACTCTCCGGCTTGCGCCGGCCATGGACGTGGTCATGCTGGGCGCATGGCTTTTCTCGGCACCGATTTCTTTGAGCGCGACGTGCTGGCGGTGGCGCGCGACCTGGTCGGAACGGAACTCGTCTGGCAGGGCTGTTCGGGCATCATCGTCGAGACCGAGGCCTACGCCGCCGAGGGCGATTCGGCCTGCCACACGGCCTCGCGACCGAGTGCGCGCGAGTTCATGCAGCGGCAGGCGCCGGGGGCTGCCTACGTCTATTTCAACTACGGCATGTACTGGCTGTTCAACCTGTTGGTGAAGGGCGGCGGTCGCGACGGCCTGATCTTGGTGCGCGCGCTCGAGCCGCGGCGCGGGGTCGGGCTCATGCGCGAGCGGCGCGGCCGTGACCGACTGGAGGATCTCTGTTCGGGACCGGGCAAGCTCGCGCTGGCGCTCGGCATCGCCGGAACGCACCACGGCACCGCCCTGGCGGGTCGGGGGCGCCCTGCCGGCTGCGGCCTGCGCGCCGTGGTCGACCGGGTGGAGGTCGCCGCTGATGTGCGGGTTGGCATCCGCCAGGCGGCGGACTTTCCCTGGCGCTTTCTCGTCCCCGACAGTGCGCATGTCAGCGTGCCGTTCGGACGGGTCAAGCCGCTGCGCTGACGGCGGCTTGAGCGTTGACAGCAGACGCCCGAACCTCAAGGGTCGCTCATGTCACCCCGTTTGCGGGCCTCCTGCATCATTCTGGGCTGCGCGGCCGCTTACGGCCTCGTTTGTCGCCTGCTCTTTGCCTTTCAACCACTGGAAGACTGGCTGCAGATTGTCTCGGTGGCCTTCATGTACAGCATGCCGTTCAGCCTCGGTGCCCTGGTCTGCTTCCTGGGCTGGAAGCTCGACCGGCCCAGCCGGTTCTGGTCGCTGGTGGCACCGCCATTGACGATGCTGGTGCTGCTTGCCGGCAGTGTGCTGGTGGCTCTGGAAGCCCTGTTTTGTGCGGTGGTGGCGGCCCCGGTGGTGATGCTCTTTGCCCTGTTGGGCGGCTGGCTCATGGGCGTGCTGCTGCGGCGACGGGATCGCAGCCGTCTGCAGATGGCGGCTTGGCTGCTGCTGCCTTACGCGGTTTCACCGCTCGAACAGGCCTGGCAACAGCCGGACGAACAGCGTGTCATCGGCGATGTCATCGCCATCCGCGCGTCCGCGGAAGAGATTTGGCGGCAGATCCGCGAGGTGCCCACCATCCGTCCGGAGGAACTGCGCTGGCGCTGGATTTACAGCCTCGGCTTTCCGCGCCCCCTGGCGGCGACCCTCGATCGTGAGGGCGTCGGCGGTCGCCGGCTGGCCACTTTTGAGCGCAACGTCTCGTTTTATGAGGAGGTCACGGTCTGGCAGCCGCCGCAACGGCTGGCCTTCACCATCCGTGCCGATCCGGCCTTCATTCCGCGCACGGCCTTTGACGAGCACATCATCGTCGGCGGACGCTTTTACGATGTGCTCGATGGCACCTACACGATCGAAGCCCGCGGGGACGGCTCCTGCCTGCTGCACCTCGCCAGCACGCATCGTCTGTCGACCGTCTTCAATCGCTACGCCGGCTGGTGGAGCGAATGGGTCATGCACCAGATCCAAGGCTCCATCCTGGAGGTCATCCGCGCCCGCTGCGAGCGCGACTGAGGCGCTTCAGAACACGCCGCCGCCGAGGAACAGGCGCAGCGCGGCGACGAGGGCCACGGCGACGTTGATGGTCAGGCCGATCTTGCGTTTGGGGAAGGCGCCGAAGATGATGCCGACGATGCTGCCGAGCAGGGTCGCCCACAGCGTCCAGCCGAAGAACGGGACCAGCCCGGGCAGGAGCAGGATGGCGCAGACGAGGCCGATGAGGACGGAGAGCGTTTGCATGGTGGCGTACCGAGCCGCTCCCGGCGGTCCGGTGCAACGGGAAAATCGCGCGGATTTTGGAACCGGTGGGCGGCTCAAGCGAGGGCCTGCCAGGCCTCGCGCAGGGCGCTCTCGGTCTCATCCCAACCCATGCAGGCGTCGGTGATCGACTGGCCGCGCACCAACGAGGCCAGCGGTGCGGGGAATTTTTGGCTGCCGCCGACGAGGTTGCTTTCGAGCATGGCACCGACGACCGCCGTTTCGCCGGCGGCGCGCTGGCGGACGATCTCGCGGAAGACCGCCGGCATGCGGCGGTGGTCCTTGGCGCAGTTGCCGTGGCTGGCATCAATGACAATCGCCGGTGGCAGGCCGGCTTCGGCGAGCGCGGCGCGGGTTTCGGCGACATCGTCGGCGCCGTAGTTGGGGCCGCCTTCGCCGCCGCGCAGGATGAGGTGGCAGTCGGGATTGCCGCGGGTGCGCACCGCCGAGGCGACACCATCGGCACTGACACCGAGGAAGGTCTGCGGCTGCAGGGCCGCCTTGATGGCGTTGAGGGCGGGGGCGATGTGGCCGTAGGTGCCGTTCTTGAAGCCGAGCGGCATTGACAGGCCCGAGGCCATCTGGCGGTGAGTCTGCGACTCGGTCGTGCGCGCGCCGATGGCGCTCCAGCAGACAAGGTCGGCGATGTACTGCGGCGTGATCGGGTCGAGCAGCTCGGTGGCGGTGGGCAGGCCGAGGTCAAGCACTTCGCCGAGCAGGCGGCGCGCCAGGCGCAGGCCGGCGGGCAGGTCGCAACTGCCGTCGAGATGCGGATCCATGATCAGGCCCTTCCAGCCAACCGTCGTGCGCGGCTTCTCAAAGTAGACGCGCATGACCAGGAGCAGGCGGTCGGAGAGTTCGCGGGCAAGGCCGGCCAAGCGGGCGGCGTACTCGAGACCGGCCTCGGGATCATGGATCGAGCAGGGACCGCAGACGACCAGGAAACGCCGGTCGCGACCGTTGAGAATGGCGCGGATCGACTCGCGACTGGCTTCGACAAAGGCGAGTTGGGAGGGGGTCGGCGGTTGTTCCGCGATCAGCGCCGCAGGCGCGGGCAGGGGCGTGTTCGAGGCGATGTGGAGGTCGGCAGTGGCGCTCATGGCAAGAATTCGCCGCGGCGCGGACGGCCCCGGAAGCCGGGTGGCGCACCCCTCAGGATTCGAACCTGAAACCTTCTGATCCGTAGTCAGATGCTCTAATCCGTTGAGCTAGGGGTGCTGGGACCCGCGGTGGCGGGCTCAACACGGTTTCGCGTGCGAAGGAGTAGATTAGCGGGGACCGCCGATTTGTCAAACGGCCAGACGCAAAAGTTTGGGGAGTTTTGGGCGAGGCGGGAAAGGCCTGCCTGAGGGGCGGGCGGGCTGTCACCAGCCCGCCGTTCCAGATCCTGCGGAGGAACCCGGTGCCCTGGGGACAGGGTGGCTCTGCCGGTGGCGCCTAGGGGTTGCAGATCTCCGCGGCCAACTGGCGCAGGCCGGTGCTGAGCAGGCGCCAGTCGGAGCCGTGGAAGAGCAGGGCGGCGCCTTCACGCTGGCATTGTTGGGCGTGCTCGCGGTCGAAGCAGGTGGCGACCCAGCCCTTGCCGGCGGCTTCGGCGGCGGCGCGCAGGCGCTGCTGGGCGGCGGCGACCTCGGGATGCCGGATCTGGCCGGCGAGACCGAGGCTGCAACTGAAGTCGGCCGGGCCGAGCATGAGGAAGTCGATACCGGGCACGGCGGCGATGGCCTCCGCCTGGTCGAGCGCGGCCGGGCTTTCGATCTGGGCGATGATGTAGGTCTCGGTGTTGGCCTGCGCGACGTATTCGGCGGCGGGGGTCAGGCCGAAGGGGTTGTCGGGGCTGATGCCGTCGAGCCCGCGTTCGCCGAGCGGCGGGAACTTCGCCCAGCGCACGACCTCGGCGGCTTCGGCGGCGGATTCGCAGCGCGGGTACATGAGGCCGCGTGCGCCGGCTTCGAGCAGTCGCGCCATGCGGGCGAACTCGCCCTTGCCGGGACGGGCAACGATGTCGGCCGAGCCACCGGCGCGGGCCGCGCGGATCAGTTCGGCGGCGGTCTCCACGCTCAGGCGCTGGTGCTCGAGGTCGAGCCAGAGGGCGTCGAAGCCGAGCTGGGCGGCGAATTCCGCCACGGTGGGATCGATGAGGCGGACAGCGACACCATGGGCGGCCTGGCCGGCGCGCCGGCGGGCGAGGACTTGGCTGGGACGGACAGGCATGCGCCAGTGTCGCCGGTCCGGCCGGTTTGACAAGCGCGGGCGGGGTCAGCCTTGGCTCAGACCAACTGTGAATTTGCTATCAATTTTCCATCAATTGATAGTTGGAGGCGGGGGCTACAGGCTGCGCAGCAGGCGCAGGGTTTCCTCGAGCTGCTTGTGGCCGAGGCGTTCGTTCAGGCGCGGGAATTTGCCGCCGGGCATGACGAGCTGGCCGTGGCGGGTGAGCATGAGCTTGCGGTCCTTGATCTCGACCGCGGTGATGCCGACATGGGCGGCGGCGAGGCGGATGGAAGCGCAGGTGAGCAGGTTGCGCACGGCGTGCGGCAGGCGGTCGCCAAACTGGTCGCGCCACTGGGTTTCCAATTCATCAAGCTCGCGCCGCGTCATCACCTCGCCGAGCTGGCGGTAGGCGGTGATGCGCAGGCGGGCGTCCTCGATGAAGGCGGCGGGCAGGAAGGCCGGCGTGCCACCGGGCAGGCCGTCGAGATGGGCCTCGCTCTGGACGAGGAAATCGGCGCGCAGGCCGACCTCGACCGGTCGCGGCACGCGCCGGCCCTGCAGGCGGGCGACGCTTTGCTTGAGCATCTGGCAGTACATGTCGAAGCCGACCGCGGCGATGTGGCCGCTCTGTTCGGTGCCGAGCAGGTTGCCGGCGCCGCGGATTTCGAGGTCGCGCAGGGCGATTTTGAAGCCGCTGCCGAGGCCGGTGTACTGCTGGATGGCATTGACGCGCTTGCGGGCGTCGCCGGCGGTGACCGCCTCGCGCGGCAGCAGCAGGTAGGCATGGGCGAGCGCGCCGCCGCGGCCAACGCGGCCGCGCAACTGATACAGGTCGGCGAGGCCGAAGCGGTCGGCGCGGTCGATGAGAATGGTGTTGGCGTTCGGGATGTCGACCCCGCTCTCAATGATGGTGGTGCAGACGAGCACGTCGGCGCGGCCGTCGACGAAGGTGTGCATGACATCCTCGAGCAGCTCCTCGTCCATCTGGCCATGGCCGGTGATGACGCGGGCGCGCGGGCAGAGTTCGCGGATGCGCTGGGCGACCTTTTCGATGGTCATGACCCGGTTGTGCAGGAAGAAGACCTGGCCGCCGCGGTCGAGTTCGGCGTCGATGGCCTGACGGATGACGCGTTCGTCGTAGGGGCAGACGATGGTCTGCACGGCCTGCTTGCTCGGCGGCGGTGTTTCGATGGTGCTCATGTCGCGCATGCCCATGAGGCCGAGGTAGAGGGTGCGCGGGATGGGGGTGGCGCTGAGCGTGAGCACGTCGACGAGGCGGAACAGTTCCTTGAAGCGCTCCTTGTGGCGGACTCCGAAGCGCTGCTCCTCGTCGATGACGACCAGGCCGAGGTCCTTGAACTGGACGTCCTTGGAGATGACCCGGTGGGTGCCGACGACGATGTCGACGCTGCCATCGCGCACACCGGCGAGGATCGCCTTCTCGCGTTTCTTCGGGGTCAGCCGGCAGAGCATCTCGACGGTGACCGGGAACTCGCTCATGCGCTCGCGCAGGGTGCTCCAGTGCTGGCGGGCGAGCACGGTGGTGGGCACGAGGATGGCGGCCTGCTTGCCGCCCATGACGGCCTTGAAGGCGGCGCGGATCGCCACCTCGGTCTTGCCAAAGCCGACGTCGGCGCAGAGCAGGCGGTCCATCGGCCGGTCCGATTCCATGTCGCGCTTGATCTCCTCGACGCAGCGCAGCTGGTCGGGCGTCTCATGGTAGAGGAAGGAGTCCTCGAACTCGGCCTGCCATTTCGTGTCGGGCGGGTGCGTGCAGCCCTTCAGGCTCTGGCGTTCGGCGCTGATGCTGAGCATGCGTGCGGCAAAGGCCTCGACGCTTTTTTCGGCGCTGCGGCGGGTTTTCTGCCACGCGCCGCCACCGAGCTTGCTGAGGGTGGGCGCGCGGCCTCCGATGCCGACGTAGCGACTGACCTGGTGCGCCTGGGCCACCGGCACGAAGAGCTTGGCGCCCTCGGCGTAGTGCAGCACCAGCACCTCCTCGCTGCGGCCGCCGGCGCTGCGCTGCTCAAGGCCGCCGTAGCGGGCGATGCCGTGCTCGAGGTGCACGACGATGTCGCCGGCGTTCAGTTCGCGCAGCACGTCGCGCGCCTTGCGCAGCGTTTCGGGGTCGTCGAGCTTGGAGCCGCGCACGCGGCGGGTCGGCGCGTGGCGACCGAAGATCTCGGCGCCGCTGAGCACGGCCAGGCGGGCGGCCGGCACGGTGAAGCCGCGGTACAGCAGGCCGAGGGCGGTTTCGAATTCGCCCGCCTGCAGGCCGGGCGCCAGTTCGGCGAAGCGTTCGCGCTCGGCCTCGTTGTGGAAGACGACGACCACCCGCCAGCCTTCTGCGCGCCACTCGCGCACCTGGCGGGCGAGCTGATCGCGCCGCGCCTCGTGCAGGACGA
>CAZSBO010000138.1:0-11006 GCA_964605265.1 uncultured Prosthecobacter sp.
ACTTCCTTGAGCTTGGCGGCGAGCTGGCGGCCGCGCGACTCGGCCTTGCTGCGGTGGACGATGCAGGAGAAGGCGTCGACGGGTTCGCTGGCGATGAGCATGTCCATCTTGACCAGGTCCTCGGCCTTGTAGCCGGCGTGTTCGTAATCCATGCTGCCGTAGCCGCGGGTGAGTGACTTGAGCCTGTCGTTGAAGTCGACCAGGATCTCGTTGAGCGGCATGACCGTGTGCAGCATGACGCGCTTGTCATCGAGGGTCTCGGTGTTGTTCACCTGGCCGCGCTTCTCCATGACGAGCTGCATGATGTCGCCGATGTACTCGTTCGGGATCATGATGAAGACCTTGACGATGGGCTCGCGGATCTCCTCGATTTCGTTGGCGGCGGGCAGGAAGCTGGGATTGTCGACGAGCAGTTCGGTGCCGTCGGTCTTCACCACCTCGTAGATGACCGAGGGGTAGGTGGAGATGACGTCCATGTTGAACTCGCGGCGCAGGCGTTCCTGGACGATCTCCATGTGCAGCAGGCCGAGGAAGCCGCAGCGGAAGCCGAAGCCGAGCGCGGCGGAGCTCTCCGCCTGGAAGGTGAAGGCGGCGTCGTTGATCTGCAGCTTGCCGACCGCGGCCTTGAGCGATTCGAAGTCGTCGGTGCTGACCGGGTAGATGCCGCTGAAGACCAGCGGGTGAATCTCCTTGAAGCCGGGCAGCGGCTCCGGTGCCGGACGGCGGCTTTCGGTGAGGGTGTCGCCGATCTTGACGTCGGCGGTGGATTTGACGTTGGCGATCAGGTAGCCGACATCGCCGGGCTCGAGCTTTTCGCAGCTGGTCATCTTCGGGCGGAAGATGCCGACGTCCTTGATTTCGTAGTCGTTGCCGGTGGACATCATGCGCACCTTCTGGCCGCGGGTGATGGTGCCGGAGACGACGCGCACGTAGCTGACAACGCCGCGGTAGGCGTCGAACATCGAGTCGAAGACCGAGGCGCGCAGGTAGCCGTCGCCTGGATCCTTCGGCGGCGGGATGTAGGCCACGATGGCCTCGAGGATGTCCTCGATGCCGATGCCCATCTTGGCGCTGGCGGGCACGGCCTCGTCGGCGGGCAGCTGCAGGATGTCCTCAAGCTGGCGCTTGACCTTGTCGAGGTCGGCGCTGGGCAGGTCGATCTTGTTGATGACCGGGATGACGTGCAGTTGCTGCTGCAGGGCGAGGTTGAGGTTGGCGACCGTCTGCGCCTCGACGCCCTGGGAGGCGTCGACCAGCAGCAGGGCGCCCTCGCAGGCGGCGAGCGAGCGGCTGACCTCATAGCTGAAGTCGACGTGGCCGGGCGTGTCGAGCAGGTTGAGCTTGTAGATCTGGCCGTCGCGGGCCTTGTAGTTCATGCACACTGGGTGTGCCTTGATGGTGATGCCGCGTTCGCGCTCCAGGTCCATCGAGTCGAGCAGCTGATCCTGCTGCTGACGCACCGTGATCGTTTTGGTGAATTCCAGCAGCCGGTCCGAGAGCGTGGTCTTCCCGTGGTCGATGTGGGCGATGATGGAGAAGTTGCGGGTGCGGGCGATGGACATCGGGTGGGCTGGGGGGATTCGCAGCCTAACCCCGTTTGGCCGGTGGGTCAAGAAGCGCCGGGATGGCCTGCCCGCCGGTTCAGGCGCCGCCGCGCGCCAGTTTTTCGCAGGCCTGCACGTCGAGCTTGCCGGAGGAGAGGATGGGGATGTCGTCGACGCGGATCAGGCGCTTGGGAATCCACAGCGAGGGCAGGCCCTTGTCGAGCAGGCGGTAGCGCAGTTCGATGATCTCCTGGGCCTCGGGGCCGCCGGGCAGGCTGCTGAGCAGGATCAGGGCCTCGCCCTTGTCGGGGTCGGGCACGCCGACGACGGCGAGCCGGCGGTAGGCCTCGTTCTCCAGCCCCAGCGCCTTGATGAGTGCCTCCTCGACGGTTTCGTGCGGCACCATCTCGCCGCCGATCTTCGAGAAGCGGCTGAGCCGGCCCTCGATGTGCAGGAAGCCGTCCATGTCGACGCGGCCGAGGTCGCCGGTGCGGAACCAACCCTCGTCATCGATCACCTCGGCGCTGCGCTTCGGATCCTCGTGGTAACCCGGGAAGACGTTGGCGCCGCGAAACCAGATCATGCCGGTTTCATGCAGCGGCTGGCGCCGGCCGCTCTCGGGTTCGGTGATGCGCACGGCGAGGCCGGGCATGAGCTGGCCGACGCTGCCCGGGCGGTGGCTGGCCAGCCAGACGTGGCCGCTGCGATCGTCGCCGAGCGGCACCGGGTCCGGCAGGTTGACGTTCGACACCGGCGCGGTTTCGGTCAGGCCGTAGCCTTCGTAGACACGTTTGCCGAAGCGCTGCTCGAAGGCTTCCGCCACGCTCGGCGGCAGTTTTTCGGCACCGGTGACCACCAGCTTCAGGCTGGCCAGGGCCTCGCGCGGCACACCGCGCAGCCAGCCGCGCAGGAAGGTGGGCGTCGCAATCATCAGGCTGATGCGGTGGGATTCGACGAGTTCGGCGAGCTTCTTCGTCTCCAGCGGGCTCGGGTAGGTGACGAGGTCGAGACCGGCGACGACCGGGTACCAGAGTGTCACCGTGCAGCCGAAGCTGTGGAACAGCGGCAGGCAGCCGAGGATGGAGTCGCCGCGGCCGAGGGCGAGGCGGGAGCCGAACTGGATGACGTTGGCGAGCAGGTTGCGGTGGGTGAGCACGACGCCCTTGGGATGGCCGGAGCTGCCGCTGGTGAAAAGCAGCAGGGCCTCGCGGTCGCCGCCCTTGCGCGGCACGCCGAGCACGGCGGCGAGCAGCGGTGCGGGCAGCAGGCGCGAAAGGGCCAGCCAGAGGCCGATCTTGGTCTTCAGTCCTGGCAGCACGCGCTCGATGAGCATGAGCTGGCGGGTTGGTGGCCAGGGGAAGGCCTGCATCTTGCGGACGACGATGTCGGCGGTGATGAGCTTGTCGATGCCGGAGGCCTTGATGGCGTGCTCGACGGAGGCGCGGCCGGCGGTGAAGTTGAGGTTGACCGGGATTTTGCCGGCGAGCAGCACGGCGACGTTGGCGACCAGGCCGCCGAGGCCGGGCGGCAGGACGATGCCGACGCGGGCCTGCCGGGTCTCGGTGCGGATCACCTTGGACAGGGCGATGGCCATGGCGAGCACGAGCTCGTAGCTGTGCTGCTTCTCGTCCTTGCCGTCGGTGAGCTTGTTGCTGCGGCCGTGGCGCTTGAAGCCGAGCAGCAGGGCGTAGGCAAGGTTGAGCCCGAGCAACGGGTGGCGGTTGAAGCAGGCTTCCGAAAGTTCAAAGAGCCGCTCCTGATAGACGGACAGGCTGAGGTCCTCCTCGGCGATGAGCTGGCCGAGGGCCAGGATGCCGGCGTCCTCGGTCGGACGCGGGCCGATGTCTGGCATCACCTCGCGCCAGTGCAGTTGGTAGGCGGGCAGCACCGGAAAACCACTCTTGATGAGAAAGTCGAGGCGCACGCCGGGCACCGTGGTCAGGGGCGCGCCGAGGCTGGCGGCTGCGGCCGGCAGAAAGATGGCGACCGTATCCTCGCCGATCTCGGCGGCGAGCGCGCGGCGGAAGCTGGCGGCATCGGTGCAATCCGGCGAGATCGCCAGGGCGTGGACCTGCGGCTGTTCGAGGTGGGCGCGCAGCGGCGCGTCCAGGGCGCCGCCCTGCTCGATGAGGTAGAGGAGCTTCCGCCCCTGCAGGGCCTGCTCGAGGCGCTGCACCCCGGCGAGATCGATGCGTCCCGGCAGAAGCAGGTAGCCGCCGCCGGCAGGCAGGTTTTCCTCGCCCACAAGGAGGAGGTCTTTCAGGGACGCGGTTTTCTCGGTGGCCATGGTCGGGACGGGTAAAAGGTCAACTAAGCGGCGGTCGCCGGGCTTTTCCAGCGCGAAAAGCCGTCAGCGCCGGCGCCAGCGGTCCGCCAGCACGGCGCCGAGGATGACCCCGCCGAGCACGACCTTCTGGGTGTAGCTTTCGACGTTGGTCAGGTTCATGCCGTTTTGGATCACGGCGATGATGAGGGCGCCGGTGAGGGTGCCGGCCATCGTGCCGCGGCCGCCGGTCAGGCTGGCGCCGCCGACGACGACCGCGGCGATGACGTAGAGTTCGTACATGCCGCCATAGGTGGGTGAACCGCTTTTCAACTGCGAGGCCATGACCACGCCGCCAAGGCCGGCGAGCAGGCCGCTGGCGGCATAGGCGAAGCGCAAAACACGGTCGACCGGCACGCCCGAGACGAGGGCGGCCTCGCGGTTGCCGCCGACGGCATACAGATGGCGGCCGAGGCGGGTGTGGGCGAGCAGCAGGTGGGCGGTCAGGAACAGGCCGGCGGTGAGCAGCACGGCGTTGGGCAGGCCGAACAGGCTGGTGCCACGGCCGAGACCGACGAAGGATTCGGGCAGCTGGTAGATCGACTGGCCCTCGGCGAGGGTGAAGGCCAGGCCGCTGGCCACCAGCATGACGGCCAGGGTGGCGATGAAGGGCGGGATGCCGAAGCGTGTCACCATCAGGCCGTTGCCGGCGCCGATCAGGCCGCAGAGCAGCACTGCGAGCAGTCCGGCGGCGGCCATGCCGGCGGCGCCGGCGTCCGTGCCGCCGAAGGCCTCGCGCACCAGCCAGGTGCTGCCGACCGCCGCCAGTGCCAGCAGACTGCCGACCGAAAGATCGATGCCGCCGGTGAGAATGACCAGGGTCATGCCGACGGCCAGGATGGCGATGACGCTGATCTGGTTGGCGATGTTGAGCAGGTTGTCGGCCTTGAGGAAGTTCGGCCATCGCCGGCTCTGCGGTTGCACCACGCGCGGCGTACCGAGATTCGGAAAGTCGCGGGCGAGTTCCTCGATCACCAGCCAGCGCGCGCTGGCCGGCGAGCAGGCGATGAGGTCGAGGCGGGTGCCCTCGGCCTGCAGGGAGTCGAGCGCGGTGCGCACAGCGGCGGGTTCGCCGCGCACCACGGCGGCCACCCGCACGCCCGCGCTCCGCCAGCGTGTGGCCAGGGCCTCGGCCCGTTCGCTCTCACCGGCGTTGTCGCGCATGGCGATCAAGGCAGTCTGGCCGGAACGCGCGGCGCCGGCAAGTTGCGCCAGCGCGGCCTCACCCTCGACCGGCTGTTCGCGCAGGGTCAAGACGCTGAACAAGGCGGCCAGCCCTGCCAGCACCAGCAGCATGCCGGTTTCGGAGGGGAGTCGTTTCATGGCTTGGGCAGCGTCGGATCTCGCCGGGCGTCGGCCTGGCGGTACAGCTCGGTGGGGATGAGGATCTGTTCCGGCACCGGCAGTCCGCGCGACCATGTCAGGATGGCCTGCACGGCCTGCACGCCCATCTTGTCGGGGAACTGCACCGGGTCGGCATACAGGCGGCCCTCGAGGATCGCCTGCCGGCCCTCGGGCTGGCCGTCGAAGCCGATGATGACCACCTGCTTTTCCCGGCCGGCTTTTTCCAGGGCGGCGCGCGCGCCGAGTGCCGCCGGATCGTTGATGGCGAACAGGCCGCGCAGGTCGGGGTTGGCCTGCAGGGTGTCTTCAGCGGCCTTGTAGCCGAGGTCCTTGGCGCCGCCGCTTTCGAGTTCGGCGACGATGTCGATGCGCGGTCCGCCGCCGGCGTTGTGGGCTTCGATCACCTCGCGAAAGCCGCGCACGCGCAACTGGCAGGATTCGACCTGTTTCAAATGCAGCACCGCCACCTTGCCGCCGCGGTCGCCGAGGGCTTCGATCATGGCCCGGCCGGCCTCGCGGCCACCGCCGAGATTGTCGGTGGCGATCTGTGTCACGAGTTTCACCCCGGGTTCATGGCAGGGCACGTCGACGGTCAGCACCGGGATGCCGGCGGCATTCGCCTCGCGAATCACCGGCACGACCGATTTCGAGTCGCAGGGACTGAGCACGATGGCGGCGACGTCGCGGACGATGAAATCCTTGATCTGGTTGCCCTGCTTGGCGACGTCCTTGTCGCCACTGACCACGAGGGTGTCGAAGCCGTGTTTGGCGGCCTCGGCACTGAGGCTGTCGCCGATGACCTTGAAAAAGGGATTGTCGAGGGTCAGCAGCGACACCCCGATGACGCCGCGTGGCGCCGCCGGCGTGGGGGGCGGCCGGTCGCAGCCGGCGAGCAGCAGGAGCAGGACGGGCAGCAGGCGCATGATCCTGAGAAAACGCCGGCAGGCCGCCGATCTCACGGGCAATCTAGCCCGCCGATTTCACCCTTGGCTCGCCCGGCACCGGGTCGCAAAAAGCGGGAGAAAGGCGGGCGGGCCTTGCGGGGCGCGGGGTCCCGCCCGCAGCGGCCGCTCCTTGGCGGTACCGCAGGTGGGAGGCAACGGCGGCCGCGGGAGGCGGTGCGCTGCGGACGGAACCGCGCGCCCCGGCAAGGGGTCATTCCGCGGGTGACAAGAAGAGCAGGCCCGACAGGCGCTGGGCGCCGCTGCCGGTGGCTTCGGGCAGCAGGAAGAAACCGTGGCCGCGAACTTCACCGCCGGTTTGCACAAGTTGACCGAACCACGGGGCCTTGCGCGCGCCGATCCAGAATTCGCCCGCGAGGGCGCCGGTTTTGGCGTCGAACTTCGCCACCTTGACCCGGTTCGGGTTGCTGCCGGCGTCCTTGGCGACCAAGGCCTTGTTGGTGACGCCGGTGGCGCTTGGATTGAGCACGGTGAAGAGTTGATCAAAGCCGTCGCCGTCGAGGCCGCCGGCGCTGAACTCCAGCAAGGCATTGTTGGTGCCGGGGGTGAGATCCATGACCAAGTCGCCCTTGGCGATCAGCGGGTAACCACCGCCCTCGATGTCGAGGGGCAGCTCAAAGCCGCGTGGGTAGAGGGTGTCCTTGCTGGTTTCACCACCGTCGGGCTTGAACCAAACGGCGCTGCCGTCGACGGTATTGTCAGCCGGTTCGGCGCCCGCGGTCACTTCGAGCACGCCGGCGAGCGAGCCGCGTTTGGCGTAAAGTGCCTGGTAGAGCAGCACCTGGCCATCCTGACCGACAAAGGTTTTGCCGACGAAGGCGGCACCATCGCCGGCCTTGCCGGCGAGGCTGAGGCTGCCGTTGGCGGGCGAGACGTTGAAGCTGCCGAAGCCGTTGCCCTGCGGCAGTTCGGCATCGGCATCGTTCTGGCGCAGGCGGAAGCTGTGCGGACCGGCGAATCCGGCGTCGCCCGGCGTGGGGCCGAGTTTCTTCCAGGGATTGCGCCAAGCCTCCACCGCGGCGTCCTCCTCGGGGTCGTCTTCATAAACATGGCCGGCGAGAGCACTGCTGGTGGCATCGAACTGCACCTCCACCTGCAGGGGCGGCAGGCCCTTGCGCGGCACGTTCAGGAGACAGGTGGGGTGCTCGGGGTCGGCGACCGATGCGTCAAGCCGGCCCTTGAAGGGGCTGGCGACCGTGCCCGTGACGGCCTTGCCCGACACGGCGCCCGTGCTGGCGACGGTGAGTTCGAGGCGCGAACCGAGCTGGCCATTGTGATCGGGATGCGGATCGACCAAACCGTGGAAGAGGCCGACCAGGCCTTCGTCAAGCGCGGCAATCTCGATGTCGAAGGTGAGCACATCGTCGGCGTTGCCGGCGGCGTTTTTGGCGCGGATTTCGACGTTGTAGTCGCCTGCCTTGAGCGGTTTGCCGCTGATCGAGCCGGTGGCACCGTCGGTGGTCAGGCCGGGCGGCAGGTTCTTGATCGAAAACACCACGGGCAGGTTCACCACCGGAATCAGCAGATCGAAGTTGCCACTGACAATGCCGGCCGGGACATCCGCCGGCATGGCCAGGGCGGGCTTGAGCACGCCGGCCTGGGTGACGGTGTGGGCGACGCCGCCAAAGAAGACGGTGGCCGTGCGCGGTTTGGCACTGGTATTGGGCAGGACGCTCAGTGTCACCGTGGTGCCACCGTCGCCGGCTGCCGGTTCCGCGCGAATCCAGGCGGGCGCGGCCACCGACCAGCGACCGTTGGAGGTCACCTCGACCTCGTAACTGCCGCCCTCGGAGGTGAGGCCGTCCTGGGTCGCAAGGTCGAGTTCGAGCGTGCCGGGCAGCAGGGTGACGCTGGCCTGGCCGACGCCGCCAAAGCCGTCGGCGAGCTTGTAGGTGAAGGCGTTGGGCGCGGCAAAGGTGCTGGCGGTGGTGAGCAGCACCGTGTTGCCGGTCTTCTTGACCTTGGCGCCGGCGGCCGGCGCGGTGACCGAGGTGAGGGCAAGGGGGTCGCCATCGGGATCGACGTCATTGTCGAGCACGTCGAGTGTGACAACGCTGCCGGGCAGTACCGTGTAGCTGTCGTCGGCGCCGGTGGGGGCGCGGTTCGCCGTGGTGAAGGACAGCGGCGCCGCGCTGGCGGCGCCCAGCAGGCCTTCGGCGCGGGTGCGGAAAAAGTACTTCGTGTGCGGCAGCAGGCCGTCGATCACGGCCGAGACTGCCTGCACGCCGCCGCCATCAACGCTGTCGGGCACGGCCGGCACGCTCATGCCGAAGTCGGTCGTCGTGCCATAGTCGAAGAACACATCGCGTTCCGAGCCCTTGGCGTCGACCGAGCCGTTGAGGGTGGCGCCATCGAAAACGATGCCGCTTGCCGCCAGGGTCTTCACCACTGGCGCGACCGGATTGCCAAGCATGCCAAAGGTGCGGAAGTTGTCGGCATGCACGTTGTGCGCCGCGGTGACCTGGGTGGTCTCGGAGTACCCCCCGAGGTGGATCTTGAAGCTGCTCGCGCCCGTCATGCCCCAGCCCTCGGCGACCGGATTGAAGGTGCGGAAGACGGTCCAGGTGTAGCCGTTGAGGCGACCATCCGGGTCGTAGGCGGCCGACAGGGTCTGACTGCTGGCGTCCCAACTGAGGCGCACGGCGGCATGGCTGGAGGGGGCGCCGACAAAGGATTCATCGCCCTCGCCGTTGGTTTCCGCCTCGCTGAAAAAATGGAAACTTTGAGGCTCTCCTGGATAGCGGTAGTTTTCCAGCCAGGCCGAAAAGTTGTCGTCAAAGTCCGCGCTGTGACTGACCAGCAGGCCCATGCCGACCGCGGTGAAGTCATCGGCCAGAGGAATCCAGGGCAGGTGGACATCGGTCTGCACGCTCCAGTCGGTCGCGAAGGGGGCGCTGACCAGCCAGGGCCAGACCATGTAATCGTCTTCCGAATTCGCGGTGCTGGTGTACTGCAGCACACCGCCGGTCTGGGTGAGTTGGCCCGCGCCCGACTTGAGGTTCGCTCCCCACTTGCTGGTGTCCTTGGCGGCGTTGGTGAAATCGTCGCCTCCCGTCGGTGTGCCGGCGATGACCGAGGGCAGGGCGCTGGTCGCCTCGAAGTTGTCGGCCCAGGCCTCGCCGGGCTCCACGGTGACACCTTCGTGTTCGCCGAAGATGGCCAGGGTGAAGCGGGAAGCGTCGTCCATGAGCCAGTCACTGGTGAGCGCATCAACATCGATGGTTTTCAGCGTCGTCCAGGTGTAGCCACCGATGGGTCCGTTGGCGTCGTAGGACAGGGTCAACACCTTCTGCGCGGCATTGAAGTGGATGCGCAGGGCGGCGTCGGTGGCGGTTGTGTTGGCGATCTCCTCTTCATCCTGCTCGTTGGTGAAGCGGAAGCGCCGCCGCGGGGCGCCGTTCTCGTGTTTGATTTCCAATTGGACTTCCGCGGACTGGTCTTCGCCATACACGACGAGGACCATGCGCGTGTCATTGCCGTCTTCGGCCAAGGTCTTTTCGGCCACATGCACATCCACCCTCGCTTCCCAGTCTTCGGTGTAACTGCCGGTGTTGAGAATCCAGGGCCGTTCGGCGAAGCCGCCAAAGGGATCTTCCGGCGCCTGTCCGGTGTACTCGAGGCGACCATCGATCTCGGTCAGCATGCCGGTGTTTTCCGAGTCGTCCGTACCCCACTTCGTCGGGTCGCGCACGTCGTCGTTGAAGTTGTCGGCGCCGAACAGGTTGGCCGGCGTGGCCAGCGCGACCGCGAAGTTGTCGGCGTGGACGTTGTGGCCTTCGGTGACGGCGACGTTTTCCGAGGCGCCCACCAGGAAAATCTGCAGGCTGGCCTCGGGTCCCATGAGCCAGCCGCCGGAAAAGGGGTTGAAGCTGTTGAAGGGCGTCCACTGGTAACCATTGGTGGCGCCGTCGGCGTCGAATTCGGCGGTCAGGGTGCGGGTGGCGGCGTTCCAGGAGAGGCGCACCGCGCCGTTCGCACCGGAGGCGGGCTGGTTGGTCTCGTTGCCGTCGCCGTTGATGTCGATGCCATTGAAGTAGTTGAACTGCGGGTCTTGGCCGGGCGAACGTTCGTTCTCAAGCGCGACGGTGAAGTTGTCGTCGGGATTGTCGCTGTTGCGCACGCCGATGCCGATGCCGGCGGCGGCATAACCCTCGGGCAGGGCGATGATCGGCACATGCACATCCGTCTGGATGCTCCAGTTTTGGTCGAGCGGACCGGTGCCGAGGATCCAGGGCCAGGCCATGTAATCGTCATCGGTTGGGCTGGCGCTGGTATAGCGCACGACGCCGCCCACCTGGGTCAGTTGGCCGGAGCCGCCGGAGATGGCTGGGCCCCACTTCGTGGCGTTCGGGGTCTCGCCGGCGAAGTCGTCGCTGCCGGTGAATTGGGCGCTGAGCGGCGCGGCCGCGAGGAGGAGAAGAAACAGGAGCGGCGTTTTCATGGTGGATCGAGATTTCAACCCAGCATCCCTTAGTTCGCGGCAAAGAGGAAGAGGAATCGCTGTGCGGATCTTGTGCTACGTCCGCTGCGAAGGTTTTTGACCGGCTGGCGCGTAGTGATCCGGTCATGCGCCTGCTTCTTCCCTTTTTGTTCGCCACCGCCGCTGCCGGTGCAGAAACCTTGTACCAAGCCGAGCCGTTCACCGCCCCGGGCCTGTTCACGTCCGGCATTGAGGGGCCGTCGGTGGATGGCGATGGCCATGTCTACTGCGTCAAGTTTGGCGGCGAGCACACCTTGGGGCGTGTCACGCCTGAGGGGCGGGCCGAGCTGTGGTTGAACCTGCCGGAGGGCAGCACGGCCAACGGCAGCCGGTTCGGGCCTGACGGATTGCTC
>CAZSBO010000139.1:0-10859 GCA_964605265.1 uncultured Prosthecobacter sp.
GCGCCTTGTCGAGGTTGGCGTTGTCCGGCCAGCTGTTGAGCGGGGCGAAGCGCTGGGTGCCGTAACCGGCGCCGCCACGGCCATCGCTGACCCGGTAGGTGCCGGCGCTGTGCCAGGCCATGCGGATGAAGAGCGGGCCGTAGTGACCGTAGTCCGCCGGCCACCAGTCCTGCGAGGAGGTCATCAGCTCGCGCAGATCCTCTTTGACGGCGTTGTAGTCGAGCTTCTGGAAAGCCTCGACGTAGTTGAAGTCAGCCCCCAGCGGATTGCCCTTGGGGGAGTTCTGGTGAAGGATGTTCAGGTTGAGCTGGTTCGGCCACCAATCGCGGTTCGACATCGCGGCGGCGACTGTGTGGCGGTTGGCAGGCGCTTGCGCGCCCATGACGGGGCATTGGCTGGCGTTTTCCATGGCTTTGTCCTTGGGTTGGGTTGGGGCGGGTGGCTGCTGAGCGGAAGCCAACACGACCGGGGTCAGCGTCAGCGTGGCGAGCAGCGCCCTGAGTTTCGGTGTTTTCATAGCTTGATGGGGTTGGGTCTCCTGTGTCAAGCCGGCGGACCCGCACGGTCTTCCGGCATGCCCACGATGGAGGCCTTTGACGATGCATCCAATGCAATGTCGGAATGCTTGCAATGCGTCTGGTGCATGGTTGAATGCGGCCATGCGCACCGACCTGAACTTGCATTCCCTCGAACAGTTTGTCGCCCTGGCACGCACCAGGAACTTCACCCGCGCGGCCGAGGAACTGCATCTCTCGCAGTCGGCACTGAGCCGGGCCATTCAAAGGCTGGAGGATCAGCTCGGTCAGCCGCTGTTTGAGCGCAAGCCGCGCGAGGTTGTCCTCACCGACCTCGGTGAACTGCTGCTGGAGCGGGCGCGGGAGATCCTGCAGTTCGCGGAGGACACCTTTGCCGAACTCGCCGAAGCCGGACGTCGCGGCCGCATCCGCCTCGGCGCCATTCCGACGATCGCGCCCTACTTTCTGCCGGGCTTGCTCAGCCGCTTCGCCGAGCTGCATCCGGAAGTGACGGTGGCCGTGCAGGAGGACACGACCGAGGTGCTGGTCAAGCGCTGCAGCCACGGTGAACTCGACCTCGCCATTGTCGCCCTGCCCATCCTGGCCCGTCAGCTTGAGGTCGAACCGCTGTTCGATGAAGAGCTGTTGCTGGTGCTGCCGGCCGGGCACCCGCTGGCCAAGGCAAAAAAGCTGACGATGGAAGCCGTCGAGGCCCATCCCTTTGTCATGCTCAACGAGGCGCATTGCCTGTCGGAAAACATCGCCTCGTTCTGTCGCCAGCAGGCCGTGCAGCCGGTCACCGTTGAGCGTACCTGCCAGTTGGCCACCGTGCAGGAACTGGTGGCCCTGGACCACGGGGTGTCGATTGTGCCGGAGATGGCACGGCGTCTCGACCTCAGCGACCGCCGTGTCTATCGCTCGTTCAGCGGCGAGCGGCCGATGCGCACCGTGGCGATGATGTGGAACTCGGCGCGCTTTCAGGGCAAGGCGGTCAAGGCGCTCATGCAGCAGGTGCGTCGGCAGTGCACCCGCCCGCAGCCCGCCATTGACCCCCCGGCGGCGCGCGCTAACAGAGGCGCATGACGCTCGATCTTCCGCGCTGGTTCGACCTCCACACCCATTTTCGCCAGGGGCCGGCCGTGGCCGCCTACGTGCAGGCCCATCTCGACATGGGCTGCGCCGGCGCACTGGCCATGCCGAACACGCAGCCGCCGGTGGCCCAGGTTTTTGGGCCGGCGCAGGAGGCGGCCTGGTCGATCGAAAGCTACACGGCCAACCTGCGCGCCGCGGGGGGCGACGCCTTTGAGCAGTTGATTGTGCCACTCTATCTGACGAGCCAGACGACAGCGGCGATGATCCGCGAGGGCGCCGCGGCCGGTCTGCTGCGCGCCTGCAAGTACTACCCGCCGCACGGCACCACGAATGCCGAGCACGGCCTGCCGATGGATGACCTGATCGGCGGCGAGGTGCTGCGCGCGATGGAGGAGTGCGGCGTCGTTTTGTGCATCCACGGCGAGCAGCATGCCTTGAGCGGACCGGACTACCTCGATGCCTGCCAGAACGCCGAGACGCGCTTCTACCGCGAGCGCTTGCCGCGCCTGCTCGAGGCGCACCCGCGCCTGCGCATTGTCTGCGAGCACATTACCACGCGTACGGCGGCCGAGTTCGTCGCTTCGGCGCCGGTGCACGTCGGGGCGACCATCACGCCACAGCACCTGCTGTTCACCCTCGGGCATCTGATTCAGGGGTTGAAGTATCACCTGTACTGTCTGCCGGTGGTGAAGTTTGAGGACGATCGCGCCGCCCTGCGCGAGCAGGTGCTCACGGCCGGGCAGGAAAAGTTTTTTGCCGGCACCGACAGCGCGCCGCACACGACCAAGGCGACCGCCTGCGGCTGTGCCGCCGGCTGCTTCACCGGCGGCTGCGCGCCGCAGTTGTATGCCATGGCCTTTGAGCAGGCCGGGGCCGATCTCGGCACGGACGCCGGTCGCGACGCCTTCGAACGTTTTCTCTGCCGCAACGGTCCGGGCTTCTACGGCTTCCCGGTGTCGTTGGCCCGCTTTCAGATGGAGAAGGCCGCTTCGACCACGGCGCTGCTGGAGACGGCGGCCGGTCCGGTGACGCCGCTGCCGCTGGGGCTCGGACTGGAGCTGACGTGGCGGATCGCCGACTGAATCTCGACCGATTTTCAGCGCCGTCGGTGGATTCGCGCTTATTTTAACGCATGAAGAATTGCCGATTGCTGCTGCTGGGTTTGGCCCTGCTCTTGTCCGCGTGTCGTTCCACCGAGGAAGCCCCGCCGCCGGCCACGGCCGAACGTGTCGAGCTCTCGCGTTACCTCGGTCGCTGGCATGAAATCGCCCGTCTGCCGATGCCCTTCCAAAAGGAGCAGGAGGCGGCCATCGCGGAATACGGACTGCGACCGGACGGGGAAGTGTCGGTGCGCAACATCGCCGTGCGGGCGGATGGCACGACCCGCGAGGTTCGCGGCCAGGCCCGCGTGCTCAACCCCGGGGCGAACTCCAAGCTGCTGGTGCGTTTTAATGAATGGTTTTCGATTTTCGTGCCGCAGCCGGAGCAGGGCAACTACTGGATCCTGCACGTGGACGCGGCGTATCGCACGGCCCTGGTCGGCACGCCGGATCGACGTTACCTCTGGGTTCTTGCGCGCGATCCGGCTCTGCCCGAGTCGCAGTTGCAGCGCCTGCTGCAGCTTGCCCGCGATCAGGGTTACGACACTCAGGGGCTGATCCGCAGCGCCCAGCACAAGCCGCGCGAGTGATGTCGGTCATGCTCTCCGCCACTTCCCAGTCCGCGCTGCGTGCCGCGATCGAAACGGTGCGTGCTCACGACCTTGAACCGGACCGTTGCGACATCCTGCAGAACGGCAACACCCTGGTGGTGCGGCTGACCGAGGACCTGGTCGCGCGTGTCGTGCAGGATCGCGAGGGCCCGCGCCAGGGCACGGCCTGGTTTGAGCGCGAGAACTCGGTCGCCCAGCACCTGACCCGGCGTGGCGCGCCGGTGGTGCCGCTGCACGATGCCCTGCCGGCAGGGCCGCACTGGCGCGATGGCTTTCCCCTCAATTTCTGGCGCTACGTCGACATCCTTGACCGCGCACCCGACCCGCGGCAGGCGGGACAGACCCTGCGTCGCTGCCATGAAGCCCTGCGCGATTTGGCTGAGCCGCTGCCGCGACTGGCCATTTTGCATGAGGCACAGAGCCTGCTGGTCGAACGCGAGTTGTTGCCGGCCGCCGAGCAGTGGCTGGTGCGGCGACGTCTCGAGACCGCGCTGGCCGCCTTGCAGCACGCGCCGGGCCAGCCCCTGCATGGCGACGCCCACGAGGGCAATCTGCTGGTCACGTCCGGTGGGCTGCGGTGGTCGGATTGGGAGGACGCTTTTGTCGGTCCGGTCGAGTGGGACCTCGCCTCGCTGATCTGGAATGCGCGCCTGCTTGAGTCCGACACCGCCTCGGCCGATGCCATGCTCGCAGGTTATGGCGAGGCGGGCGGCGTGTTTGACGAAAGCCTGCTGGACCAGTGTCTGATTGCCCGCGCGGCGGTCATGTGCGCCTGGTATCCCATTCTCTATCCTCAGCCCGATGCCGCGCGCCGGGCCAAGCTCCGGCACCGGCTCGACTGGCTGGCGTCGCTGCCGGACTGACTCACACCCGTCGCAGCGGTTGCGAGAAGATCAGATCGACGATGGGCAGGGGCGTGCGCAGGGCGGGATCGCTGCCGGCAAAACTGGCTCCGCGCGGCGCGAGGTGGTCGTGCAGGCGTGAGATGGCATCGACCTCGAGCTTGCGCAGGAACTCGGCCTTGAGTGGCTGGCCCTGCAGATGGGTGGCGGGATAGGCGAAGGCCTCGACCCGAACGAAGGCTGCCTGCAAACGACCGTTCGCATCGCGGACGAGCGGGAAGGTCGCCTCGCGGGCATCGGCGATGGCGGCGATGCCGGTGTCGGTGATGAAGCGGATCTGCACGTTGGGGCGGCGTTCCGCGTCCTGACCGCCGACCGCGACCTCCACAGTCTCGGGCCGGCCGTTGGCGTCGTGCCGAACCTGCAGGCGGGTGAAGCGTAAGCCGCTGCGGTCGTAGGGAGGCACGACCTCGCCTTGCTCGTTCGTGGCGAGGGCGGCGACCGAGCCAAAGAAGCAGCCGCGGCGGTAGGCGCGCAGGGCGGCAGCCTCGCGGTCGGCGACGGAATGACCCTCGAGCGGTGGCAGCAGCAGAACGTTGCGCCCGCGGCCGAAGGTGTTGTGGTCCTTGACGAAGAAACCCCAGCAGCGGCGACCGCTGCGCAGGATTTCATCCCAGAGACGGTAGAAGTGCAGCAGCGGGCCGTCGCCGCGATCGTAGAAGCCGCGGCTGGAGCCGAAGCCGGATGTGAGCTGGTTCCACACCTCAATGCCGAGCACGCGCGGGTCGAAATCGAGCATGGCGGCGTAGTCGGCGAGTTTGCCGGTCGGATGATTCAGGGTCAAGCCGCCGCCATCGGGAACCAGCAGGCCGCCGTGGCGCTGGCCGTCGATCACCTCGCCGTCGAGGGCGGCGCGGAAGACCTCGCGCCAGGGGCGGTTGGTGCCCTGCATGAGGCGGAACTGGGTGACTTCCAGCGCGGCCGGATCGAATTCCACCAGGGCATCGAGGGCCGTCGCGTTGGCGCGCAGGTACAGCGTGTGATTGCCCGGGCCCAGGCGACGCGCAGTCACTGGGCCGCGGTCGGCGAAGGCCTCGCGAAAGTTGCACTCGTGAGCACCGGTCAGGGTGATCACCGCCTCACTGGCCGTCCCCCTGGCGGCGAGCCGGACATCGAGTCGGTACACCCCCTGCCAAGGGCGGGGCTCGCGGAAAACGGTCAGGCCGTCGAAGCGCCGCTGCAGCGGGCTGACGGCGCGTTCAGCGGCCGGCGTGTCGCGGCCGTAGCCGCTGGCATACAGACTGCCGAGGGCGTTGCAGTGCAGGCCGGTGTCGGTGAAGCTGTGGTGCTCCGCGTTCGGGGCGGCGATCACCTCGGGGTGCTTTTGGGAGAAACCGGCCAGCAGCGGGTAGGTCGGGGCCGAGGGGTAGTAGTTGCTGAAAGCGAAGTGGCCGTAGCCCATGGCCCGGAAGGTTTCCAGGGAGGCCTCGGTCTGGCCCTGGTGCTGGTGCGACATCGAATCGAGGCAGGACCCGCGCTGCCAGTCGACCTCCGCGTACGGGTTTTCCAGGTCGTCGCCCGGACCGACCGATTGGGCAGCCGAGGGCAGGGCAGGCAGGCAGGCGAGGGAGCGGAGCAGGTGGCGACGGCGCATGCGGAGTCTGCGCGGTGGCGCGTCGCTCCTTTCAGGAATTTTTACTTCGGCTTGCGGGAATGGATGCAAGCGCCGGCGAATGCGCTAAGGAACCCGAGCCGGGCATGGCCGACGCGAACCAAGCGCCGGTGGGTGCGCGGTTGCCCCTCCTCATGTCTGCGCCCTCCTCCGACACCGAACACCTCGACCGCCTGCCGCGGCTGCCGGGACGCGCCCTCTCCTCGCTGGCGCTGGTGCTGGCGGTGACTCTGCTCAACGCTTTCAACGACAATCTGCTGAAGATGATGCTGGTCGGTCTGGCGCCGAAGGCGGCGGCGGGGATGCTCGGCGAGAACATTGGGGTCTGGCTGGGGGGCATCATCCTGCTGCCCTTCATTCTGTTTGCACCTTTGGCCGGCTATTTTTCCGATCGTTTTTCCAAGCGCTCGGTGATTCGCTCCATGTTGCTGGCGCAGGCGTTCATCCTGCTGCTGGCCGGCGCCTGCTTTGAGTCCGAGGCCGGCACGCTTGGCATCGGGCTGGCACTCGGCGCCTTTTTCCTGCTGGCGCTGCAGTCGACCTTTTACAGCCCGGCGAAGATGGGCATCCTCAAGGAACTGGCCGGTTCGCGCCGATTGGGCATGGCGGCGAGTGCGTTGCAGTTGGTGACGATGGTCGGCATTCTCGCCGGTCTCGGCGTCGGCGGTGCCTGGTTCGACGCCCAGTTCGCGGCGAGCGGCAATGCCTGGCAGGCGGCGGCGACACCGATCTGGTGGCTGTTCGGTGTGGCCGTGCTGGCGCTGATCGCGGGTCGATGGATCCTGCCGACCCCGGCGCATTCCCAGGTGCGCTACCGTCACGCCCTCTGGTGGGAGCATTTCGCCCACCTGAAGGAATGCCTGGCGCAGCCGCCGATGCGGCGCGCCTTCCTCGGCAACTCGACCTACTGGTTTGTCGCCAGCATGGCCGCGGCGATGTTTGTCGACATCGGCCTGGCCCTGCATCCGGATCCGACGCTTGGGGGCGCGGCCGGGGCTTCCTCACGCATGACCCTGATGGTTGGTTTGGGCACGGTGGCGGGCAGCCTGTTTGTCGCCTGGGTGAACCGGCGCGGGCCGCAGCTCGGCCTGATTCCGGTCGGTGCGCTCGGCTTGGCCGGCGCGCTGTTCTGGACCGGGCTCATGCCGGTGAACTCGCCGAACTTCGAGGAGGCTCTGGCGCTGGTCGGCTTTGCCGGCGGCTGTTTCATGGTGCCCATCCAGGCCTTCATCCAGGATCAGGCCGAGCCGGAAAAGCGCGGCCGCGTGCTCGCCTCGATGAACCTGCTCGACAGCCTTGCCGGCGTCGCGGCGGTGCTCTGCCTCATCCTGCTCAAGCTGGCCGGCCTTGGCTTTCGCGGTCAATTTTGGGTGCTCGCGGCGCTGATGGTGGTCGCCTCGGTCTACGTCGTGCGCCTGCTGCCGCACTACCTGCTGCGCTTTGTCCTGCTGCTGGCGGTGCGACTGATCTACAAGGTGCGTTCGGTGCACCAGGAGCGCGTGCCCAAAAACGGCGGCGTTTTGCTGCTCGCCAACCATGTCAGCTACATCGATGCCTTTGTCTTCGGTGCCGCCTGCGAGCGACCGGTGCGTTTCGTCATGTGGGATGCCTTGTTCAACCTCTGGCCGTTCACGCCGCTGCTGCGCATCGTCGGCACCGTGCCGATTTCGCCGACCCGCGCCAAGGACGCCATCCGCGCGGTCAGCGCCCTGCTCAAGGAGGGCCGCATCGTCGCCCTGTTTCCCGAGGGCCAGATCACCCGTCACGGCATGGTCAACGACCTGCGCAAGGGCTACGAAATCATGGCCCGCCAGGGGGATGCCGTGGTGGTGCCGGTCTATCTCGACGGGTTGTACGGTTCCTTCACCTCGTACGAGGGCGGGCATTTTTTCAGCAAGTGGCCGCGTCGCCTGCGCTACCCGGTGAAGGCCTGGTATGGCACGCCGCTGGCCGCACGTGAGGCGACCACCGAGGCGGTGCGCCGGCAGATCCTGGCGCTGGGGGCCGAGGCGCTGCTGGCGAAGCGTGAACTGGCGCGTGAGACCGACCCACGGCGTCGGGTCGTGCTGGCCAATGCCCTACGCCTGCGTGAGGCCGAATGGGTGCGTGCTGGCGAGACGATTGTGACGGCGGCCTCCGTGGACGGCCTGCTGGTCGAGTCGCTGCAGCAGTTCGCCGCCTTCAAACTCCGCGGCGTGCGGGTGGCCGATCAGCCGCCGGCGACCGGCTCCTGGGTTTTTGTGGCCACCCGTGTGGAGGACCTGGCTGTCGCACCAGCCGGTGCGCGTCTGACCCTGCTTTGGACCTGCCTGCAGAACGTCGCAGTGCCATCCGAGGTGCTGCGCGGCTTTGTCGATGAAGCCACGGGCGAACTCCTTGCCGTGAGCGTGCCGAATCCGACCATGCCGGAGGGCGAGGAGGGTGGCCAGCTCGGCCAGCGTGCGGGGGCTCTCGGACGTCTGCTGCCGGGCATCGCCTATGAAGCCGAGAGCGACGGCGTCCGGTTGCTTGGCTTGGCCAGCGGCCGGGAACTCAAGCTGCCGGGCGTGCAGCTGGATGAACAGGGCTTTCTGATGCCGCAGGCGGGCTGAAAGTGGGGCGCTCTGTTTCAGAGCGCCGGGTTCGGGCCTGGTTGAGCATGGTTTTCAGCCGATCTTCAGCAAGGCCAGCGTGGTATTGTCCTGTCGCGGATGGTTGGCCTGGCGGACGGCAAAGATGAGGGCGTCGGCGAGTTTGCCGGCGCTGCTGTCGCGGCCGTAAGTGAGAGTGCGTTCGATGGCGCGCGACGGCAGGGTCAGGATGCCGTCGCTGGCGGCGAGCAGGATGTCGCCCGGCTCCAGCGGATGCGGTTCCGCGGGCAGATCGACGAGGGCAATCGGGCTGCCCAGCAGGGCGCTTTGCAGGCGATGGCGGCCTGGGTGGCGTTCGGCCTCCTCCTCGGTCAGGCTGCCCTCGCGCACCCGGCTTTCAAGGTTGGGCGCGTACGAGTGGTCCTCGTTCAAGCGGGTCAGCTTGCCGCCTCGAAACAGGAAGAGAGGCGAGTCGCCGACGCTGATCCACTGTACCTGGTCGCGACCGACCAGCAGGGCGAGCAGGGTGGTGCCCATGGACGACACCACTTCGGGCATGCGCTGGCTGACCAGGCCGAGGGTTTCATTGGCGGTGTCGAGCGCGCCGCGCAGGCGTTCCGGCACCGGTCCGGTTCGGCCTTCGAAACTGCGCAGGAAGGCGTTCACCGCGAGGTAGCTGGCGACGCTGCCGCCGGCATGACCGCCGAGGCCGTCGCCGACGACGAGCAGCAGGCGCGAGGCGGCGGGGTCGCCCGGCAGGGCCGTATCGCTGAGTGCGTAGCTGTCTTCCTGGTTCTCGCGCGTGCCCTGATGCTGGCGCACCGCGTAATCCTGCTCGCGCACGAAGGCGGGCGTATTGTCGGCGGCGGTGCTCACTCGGCGGAGAATTGGAAGACGGCGGTGTGCCGGTAGGTTTCGCCGGGGCGCAGGGTGGCGCTGGGGAACTGCGGTTTGTTCGGGCTGTCCGGGAACTTCTGGGTTTCCAGGCAGAAGCCGTGGCGGGCTTCGTAGACGTGGCCGCTTTTGCCGGCGACGCCCTTCAGATGGTTGCCGGTGTAGAGCTGCACGCCGGGGTCGGTGGTGAGCAGTTCCATGACCCGGCCGCTGACCGGCTCGCGCACGCGGGCGGCCGGGCGCAGGCCCTCGCCCTTGAGCACGTAATTGTGATCGTAGCCCTTGCCCTGGACCAGCGGCTTGAAGCTGGCGTCGATGCGCTCGCCGATGCGGCGCGGCTGGGTGAAGTCGAGCGCGGTGCCAAGAAGGCTGGCGACCTCGCCGGTCGGAATCAGGGCATCGTCGGTGGGGGTGAAGCTCTCGGCGTGGATCTGCAGCTCGTGGCCGAGGATGTCGCCCGAGCCCTCGCCGGCGAGGTTGAAGTAACTGTGGTTGGTCAGGTTGACGACCGTCGGTTTGTCGGTGGTGGCGCGGTACTCGATCGACAGCCGATGGGCATCGTCGAGCACGTAGGTGACCGTGCAGTCGAGCGTGCCGGGGAAACCCTCGTCGCCATCCGGGCTGACATGGCGTAGTTCAAGGCCGTTGCGGTCCTCCAGCACGCGCGCCTGCCAGACCTTTTTGTCGAAGGCGAGCTTGCCGCCGTGGATGTGGTTCTTGCCCGAGTTGGCGGTGACGTTGTGTTCGACCCCGTCGAGGGTGAAGGCAGCGCCACCGATGCGGTTGGCGTAGCGACCCGTGATGCAGCCGAAGTGCGGGTGTTTGCCAAGGTAGGGCTCCAGCGTGTCGAAGCCGAGCACGACATCGGCGAACTTGCCCTGGCGGTCGGGCGCGGTCAGGCGGACGAGGATGCCGCCGTAATTCGTGATGGCGGCCTCCATGCCGGCGGCGTTCTTCAGGGTGAAGAGTCGCACCTCCTCGCCCCCGGCGGTTCGGCCCCAGATTTCAGAGGTGACGGCGGCGGAGAGGGGCTGGGTGGCGGGCATGAGCGCTAGAAGAAGGAAAGTCGCGCGGCGGAACATGGTCAAGGCTGACTGTCGCGGCTTCTGGTCGGGCTTGCAACCTTCGAGTGGTGCGTTGGCCCCAACGGGATTTGCGGATCTGAAATCTGAGATCTGAGAGGGCGAAGCCAAGTTGACCTTTGGGCTGCGACGGCCATGGTCGACCTTCCGTGTCCTTTCTCCGCGCCCAAGCCTTTTGGATCCTGCTCGCGCTCGTCTGCGCCGGGTACCTGCTGTTTTGGGCCCTGCTCATCGGCGCCACCGCGGGCTACAGTCCGCCGGAGCACTGGTTCAAGGCGCTTGCCAGCCCGGCCATCCGTCACGCCGCCTGGCTGAGCCTGTTCACCAGCACCGCCGCGGCGCTCTTCGCCCTGCTCATCGGCTTGCCGATCGGTTACCTGCTGGCGCGACGCGAGTTCCGTGGCAAGTCGCTGCTCGATGCGGCGCTCGACATCCCCATCGTGCTGCCGCCCATGGTGGTCGGTCTCTGCCTGCTCATCTT
>CAZSBO010000140.1:0-10647 GCA_964605265.1 uncultured Prosthecobacter sp.
CCGTCCCGACTGGCTCACCTCGGCCGACGAAACCGCCGAGGGCCTCAACAAGCTGATGCGCGAGGGCAAAATCCTCCATGCCGGCGTCTCCAACTACAACGTCCATCAGGTCGAGCTGCTCAATGCGCGCCTCGACCGCCCGCTCGTCACCAACCAGATCGAGTTCAGCCTGCTGCACATGGACCCGATCTTCGACGGCACCGCCGACCAGTGCCAGCGCCTCGGCATGCGCCCCATGGCCTGGTCGCCCCTGGCCCAGGGCCGGCTCATGAGCCTGGAAGACCCCGCCACCGTCCGGGTTCATGCCAAGGCCGCCGAACTCGCCGACAAATATGGCGGCGCCAGCCTCGACCAACTCGCCTACGCCTGGATTCTGGCCCACCCCTCGCAACCCCTGCCCATCATCGGCACCAACAAGCTCGACCGCCTGCAATCCAGCGCCCGATCGACCGACATCGTGCTCGAGCGCGAGGACTGGTATGCCCTCTGGGAAGCCGCCCAGGGTCGGCAGATCCCCTGAACCAGGGGGCGCAGGTTGCACCGCGGGATCCTCCACCTTCCGTTGCTGCCCAATCGGCGCATCGGCAGCCAGGCGGTCGGGCCTGTTCCTTGGAACAAGTGCCTTGTGACAGCCCTGCAACAGCTGTTTGACAGAACCGTCACCCAAATGTCACAGAGTTGTCACATTTGCCGCTTTGACTGCCTTTGAGCCCTTCGGAACATCGCAGCCACCGCGGTGCCACCGCTCCCCAACCCATGATCTCCCTGCAAAAACTCTTCGGCAAGACCGACATCTTCTACGACCTGCTCGAGCAGAGCGCCGAAGAAACCTGGCACAGTGTCCAGGCGCTCAAGACCCTGTTTTCCGTGGCCGCCGCCAGTGGCGACCTGGAGGAATTCAAGCAGGTTCGCCGCAAGGACAAGCGCATCACCGAGGAGATCAATGAGGCGCTTTGCCGCACGTTTGTCACCGAGCTCGAGCGTGAGGACATCGAACAGCTGGCCAACGTCCTGTACAAAATCCCCAAGACTGTCGAAAAGATCGCCGAACGTTTCCTGATTTGCACCGGCCGGGTGCAGGGCGCGGAATTCAGCCGCCACATGGAAATGATCGAGTCCGCTGCCGAAACCGTGGTGGCCATGGTCAAGGAGCTGCGCAAGAAGCTGCACCTGGAGCGGATGAAGGAGATGAACGCCCGCCTGCAACACATTGAAGGCGAGGCCGACAAGCTCATCATGGAACTGCTCAAGGACCTGTACAGCGGCCAGCACGACCCGCTGCGGGTCATCATGCTGCGCGACCTCTACGACCTGCTGGAGAAGGTGGTCGACCGCTGCCGCGACGCCGGCAACGTGCTGTCCCAGATCGTTCTGAAATACACCTGAGGCAGCGCCGCCCAGCATGACCACCGCCCTGCTTCTGCTGTTCGTGGTGCTGTTTGTGGTGCTCGCCTTCGAGTACATCAACGGCTTTCACGACACCGCCAACGCCATTGCCACCGTGGTTTCGACCAAGGTGCTCACCCCCCGCCAAGCCCTTTTGCTGGCCTCCAGCATGAACCTTGTCGGCGCCTTCTTCGGTCAGGCCGTCGCCAAAACGATCCACAGCGGCATCCTTGATGACAAGGTGGTGACCGTGACGACGATGACCATTTTTTGCGCCATGCTCGGCGGCATCATCTGGAACCTCCTGACCTGGTGGTTCGGCATGCCGTCAAGCTCCAGCCACGCCCTCATCGGCGGCCTGATCGGCTCGGCGCTGGCCACCTCGAACGGCAACTGGAACGTCCTCGTCTGGTCACGCGAAAAGGCCGATGGCAAGATGGACGGCATCTATCACAAGGTGGTCATCCCCATGATCACCTCACCCACCCTCGGCCTGCTCGTCGGTTTCCTGCTCATGGGCCTGCTCTTCCTGCTCATCCGCAACTGGCGACCCCACACGGTCAACACGCTGTTTGGCAAGCTGCAGATCGTCAGCGCCGGCTACATGGGCTTCGGCCACGGCCTTGCCGATGCCCAAAAGACGATGGGCATCATGATGCTCACCCTCTACGGCGCCACCGCCGCGGGCACGCTCGACAACCTGCCCTCCTGGCTCGGCTTCCTGCGCGTGCCGGACAAGTCGGCGGAAATCCCCTTCTGGATCATCGCCACCTGCGCCCTGGTCATGGCCGCCGGCACCTACGCGGGCGGCTGGCGCATCATCAAGACGCTCGGCCACAAGATGGTGAAAATGAAACCCGTGCACGGCTTTGCCGCCGAGACCACGGCGGCGACCATTCTCGCCGTCACCGGTGTCATGGGCATGCCGGTCAGCACGACCCACACGATCACCACCTCGATCATGGGTGTCGGCGCGGCCAAACGCTGGAATGCCATCCAGTGGAGCCTGGTCGAACGCATTGTCTGGGCCTGGGTGATGACCATCCCCGCCACCGCCCTGCTCGCCTACGGCATCCGCATCGCCATGCGCGCCTTCGAGTGAGTCAGCGCCGCGGCCGCACCAGCCACCCGCGCCAGTGCGGCAGCAGCCCAAGCACAATCACCAGCACCCAAAGCACACCGGCACAACAGGCCAGCCCGAGAGCCGCCAGCCCGCGGTTGTTGGCAAAGATCAGGCTGGAGAAACCGATCACCGTCGTCATGCCGGCAAAAAAGACCGCGCGCCCGGTGCCGGCACGCACCTGGCGGATGGCGTTGCCACTGCGCCGCAGGGCCAGCAGGACGTGAATGCCGTAGTCGATGCCGGTGCCGAGCAGCAGGGGTACAGCCGCGAGGCTGGCAAGATTCCAGGACAACCCGCACAGGCGCATCGTTGCCATCAGGGCCGCCACGCCGGTGCCCAGAGCCAGCGTCGCCAGCAACACATCGCGCCAGTCGCGGAACACCAGCGCCAGCGCCAACAGCAGCAAACCCACCACCGGCGGCAGCAACCGGCGCAGGTCCTCCTGGGCAAGCCGCGTCAAAGCGCCGCTCAGCACTTCCCAACCCGCCACCAAGGCGCCGGCCTCGCCGTCAAGGTGGACACGCAACTGCTCCAGCCGCTCGCGGTCCGGATGACCCGGTCGTCCCGACACGCTCGCCGTGGCCAGCAGCAGATGCTCACCCGGCGGCAGCCCCTCGCCACCCGCGGCGAGGAAGCGCCCAAGCACGTCGGCCGCCGCGCTGTCAGCCGCGGCCTGCGGCCAGCTTTCGACGTTCTCCCAGACAGCGCAGCTGCCACGCAACAAACCGAGCGCCGCTTCGGTGAAACCGGCATCGAGCACGACCCGCTCCAACTGCGACCGCGCGCCGAGCAGCCACAGGATCGACTCGCGATTGGCCAGCTGCGCGGCGGGGTCCGGCACCAGCGGCACCGGCACCGCCTGCCGCACGACCAGGCCGCTGACGGAGGCGTCTCCAAGCGCCTCCTGCAAGCCCCTGGCACGCGCGCGCAGTTCATCCAACGGGCCGGTCAGCAGGACCGGCACCGAGGCCTCACGATCGCGGCCGAGCCGTTCCTGCACCCATTGGAAGGCCTCCATCGCCTCGCTCTGACGCGGTCGCAGGGCATCGACCTGGCGCTCCATGCCGGGCGGACCAAGCCGGAGGAAAACCGTGGCAATGCCGGCCACCAAAACCCCGGTGGCCAGCGCGGCCGGCCAGGAGGCTGGGGGCGCGACGGTCACCTGCACTGGCGCCGGCAGGGGAGCGCTCGAGCGGGCGACCCCCGGCATGAAGGCCAGCATGACCGCCATGCCGCACAGCACCCCCAACGCCACCAGCAGGCCCATCTCCGCCAACCCGGGCATGCCGCAGAGGGTGAGCGAAAGAAACACCGTCGCCGTGGTCGTGGCACCGGCCGCGATGCCCGGCGCGGCAAGCCGCCGCAGGGCGGCGACGCCCAGACCGGCATGCTGGCGTGCCTCCTGGAGCACCAGCACCGCATAATCCACAATCAGGCCCAGCACAATGGCGGCAAAACCCAGGCTCATCACCGACAGACGCCCCACCAGCAACCCGCCGAGGCCGATGGCCGAAGCCATGCTCAGGGCCAGCAGCACTTGCATCCACAGCAGCGTTCGCCAGCACCGGAACATGAACCAGAAGAGCAGGCCGATGAGCAGCGCGGTCAGCACCGTCGTGCCTGACATGTCCTGCTCAATGCCCGTGCCGACCTCGGACTGAAACGCCGGCTCGCCCGTGAAACGCACCGTGCAGTCGCCAAAGCCGGCCTCGGCCTGCCAGGCCGCCACCTCGGTGCGCACCCGGGCCAGCCAGGCATCGGCCTCATGGTAATTGCCAGCCTCCGCCCTCGGGGTCACCAGCAGCAGGCGAAAACGCCCGTCCTCCGAAACCAGTCCCGGTGCGGCGCCCGCCGCATCCGCCCAGCCCGCCGGGCCCAGTACCTGCAGCAGCCCGAGCGGATCATACGAGGCGCGCTGCACCTGCTCGGCATCAAGGGCAGTGCCCACCGTCTGCAGGGCGCGCTCGACCTCGCTGCCCGCCCCCTCTCCCTGCACACGTGCACGCCAACTGCGCCAGGCCGCCGGATCGGCGTTCTGCAGCATCCAGGCCAACAGGGCCGCTCCGGTCTGCGCCTGCTCTTCCATCGGCAGATCGCGACGAACACCGGCCACCAGATCGGTCCTCTGCCCCAACCGCCGGGCGAGGGATGCAGCCGCCTCCTCGGCACGCACATCGTCGGCCGCCTCAAGGCCGACCACCAGATCGGTGCCGCCGCTGAAGCCGTCGCGCACCAGGCCAACCGCCCGCACCTCGGGCACGTGGCTTGGCAGGGTGGCGAGGATGTCCGTCTCAAAACGCAGACGCAGCCAACCGGCAACGACCAGCGGCAGCAACAGCAGAGCGGCGATCCAGGGGCGCTTCATGGCGTTCGCGGCTCGCCTTTCCGTCACAGCGGCATCGGTGCGTCCTCGCCAATCACGCGCACTTCCAGCTCCAGGCGCACACCGCGCTCGCGCAGGGCCACCTCCTGGATCTCGGCGGCGAGGTCGAGCACCTCGCGCGCGCTGGCACCGCCGCGATTGACAATGAAGTTGCCGTGCACGGCCGAGACTTCCGCGGCACCATGGCGCCGGCCCTTGAGTCCCAGCTCGTCGACCAGCCGCCCGGCACCGCAAAGCTCCGGATTCTTGAACACGCAGCCGGCACTGGCACCGACCGGCTGGCTCTCGCGCCGCTTGCGGTGCGAGGCGGCGAGGCCCGCATCGATCGTCGCGCGCTCGGCAGGCGCGCCGCGCAGAACGGCAGAGACGACGTAGCAGTCCTCGAATTCAGGCACACTGCGATACTGGTGGTCGATCTCGGCCAGCGGCTTCTCGCGCACGACACCGTCGCGGTCGATGAAACTCACGCTGACGATCTGGTCAAAAGTCTCCGTGCCCATGGCCCCGGCGTTCATGCGAATGGCGCCGCCCAGATTGCCGGGCACACCCTCCATCCATTCGAAACCACCCAACCCGGCGTTGCGCGCGGCGCTGGCGATTTTTTTCAGGCGCGCACCCGCACCGGCAATCAGGGTCTCGCCGACGACTTTCACCTCCTCGAACTCCCCCTTCGCGGGATGGATGACGGCGCCGCGGATGCCGCCGTCGCGCACCAGCAGGTTCGAGCCGCGGCCGATCACCCGGATCGGCACGCTCGCGGCACGCAGGCAGCGGACGATTTCGGCAAAGGCGGCGACGGTGTGCGGCTCAATCCAGAACTGCGCCGGCCCGCCGATCAGGAAGGTCGTGTGGCGGCTCATCGGTTCGTACAACCGCGCCGCGCCGCCGCCGTGCGACTCCAGCAGTGCCCAGACCTTCTCCAGCACCGCCAGGTCGCGGGCGATGCCGCGCCCCACCTCATGGACATTGCCGGCGCCGAGGGTGATGAGCAGATCCCCGGGCCGCAGGGCGTTGCCGGCACGGTCACGCGCCTCCAGCAGCCCGGGCGCACTCTGGCAGACCGGCACGGTCGCACCCGTCTCCACCTTGTGGCGCTCGACCGCCTCGACAATCGTCGCCCCACTGACCCCGGGCAGCGGCTTCTCACTCGCCGCGTAGACATCGGTGACAAACAGCATGTCGACGTCGCCAAAGCTGGTACCGAACTCCCGCTTCAACAACTGGGTGCGGCTGTAGCGATGCGGCTGGAACAGGCAGACAATGCGCCCCGGCTTCAGCCCGCGCGCGGTGGCAAGCGTCGCGGCGATCTCGGTCGGATGATGACCGTAGTCATCGACGACGGTGAAACGCTCGCCGCGGTGGCGGATCTCGAAGCGCCGGCGCGCGCCGCGGAAACTGGCCAGCGCCGCGCGGATCGTGGCAAACGGCACACCGAGGCGGCTGGCAAGCGCGATGGCGGCGAGGGCGTTGGAAACGTTGTGGCGACCGGGAATGCCCAGCGTGGCCTCGCCGAGTCGCTCGTCCCTGGCGTAGACCACGAAGTCGCTGCGGTCGGGTTTCATCTCGACGATTTCCGCCGAGAAATCGTGCTCGCGGCTCCACCCATACCCCACCGAACGCTCCGTGCCGCCGCAGACCTCGCGAGCCACCGGATCCTCGGCGCAGTGAATCCACAAGCCGGGCGTCTGCTCCAACAACCGGCGGAACACCGCCTTGATGGCGTCGATGCCGTCGTAAAAGTCGAGATGCTCCGGTTCGATGTTGAGGATGATGGCGTGCTCGGGATGAAAATGAACCAGCGTGCCGTCGCTCTCATCGCCCTCGGCAACAAACAGCTCGCCCTCGACATCCCAGTGCGCGTTGGAACCGAGCACGGGGATCTCGGCACCCACATAGTGACTGGGCTTGAGCCCGCCCTGGCGCAGCACGTGGGCGGTGAGCGCGGAGGTCGTCGTCTTGCCGTGGGTGCCGCCCACCACCACCCCCTTTTTGTTCGCCATCACCGCCGCCAGCGCCTCGGCACGCCGCACCAGCGGGATGCCCAGCCGGAAGGCGGCCGCATAAGCGGTGTTGCCCGGCTTGATGGCGCTGGAGTAGATGACCATGTCGCAGTCCGCCACCTCTTCCTCGCAATGCGGCGAGAAAAAGCGCAGGCCGAGCTTCTGCAGGCGGTCGGTCTCCAGGGTCGAGACCTTGTCGGAACCGCTGACGCGGTGGCCGAGCGCCAACAGCAGCGAGGCCAGGCCGCTCATGCCCGAGCCGGCAACACCGACGAGGTTGATGCGCATCGGGTGGCGGCTTTCGCGCAGGAGGCTGAGAACGGCGTGGGTCATGAAGCCGCCAATCAAGCACAACTGCGCGCCGGGGCAAACGCCGGCGGCGCCGGGAACTAGTTCTGTTCGACCCGCTCCGGCGTGCGCGCCATGAGCTCGAACACCGGCCCCATCTCGCACAACACCTCGCCCCAGAGGTTCTCTGTAGCGCGCCCGGCGAGCACCACCCGGCTCGGCGGCGTGATGATCCAGGAGCGCCGCTCGATCTCGCTCTCGATCTGGCCGCCTGACCAGCCGGAGTACCCGACAAAGCCGCGCACCTCGCGCCCCAGACCGAGTTCGTGCAGGGCATCGTCGACCGACAGATGGGTCTGGCAGCGCAGGGTGCGTCCGCTCCAGCGCAGCGAGGCAAAGGCGAGCTTGTCGGTGGCCACCGGGCCACCGGCGTAAACCGGCACGTCGCCGAGCGGACCGAGTTCCTCCCCGGGCAGCAGCTCGCCCACCCGCTGGTGCAGCGGCCGGTTCAGCACGTAGCCAAAGGCCCCCTCCTCGGCGTCGTGGGCGGCAATGAAAACGACGGCGCGACGGAAACTGGGGTCGCGCAGCGAGGGCACGGCCAGCAGCAGGGTGCCGGCGAGGGGCAGTTCTTCGGAAGGCGGGGGCATGCAGGATTGGACAACTCCCATAGCGGGTCCGTTGCCAAATGCACCGAAAAAACCCCGCCGGGATCGCCGGCGGGGTTTCAACGGTTGACTGGCGGTCAGGATCAGGCCTGCAGCAGGGCGCTGTCGTCCTCGACAACGCGACCGGGTTCATCCAGGTCGAAGTTGCGGTTGGCGATGAAGCCGGTGCCGGCGGGGATGAGGTGACCCATGATGACGTTCTCCTTGAAGCCGCGCAGGTAGTCGGACTTGTTGAGCGTCGCCGCCTCGGTGAGCACGCGGGTGGTGTCCTGGAAGGACGCCGCCGAGATGAAGGATTCGGTTTCCAGCGAGGCCTTGGTGATGCCCAGCAGGACGGGCTCGGCCTCGGCGGGCTTGCCGCCCTCCTCGAGCACGCGCTCGTTCTCCTTCTCGAACTCGGTGCGGTCCACCTGGTCGCCCCAGAGGAAGTCGGTGTCGCCCGTCTCGGTGATCTTCACCTTGCGCAGCATCTGGCGGATGATGATCTCGACGTGCTTGTCGTTGATCTCCACCCCCTGGGCGCGGTAAACTTCCTGCACCTCGTTGACGAGGTGTTCGCGCAGGGCCTGCGGGCCAAGGATCTCGAGGATCTCATGCGGCACGACCGGGCCGTCGGTGAGCTGGTCGCCCTTGGAGATGTGGTCGCCATTGAAGACCAGGATGTGCTTGCTGCGGGGAATGAGATGCTCCTCCTGCTGGCCGGTCTTCGGGTCGGTGACGATGACACGGCGCTTGCCGCGCACCAGGCCGCCGATCTCGACGATACCGTCGATGCGGGCAATCTCGCAGGCGTCCTTCGGCTTGCGCGCCTCGAACAGCTCGGCCACGCGCGGCAGACCCCCGGTGATGTCCTTGGTCTTGGAAGCCTTGCGCGGGGTCTTGGCCAGCGTCGTGCCGGCGGCGACCTTCTCGTTGTTCTTGACCGAAAGGTGGGCGCCGGCCGGAATGGTGTAGCTGGCCAGCACCTCGTGCGTCTTCGGATCGGAGATGACGATCTGCGGGTGCAGGTCCTCCTTGTGCTCGATGACAACGACTTCCTCGTTGCCGGTCGACTCGTTCTTCTCCTTGGTGAAGGTGATGCCCGAGATCATGTCGCGAAATTCGACCTTGCCGGCCTTTTCCGTGATGATCGGCATGTTGTAGGGGTCCCAGGTGACGACCTGCTCGCCCTTCTTGACGGTCGAACCCTCGGCCTTGGCAATGATGGCGCCGAGCACGAGCTTGTGGCTCTCCAGCTCCTTGCCGTCGTCATCCATGACGGAAAGGATGCCGTTCTTGGTGAGCGCGATCCATTGACCCTCGGGGGTCTGCACGGTGCGCATTTCGGCGAAGCGCAGCTTGCCGGCGTTTTTGACGTTGATGAACGGCTGCTTGAAGCTGCTCATCGCCGCGCCACCGACGTGGAAGGTGCGCATGGTAAGCTGGGTGCCGGGCTCGCCGATCGACTGGGCGGCGACGATGCCGACCGCCTCACCGACCTTGACCAGCTTGCTGGTGGCAAGGCTGAGGCCGTAGCACTTGGCGCAGCAGCCGCGCTTGCTTTCGCAGGTAAGCACGGAGCGGATCTTCAGCTTCTCGACGCCGATCTTGGTCAGCTGGGCGGCCTCCTTCTCGAGCACGAGATGGCCGGCACTGACGATGGCCTCCTTGCTGATGGGGTCGTGGATGGTTTCGCAGCTGGTGCGGCCATAGACGCGGGTCTTCAAATCGACCACCTCCTCGTCGCCCTGATAGATCGACGCCAGGGTGATGCCGTTGACCGTGCCGCAGTCGTCCTCGGTGACGATGACGTCCTGGGACACGTCGACCAGCTTGCGGGTCATGTAGCCGGAGTCGGCGGTCTTCAACGCCGTGTCGGCGAGGCCCTTGCGGGCGCCGTGCGAGGAGATGAAGTACTCAAGCACGCTCAGACCTTCGCGGAAGTTCGAGATGATCGGGCGCTCGATGATCTCGCCGGAGGGCTTGGCCATGAGGCCGCGCATGCCGGCGAGCTGCTTGATCTGGGTCTTGTTGCCGCGCGCGCCGGACGTCACCATGACGTAAAGCGGGTTGTGGTGCTTCTTGCCGTCGTTGTACTCGAGCGTGCGGAACACCTCGTCGGCGAGCTGATCGGTCGCCAGCGTCCAGACGTCGACGATCTTCTGATAGCGCTCGCCATGGGTGATGAGACCGCGGCGGTAGAGCTTCTCGACCTCCTCGATCTCCTTGTAGGACTTCTCCAGCCCCTGGCGCTTGGCCTCGGGGATGACCATGTCGGTGATGCCGATGGAGCAGCCCGAGCGGGTGGCTTCGCGGAAGCCGAGGTTCTTCAGGCGGTCCAGGCAGGCAACCGTCTCCTTCTGACCGACGGTCTGGAAGGTGCGCCAGATGATGTCGGAAATCTGCTTCTTGCCGACGGTGCCGTTGATGAAACCGAGGGCGTCGGGCCAGATCTCGTTGAAACGGACACGACCGGCCGTGGTGCTGATGAACGGCGTGCTCGGGTCGCCGAAGGGGCGGGGCTCGTGCTGATAGTCCGGGTTGCGGTACAGGATCTTGTCGTTCAGTCCGAGGTTGCTCTCGGCGAGGGCAAACTCGACCTCGGCCGGATCGTTGAAGATCGGCAGGCGCTCCGGCTGACCGGGCTTGGCGCCCTTGGCCTCATGGCCGGGCATCTCGCGCAGGTAGGTGAGGAAGAAGCAGCCCAGCGGGATGTCCTGCGAGGGCGTGGTGATCGGTTTGCCGCTGGCGGGGCTGAACAGGTTGTTCGGCGCCAGCATGAGCAGGCGCGCCTCCATCTGGGCCTCGATCGACAGCGGC
>CAZSBO010000141.1:0-3772 GCA_964605265.1 uncultured Prosthecobacter sp.
GAGGCCGGGCACGATGTAAAACCGCTCGTTCAGTCCGGCATCGACGGCGGCGGTGAAGATCGGCACATCCGGGTGGGCGGCGGCCACCGCGGCCAGGCCGTCGGGGCAACTGACGACGCAGACGAAGCGCAGGCGCCTGGCGCCGGCAGCCTTGAGTTGGTCGAGCGCGCAGACGGCGCTGCCGCCGGTGGCCAGCATGGGGTCGAGCAGGAAGACGTCGGCCTCAGTGAGCACGGGCGACAGCTTGGCGTAGTAGGAGACCGGTCGGGCGGTGGCTTCATCGCGGGCGATGCCCAGATGTGCCACCACGGCTTCGGGCACCAGCGGCAGGACCGCTGCCTCCAGGCCGAGACCGGCGCGCAGGATGGGGACGAGGACCACGGGTCGGGCGAAGGCGGCGCCCGCGGTCTCGGCGAGTGGGGTTTGCACGCGCACGGCGGAGGTGTCGAGGTCGGCGCTGGCCTGCCAGAAGAGGATTTCCGCCAGCCGGTGCAGGTGCCAGCGGAACCGCGCCGGCGGCGTGTCGGCGTCGCGCAGGGCGGTCAGATGAATCCGGGCCAGGGCATGGCGGACGATCACGGGGTCCATGCCGACATGCTGGCTGGTTCCAGGGGTGCCGGCAACCGGGTTTATTCGCCGTAGATCAGGAAGGGCCGGCGCCGCGCGCGGAAGGCGTCGGTCTCGGCCTGCCAGTGCAGCGGTTTGCCTTCACGCAGGGCTTGCAGCAGGCGGCGGTGATTGAGCAGGGTGCCAACCTTGGCGACCTCGAACTTGCCCCGGTACAGACGCTGCAGGGTGGCGGAGATGGCCAGCCCGGTGCGCACGGGTTCGAGGGCGCGGCGGTCGGTGACGCTCAGTCGCACCCCGGCACAGCGCTGATCCTTGAAGACACTGGCAGTCGGAGTGAAACGCACGGGCAGAAAGCGCAGGCCGGGCAGGCCGAGCCGGTTCAACTCGTGCGCCAGCCGCAGGTCGTCGATGTAGGGCGCGCCGAGGATTTCAAAGGGCGTGTCGGTGCCGCGACCGACGCTGATCGAAAATTCCAGCAGGCCGATGCCGGGGTAGAGCAGGGCGGCGGTCGGGGTGCGCATGTTGGGCGAGGGATTCTGCCAGGGCAGGCCGGTTTCGTCGAAAAGCTGGCCGCGTCGCCAGCCCTCGACGGCAATGACGCGCAGGTCGGCACCGAGTTGGCGTTCGGCGTTCATCATCCGCGCCAGTTCACCGGTGGTCATGCCGTGGCGCAGGGCGATGGCGTGGGTGGCGGTGAAGGTCTCCTGGTCGAGCTCGACCGGCCCCTCGACGGCGGTGCCGCCGATCGGATTGACGCGGTCGAGCACGAAAAACGGAAGGCCGCGCTTGGCGGCGGCTTCCAGGCAGAGGCGCAGGGTGGAGATGTAGGTGTAGAAGCGGCAGCCGATGTCCTGGATGTCGAACACCAGGGCGTCGAGCTCGCGCAGTTGCGCCTCCGAGGGCGCCCGCCTTTCGCCATACAGGCTGAACACCGGCAGGCCGGTTTTCGCGTCCTTGCTGTCGCCGATCTTTGCCTGGTCGAGTTCGCCGCGGATGCCGTGTTCGGGACTGAACAGCGCGCGCAGTTGCACGCCCGGCGCCGCCTTGAGGACATCGATCGTGCTCTGGCGCTGGCAGGTGATGCCGGTGGCGTTGGTGATCAGGCCGATTCGCTTGCCGGCCAGCGGCGCAAAGCCGTCGCGCTGGAGCACATCAATGCCGTTGAGCACGGTCGGCACCTCGTCGGGCTGGCGCGGGCGCAGCACGACGGGCGCCTGGGTCCAGTCGACCCCCTTCAGGGCCTTGGCGGCGGCACTGCCGACCGCCTCGTAGAGATCGCGCACGCTGCCGCCGCCGTCGGGGTGCAGGCGCGAACTGAGGAAGACGACGAAGCTGCGCGAGTGGGGATCGATCCACAAACTCGTGCCGGTGAAGCCGGTGTGGCCGAAGGAGCCGAGCGGGAAATGACTGCCGCGCGGGCGACTGAACGGACTGTCGAGATCCCAGCCGAGACCGCGGCGCTCGAGCACGGTGGCTGGCGTTTGCACCCGTCGCGCGGCTTCCAGGCTGGCGGTTTGCAGCACGCGCACACCGTCGAGCTCGCCGCCTGCCAGCATCATTCGGGCGTAACGGGCGAGATCGGCGGCCGTGGTGAACAGGCCAGCGTGACCGGCAACCCCGCCCATGCGCCGCGCGGTGGGGTCGTGCACGACTCCGCGTAGCAGAATGCCGGTCTCCTCCTTTTCGGTGGGGGCGATGCGAGACTGCCACTCGGTCGGCGGATGGAAACCGGTCGAATCCATGCCCAGAGGGGCGAAGATCCGCTGGCGCGCGTAGGCATCGAGCGACCGGCCACTGGCGCGCCGGACGATCTCGCCGAGCAGGATGAAGTTGACGTCGCTGTAGCGGAAGCGCGTGTCTGGCGGCGCCTCGGGCAGGCAGGCGAGCGCGCGGTGAACGCCTTCGTCGTAGCCGCTCCAGGCCGGCTCCCTGGGCACGCCGGCGGGCAGGCCCGAGGTGTGGGCCAGCAGGTGGCGGAGCAGGACGTCGCGACCACCGGCGAACTCCGGCAGATGGCGGACGACGGGATCGTCGAAGCGCAGTTTCCCTTCCTCGGCGAGCGCCAGCACGCAGGGCAGGGTGGCGACGACCTTGGTGAGCGAGGCGGCATCGAAGAGCGTGTCGAGCGTCATCGCCTCGTGCGCCGGCTGCAGGGCGCGCGCGCCCACGACGGCCGTGTGGCGCTGGCCGTCGCGCTCCAGCCAGAGCACGGCACCGGGCGGGTTGTTTTGGCCCACGGCCTGTTCGAGCACGGTGTCGAGCGCGGTCAGGCCTGCTGGATCAAAGACGTCCGCTGCGGCGGGTGCGGACAAAAGCAGGGCGAAAAGCAGCGGGCGCATGCCGGCAGTGAACCGGTTCGGCGATGGCGAGTCAACCTTGCAGGCGCCCCGCGCGACGGGCATGCTGGATCTGGCTCTTCCGCCTGCCGGAAGGCCGACCCTTCATGCTCTTCGACGCCCACAACCACTTGCAGGACCCGCGCCTGGACCCTTGGCGCGCGGCGATGCTCGCCGACCTGCCGCGCCACGGCATCGCCGGCATGGTGGTCAACGGCACGCGTGCGGCCGACTGGCCTGCGGTGGCGGCACTGGCGCAAGCTGACACGCGGGTGCAGCCAGCCTTTGGGCTGCATCCCTGGCATCTCGCCGGGCGCGGGCCGGACTGGCTGGCGGAACTGGAAGACTGGCTGCGACAGTTCCCCGAGGCGGGGGTCGGCGAGTTCGGTCTCGACCGCTGGATGCGGAATCCCGACCTGCCGGCGCAGCGGCAATGTTTTGTCGCCCAACTCGATCTCGCCGTGCGCCTGCAGCGGCCGGCGACAATCCATTGCCTGCGCGCCTGGGGCCTGCTGGAGGAACTGCTGCGCGACTCGCCGCGACCCGAGCGCGGTTTCCTGCTGCACTCCTATGGTGGCCCGGTCGAGCTGGTACCGATTTTTGCACGTCTCGGGGCCTATTTTTCGGTGTCGCCCTGGTTCGGCCATCCGGCCAAGGCCGACCGACTGGCGGTGTTTCGTCAGGTGCCGCTGGAGCGACTGTTGATCGAAACCGATGCCCCCGATATGGCGCCGCCGGCGGAGCTTGATCGCGAAGCGCTGCCGGATGGCCTCAATGCGCCGGGCAACCTGCGCGTCAGTTTGGAACTGCTCGCCCGTGTGCGACCCGAACCGCGGCGACGACGGCACCTGCGTCGAGTGCCTCAA
>CAZSBO010000141.1:3782-10609 GCA_964605265.1 uncultured Prosthecobacter sp.
CTCGCCGAAAACCACCGGCGCCTGTTTGGCCGGTAAAGCGGATCGACTTGCGGTTGGGTGATGCACGCCAACCGACGCCCTGAGGACAGCGCACCCCACCTTCCGGGACAGTCTTGCGCCACAAAATAATAACGCAATTAACTTGCATTATTAGGCAATGCAGAGATTCGTGCATCCCATGACACCCCTGCCTGTCACCGTTCTCTCCGGCTTCCTTGGCGCCGGCAAAACCACCCTGCTCAACCATCTGCTGCGCAACCGCGAGGGCCGGCGGGTGGCGGTCATCGTCAACGACATGAGCGAGGTCAACATCGACGCCCGACTGGTCGCCCACGGCGGCGCCGAGCTGTCGCGCACCGAGGAAAAGATGATCGAGATGAGCAACGGCTGCATCTGCTGCACCCTGCGCGAGGATTTGCTGCGCGAGGTCGCCCGGCTGGCGAGCGAGGGCCGCTTTGACGCCCTGCTCATTGAGTCGACCGGCGTCTCCGAGCCCATGCCGGTGGCGGAGACCTTCACCTTCACCGATGAGTCGGGCCGCTGCCTGAACGACCTGGCCCGGCTCGACACCCTGGTGACCGTGGTCGATGCGCGCAACTTCCTGGAGGATTACCACAGCACCGAGGACTTGCAGGATCGCGGGCTTGCGCTGGGGGCGGAGGATGGCCGCACGCTGGCGCATCTGCTGACCGACCAGATTGAGTTTGCCAACGTCATCCTCATCAACAAGACCGATGCCGTCAGCGCGGAGGAACTGCAGCAGGTGCAGGCCATCATCCGGGCGCTCAATCCGAGGGCACGCGTGCATCTGACGCGCCACAGCGAGGTGCCGCTGGCGGCCGTGCTCGACACCGGGCTTTTTGCCTTGAGCGAGGCCGAGCAGAGCGAAGGCTGGCTGGATTCGCTGGCCGGGCACACCCCGGAGACGGAGGCGTATGGCATCGGCAGCTGGGTGTTTCGAGCCCGTCGCCCCTTTCATCCGCAGCGCTTTCAGGATTTGCTGCGCGCGCCCTGGCCGGGCGTCATCCGTGCCAAGGGCCTGTTCTGGCTGGCCACGCGCCTAGAACTGGCCGGTTTTGTCTCGCAGGCCGGCGTGCTGCGCGACACCCGCGCCTTCGGCTTCTTTTGGAGCGCGGTCGATGAAGCCGAGTGGCCGGAGGACAAGGCCGCGCGGGCGGAGATTCGCGCCCAGCAGCAGGGTCTGTATGGGGATCGCCGCACCGAGCTGGTGCTCATCGGGCGCGGGCTCGACACGCCGGCGTTGACAGCCTTGTTTGAGGCGGCGCTGCTGACCGAGGCCGAGTTCGCCGCCGGACCCCAGGCCTGGGCGAACCTGGAGGATCCGTTCCCGTCCTGGCTGCCGGACGACTCCGAGCCGGCAGCGGCGGCGTAAGCCTAGATGTGAATGATCTTCGCCACCTCTCCATCGCCGTGATCGGCGCCGGCCTCGCCGGGATCGCCGCGGCGCGCGGTCTGACTGTGCGCGGTGCGCGCGTGACGATCCTCGAAAAGTCGCGCGGCTGTGGCGGTCGCTGCGCGACCAAGCGCTGGCAGGGCCAGATCGTTGACCATGGCGCCCAGTTCTTCACCCTGCGCGATCCGCGTTTCGCGGCGGCGGCGGGCTCCGCCTGCGGCGAGGCCTTGCAGCGGCTGCAGGCGCCGGTGCTCGATGGCAGCGGCCGCGCCCTGCCGGACGACGGGCGCTGGTTTCATTGCGACGGCAACAGCCGGCTCGTGCGCGCCCTCGCCGAAGGGCTCGAGGTGCGCCCCGAGACGACGGTGACCGAGGTGCGGGCTCTGCTGCGCGTCGAGGGCGGAGAGTATGACGCCGTGGTCAGCACGGCCCCCTGGCCGCAGACGGCGAAGCTGTTCGGCTTGCAGGCCGAGGGCGACGACATTCCCTGCCTCGCTGCCGTGCTGGTCTACCGCGGCGACTGGCTGGGACGCACGCGCGCGGCCTATGCGGTGCGCGATCCTGCTGCGGACCTGGCCTGGAGCGCCTGCGAAAACCACAAGCCGGGGCGTGTCGCGGCGGGGTGCACCGTCCTGGTGGCCCATGCCGGTGAAGCCTTCAGTCGCACCCATCTGGAGCGCCCCGCGGCCGAGATCCCCGGGCTGCTGCGCTCGGCGGTGGAGGCGGTTTGGGGTCTGCCGGCGGAAGCTTTTGTCGAAGGGCTCGGCCATCGCTGGCGCTACGCCCGCAGTGAGGGCGGGCTGCAACTCCCGCCCCTGCCGCCCGGCCTGCATTATGTCGGCGACGCCCTGCGCCGCTCGCGCGTCGAGGACGCCTGGCTGGCCGGCCATGAATTCGCGCACACCTGGCAGCCGGCCTGAGCCATGCCCCGCTTTGCCCGTCACCTCGGCATCGATTACTCCGGCGCGGCGACGCCGGAAACGGGCCTGACGGGTTTGCGTGTCTATGAGGCCGTGGCCGGCGGCGAGCCGGTCGAAAAACGGCCGGCCGACGGACGTCATTGGAGCCGGCGCACCTTGGCGGCGTGGCTGGAGGCCGAGCTGCGTGCGGGGCCACCGACCCTGGTGGCCATCGATCACGCCTTTGGGCTGCCGCTGGCCTACGTCGAGGCGCACGGCCTCGCGCCTGACTGGCGGTCGGTGGTGGACGATTTTGTCCGGCATTGGCCGACAGATCAACCTGGAGCGCGAGTCGCCGATCTGCGGCAGGACGTTGGCGGTCGCCGACGCGGTGGCGAGGCGCGTTGGCGGCGGCGGTGCGATCAGCGGGCGCGGGCGAAGTCGCCCTTCCATTTTGGCGTGCCCGGCAGTGTGGCCAGTTCGACCCATGCCGGCCTGCCCTGGCTGTGCCGCTTGCGCGAGACCGTACCGCGACTGCAGGTCTGGCCCTTCGACGGCTGGTTGCCGGCCGAGGACGTCAGTGTGCTGGCGGAGGGTTATCCCTCGCTGTGGAACCGCGAGTGGCCGCGCGCCGGCCGCACGCCGGATCAGCACGATGCCTGGACATTGGCGCGGACCCTGGCGACGGCGGACGCGGAGGGTCGCCTGGAGGCCTGGTTCGGGCCGGCCCTGGAGCCTGGGGAACGCGCCGTGGCGCAGGTGGAAGGCTGGATTCTCGGGCTGGTTTGAAACCGCTCTGCCCCTGACTTTCTCCGGCTGAGCCAGCTCAGACGGCCGCGTGGGCGCGCAGATCCTCGAGGTCGACAAATTCCAGGGCGTGCACGTGGCTGGCTTCCAGCACCACGGGCGGGGCGCAGCCGGCCTCCAGGGCCTCGGCCCAGCGGGCGACGCAGAGGCACCAGCGGTCGCCGGGTTGCAGGCCGGGAAAATCGTATTCCGGCACCGGCGTGCTGAGATCGTTGCCGCGGGCGCGGCTGAAGCTGAGGAAATCGGCGGTCATCACCGCGCAGACCGTGTGCAGGCCGCGGTCCTCCGGGCCGGTGCGACAGTAGCCGTCGCGGTAGAAGCCAGTGAGGGGATTTTGGCAGCAGCCCTGCAGGGGGGTGCCGAGGACGTTGGAGGGCATGCAGGAGAAACGTGGCGCGTTTGGCGCGGGTTGGTACAAAAAAGCCCGTGCCGCACGCGGGGCGCGGCACGGGCGAAGCGGGCGGGGATCAGATGAGGCCGAGTTCCTGGACGGCGGCGCGCTCTTCCTTGAGCTCGGTTTCCGTCGCTTCAATCTTGGCGCGGCTGAACTCGTTGACCGGCACGTCCTGGACGATCTCCCACTTCGCGCCGTCGGTGCGGATCGGGAAGGAGAACATCAGGCCCTTGTCGATGCCGTAGCTGCCATCGCTGCAGACGGCGACGCTGGTCCAGTCGCCGGCCGGGGTCGGGCGGGTCAGGCTGAACACCGTGTCGCAGGCGGCGTTGGCGGCCGAGGCGGCGGAGGACAGGCCGCGCGCCTTGATGATGGCGGCGCCGCGCTGCTGGACCGTGCTGATGAACTCGCCCTTGAGCCAGTCGTGGTCGCTGATGACCTCGGTGGCCGGCTTGCCGCCGATCTGGGCGTTGAAGAAGTCGGGATACTGGGTGGCACTGTGGTTGCCCCAGATCGTCATGTTCGTCACCGTGCTGTGGTGGGCGCCGGACTTGGCGGCGAGCTGGCTCTTGGCGCGGTTTTCGTCGAGGCGGGTCATGGCGAACCAGCGGTCTGAGGGCACGCCCTTGGCGTTGTTCATGGCGATCAGGCAGTTCGTGTTGCAGGGGTTGCCCACGACCAGCACGCGCACGTCACCGGCGGCGTTCTTTTCGATGGCCTTGCCCTGGCCGGTGAAAATGCCGCCATTGATCTTCAGCAGGTCCTTGCGCTCCATGCCCGGGCCGCGCGGCACCGAGCCGACCAAGATGGCCCAGTTGACGCCCTTGAAGCCCTCATCGAGGTCGGCGGTCGGAGTGACCCCGTGCAGCAGCGGGAAGGCGCAGTCGTCGAGTTCCATGCAGACGCCGTTGAGGGCGCTCAGCGCCTTTTCGTCATTGCGCTCGATGAGGCGCAGGTTGACCGGCTGGTCCGGGCCAAAGAGGGCGCCGGAGGCGATGCGGAAGAGGAGGGAGTAACCAATCTGACCGGCGGCGCCGGTGACTGCAACGGTGATGGGGGCTTTGCTCATGGCGGGGCCGCTACCATGGAGAAGCGGCCCGGGCCGGCAAGGGAAATGGCGCGGTTCGGCCAAAATGAAGGAAATCAAAAAAATCTGTAACGACCCTCCGGCTTTAGGCTAGGTTAAGCAAGATTCGGGGTGCACGACTCCGGGTCGTTGCATCAATCCTCAACGCACACCATGAAACTGCCACTCCTGTTCACCGGACTCCTGTTCAGCGCTGTCTCCCCCGGTTGGGCACAAATGCCCGGCTCGGTGGCCAACGTCATCTTCAACCTCACCCTCAGCTACAGCAAAGAGGGAACCGTGATGAAGGATGAAACCACTGGCAAGCCCATCACCGGCAAGGACGAATTCGGTGATCCCCTGGGTGGTCCCGCGTTCTACAACATGTGGACGATCACCAAGACTAAGGAAATCGTCAGCGAGGATACTCCCGATGAGTACGTCACGACAATCGTCAGCGAGGACACTTACGAGGAGTACGTCTCCAAGATCGGCACCCGCAAGTATGGCAACAAGGAGTTTCTGATGGATCTGGTGGAGAACGGTGTCCTGCCGGAAATCGGCAACGCCCCCTTCATCGCCGGCTGGACCCTCGTTCAGGTCACCGGCACCTTCGACGAAGGTGACGAATTCTACACGGGCCCCGACGTGATCTACGCCGTGCATGCCGGTGAGGATATTACCGTCCTGCTCAGCGGCGTGGTTATCGAACGCGATTACGATGTGCGCAGCGGGTACGCGGAAAACTGGAACTACAAGTACGTCAACAAGGTGAATTACCCCAAGGAAACCGACACCACGACCATCACCGAAACTGGCAGCTGGAAGTCCGTCCGCCGCTACATCATCGATTTTGAGGGTCTGCTGGAGTGGGGCGACTACACGGAGAGTACCGCTCAGTTCCAGGGCATCTACACCAACACCGAAAAACTGGCCAAGGTGCGCACGGGCGATCCGGAAAATCCCGAAGCCGGCGTTTACCAGTGCGGTCCGAGCAAGCTCGACAAGATCTCCGGCAGCGGCCCCTATTACGGGGAGGAAGCGTTCGACCGCGAAGTCATCGAGGGCACCTTGAGCACTGCGGCCGGCAAGTTGTCGCCTGACATCTCCGAGCAGTTCCCCGAGGCCGCCGAATTTCTCGACTGAAGGCGTTTTCCGGCGGATTTTTTCCCCACCGGATTGCCGAACGTGTAAAATGAGCGTCTCCGGGGAAGTGATTTTCCGGAGACGCTTTTTTGATCCCCTTTGTCATGAATTCCCGTTGGATGCTTGTTGGCGCTGCGCTCTGTGGCCTCATCCTTGTGGCCGTCGCCTTCCTGGCGGGAGGCCCTGGAACGCCCGCTGGGTCGGAACCCGCGTCTGCCACCCCTGCGGCGAAGGCGCCCCAATCGGTGGCGGCTTCGGCTCCGAGAGCCTCGGTGCCTGCGACCGCCGCTCCAGGCGGGGCTTCGATCCCTGCGGCACCCGCCCAGTCCGTCCCGCAGATCCTGGAGGCCATTCAGGAGGCATCGATCTCCTACGACGCCAAGGAACTGCCGAAGATCCAGCCCTACCTCATCCATCCCGATCCCGAGGTGCGCGCGGCCGCGCTGGAGGGTGTGCTCGTTCTCGGCGATGCTGCCGGCTCCCCCCTGCTGCGCCAGGCGGCGAGCACGCTCAAGGATCCGCGCGAGGCGGTGAAGTACCTCGACGCCGCCGAGTACCTGGAGTTGCCCAGCGGCTCGCTGCTCGCCGGCAAAAAGAAGGCCGGCAGCGCGGCGAAGGACGAGGCCAGGAAGGACGGCCAGCCGCCTGCCCGCATTCCGTTTCGCCGCAACCGCGACTGAGCTTTTCGCTGGCGCACGCCAGACGCACCGCCAAGGTTGCCCGGCCCATGCCCGCTGTCCGTACCGCCCCCCTGCCGGAGGATCATCCCGCGCGCCGCGATCTCGCGTCGCTCGGTTATGAGGTGGCGCGCTGGCTCGACGCCCTGACCCTGCTGCAGACGCGCTGGCGCAAGCAGGCCTTGGCCGCGCCGCTGCAGGCGTTTCTCGATCGCTGGCTGCCGCGTGAGGCCGTTGCTGCGCTGCCGGAGTTCTTCGAACTCGGCCTGTCTGGCGGCTGGCTGAAGGCCGCGCCTGTGCCCGCCCTGCTTGACCCGCGTTGGCAGGCCCTGCTGCACCTGCCGGCCCTGCGCGCCTTCTGGATCGCCCATCTGCGCGCCGCCCATGCCCAACACCTGCAGCAGCGGGTGGCCCCGGCCTGGTG
>CAZSBO010000142.1:0-10481 GCA_964605265.1 uncultured Prosthecobacter sp.
ATGGCGAACCCCGCCTCATGCGCCAGCAGGAATGTCGCCGAGTTCCCGATACGCCTGCACGATGCGACCCAGCCATTCGTCCTGATCCATCGCCCAGTAGCGGGTCGAAAAAATCTCGACCTCGTGCAGGCCGGTGAAGCCGGCCGATTCGACCCAGCCGCTGATCTTGCGGATGGGGATGCAGCCCTCAGCCATCAGGCCGCGGTCGTTGAGCAGGTCGGTGGTCGGCGTTTTCCAGTCGCACAGGTGGTAGGCAAGCAGCCTCCCCTTCTCCGCCGAGATCGCGATCTGCGCCTCCAGTTCGGGGTCCCACCAGATGTGGTAGACATCGGCGGCGATGCCGAGCATGCGCGGCGAGCCCAGCACATCGCAAATCTCGTTGGCCTGGCGCATCGTGTTCACCGCGCTGCGGTCGTCGGCATACATCGGGTGCAGCGGCTCAATGGCGAGCTTGACCCCGGCCGCCTCGGCCTCGGGCAGCACGGCGGCAATGCCGTCGGCAATCTGCCTGCGCGACTCCTCCAGCGGTTGTCCCGGCACCGCGCCACAGACCAGCACGATCAGCGGCGCACCGAGCGCCTGCGCCTCGGCGATGCAGCGCCGGTTGTCATCGATCGCCGCCTGCCGGCCGGCGGCCGTGGCCGACGGAAAAAAACCGCCCCGGCACAAACTGACGATGTCCAGCCCCGCCTCACGGGCCTGTCGCCCGACAGTTGCCGGGTCGCGCCCCTCGAGGTTGTAGCGCCAGAACGTGATGCCACCGAGGCCCGCCGCCGCGTACTTGGCGATGCAGGTCTCCGTGTCCCAGGGCTTCGTCGTGATCGTGTGCAGGCAGAGGCGGCGCAGGTCGTTCATCGGGCGTACCGCAACGCGTTCCGAGGGGGGCCGTCAAGGGGGAGTTGGGGGCGGAGGAAGAAGGGAAAAGGAACAAGGGTTAAGGAAAAAGGGACCGCGTTCGTGGACTGCGGCAGGCCTCCTGCCGCTTTGGCCTCCGCAGCCTGCTGCGCGGATTGGGGCTGTTGGAGTGCCTCCTTCCACCCCACCTACAAGTGGCTGAAGATAACCAGAACACACCAGCTGCCGAAAACGCAAAGCAACCCGGTGAAAAAGCGATTCACCACCCCACGTGTTTGACTTCCAGGCTTCGCTCCATCGTCGGCATGCCTCCTCAGATTTCCGCCGCTGCATTCGGCAACACCCCCTTGCTCTGCAGGAAGGCATAGAAGGGATGCCTGCGGATCGATTCGGGGGTTCCCACCGATAGGGAGAGCCCGCAATCGGGGCACTCGACCGCTCCTTTGACATCCGTCTCGCAGGCGGGACAGGGACCGTCGTAGGGCTCGGTCACTTCCGGGGCGATGCCAAAATGATCCATCAGCAGGGTCAGGCTCTGCATCAGGTCCGTTTCCTCGACGAGCAGGCGGAACTCGGTCACACCTCCCTGGCCGCCAAAGTGGGTCGTCACCCCCGTGTAATCCAGGGCCACCCCGTTCTGGCCAAACAGATGGATGATGCCCTTCAGTTCGTCGGCGGTGAATTGCGGGATTTCAATCATGGGGATGGCTGCTGCGATCCTTCCGCTTGCTGGCGATGGAGCCACAGCGTCTGTCGAGGCCGACCGAAGCCGAAGACACCTTCACTCCAGGCGCTGTGCTCCAAGCTCCAGGCTTCGCCCCCCTGCCCTACTCTGCCTGCGCTTCGGTGCCGCCGGCGATCTTGCTGCGCATGTCGGTGTCGGCGCTGAGGTTGCGGAAGCGGGCGTAGTCCATGATGCCGAGGTTGCCGCTGCGGAAGGCTTCAGCCATGGCCAGGGGCACCTGGGCCTCGGCTTCGACGACGCGGGCGCGCATTTCCTGGGTGCGGGCGGACATTTCCTGCTCGAGGGCGACGGCGGCGGCGCGGCGCATTTCGGCGTTGGCCTGGGCGATCTTCTTGTCGGCCTCGGCCTGCTCGGTCTGCAGTTTGGCGCCGACGTTTTCGCCAACATCGATGTCGGCGATGTCGATCGACAGGATTTCGAAGGCGGTGCCGGCGTCGACGCCCTTGGCGAGCACGAGCTTGGAGATGCTGTCGGGGTTTTCCATGACCTCCTTGTAGGAGTTGGCCGAACCGATCGAGGAGACGATGCCTTCGCCGACGCGGGCGATGACGGTCTCCTCGGTGGCGCCGCCGACGAAGCGGTCGAGATTGGTGCGCACGGTGACGCGGGCGCGCACGCGCAGGGAGATGCCGTCCTTGGCGACGGCGTCGATCTTGCCGCCGCGGCCCATTTCCTGGTTCGGGCAGTCGATGACCTTGGGATTGATGCTGGTGCGCACGGCGTCGAGCACGGTCTTGCTGGTGCCCTTGCAGGCGAGGTCGATGGCGCAGGCGCGGTCGTAGGTGAGCGGGATGCCGGCCTTGTCGGCGGCAACCAGGGCGAGCACGACATGCTGGACGTCGCCACCGGCGAGGAAGTGCGCCTCCAGGGGGTCGGTCTCCAGCGGCAGGCCGGCCTTCACCGCGGTGATGCGCGAATCGACGACCATGGCGTTGGGGATGCCGCGCAGGTACATGGCGAGCAGGTTGATGATGCTCACCGGAGCATTGGAGATGCGCGCGCGCAGCCAGAGGTTGAAGAACTTGGCGATGACCAGGAAGAGGACGATGGCGACGATGAGGGCGCCGCCGACGAGGAGGAATTGGAAGTTGATGGGCATGATCAGGTGGGGCTGGGGGTGAGTCGAACGATGAGGTTGCCGGGTTCGCGACCGGTGATGCGGACCCCGGCACCGGCCGGGGCAAAGCCGTCCTCGCAACGCACCTCGCGGCGCTGACCGCCGAAGTCGGCGCGACCGAGCGGGCGCAGGTCGGTGAGGGCGACGCCGACCGCACCGGGGGCAAGGCCGTCGGCCGCAGGAGGCGCGGCCGGACTGGTGGCCTCGAGGGTGAAGCCGTGCCGCCAGAATTTCACGGCAAAAAAGCGCAGCCAGACGAGCTGGACGGCGGCGGTGAGCAGGATGACTCCGGCGGCGGCGATCGCACGGGTCGTGCCGCCCCAGTGGGCAAACTCCTCGGCAAAGAGCAGCAGGGCCGCGGCAGCAAGGGTGCAGAGGACGCCGATGGCGCCGACGATCATTCCCGGCACGAAGGTCTCCAGGATCATCAGCAGGATCCCGAGCAGCACAAGGAGGGTGAGCGTGAGAACCATGAGCGCTACAGCATGGAAGGGGCAGGCCCTGCCGTCAAGTCAAGCCGGTTTGGCAAGCAGGCCGTTCACGACCTCGCCATGAACGTCGGTCAGGCGAAAATCGCGTCCCTGGAACCGGTAGGTGAGGCGGGTGTGATCGAGCCCGAACAGGTGCAGGATCGTCGCATGGAAATCGTGCATCGACACCGGGTCGCGGGCGACATGCCAGGCGAAGTCGTCGGTCTCGCCATGGATGTGCCCCCCCTTGACGCCGCCGCCGGCCATCCACAGGGTGAAGGCGCCGGGGTGGTGATCGCGTCCCGTGACCGTCTTGAAGCCGGGGCGGTTTTCGCCGAGGGCGGTGCGGCCGAACTCGCTGCCCCAGACGACGAGGGTGGTGTCGAGCAGGCCGCGCTGCTTGAGGTCCTTGAGCAGGGCGGCGACCGGTTGATCGACCATGCGGCAGTTGTGGGCGAGCTGGGGGTCGAGGTTGCTGTGGTGATCCCAGGAAGCGTGGATGATGTTCACGAAGCGCACCCCGCGCTCGACCATGCGCCGGGCCTGCAGGCAGTGGCGCGAGAAGATGCGGTAGTTGCCGATGCCGCCGAGGTTGCTCTTGATGGGCGGTTCATCGCGGTCAATGCCGTAGGCGTCGAGGGTGGCCTGCGATTCGCCGGAGAGGTCGGTCAGTTCGGGCGCCGCGCTCTGCATGCGGAAGGCGAGCTCGTAGCTGTTGATGCGGCTGGCGATCTCGGGATCGCCGATGTGTCGGTGGCGCAGGCGGTTGAGGTCGTTGAGCGCGCCCAGGCTGGCCTGCTGCATGTCGTGGCTGATGCCCTCGGGATTGGCGAGGTTGAGCACGGGCGAGGCGCCGTTGCGGAACATGACGCCGCTGTAACTGGATGGCAGAAAACCGCTCGACCAGGTCGAGCTGCCGCCGGGCAGGCCGCGGCCCTTGCTGACCATGACCACGTAGGCCGGCAGGTCCTGCGAGGGACTGCCGAGGCCGTAGGTGAGCCAGGAACCGACGCTCGGCCTGCCGAGCAGCGGCGCGCCGCAGTTGAGCATGAGCTGCCCCGGCAGGTGGTTGAACTGCGTCGTGTGCATGGAGCGGATCATGCAGATGTCATCGGCGCAGCCGGCGAGGTGCGGCAGCAGGTCGGAGAAATCCATGCCGCACTGGCCGTGCCTGGCAAACACGCGCTTGGTGCCCAGCACGGTCGCCGTCTCCTTCTGCAGGAAGGCGAACTTCTGGTCGCCCACCAGCGAGTCGGGCAGCGGCTTGCCGTCGTAGGTGTTGAGCAGCGGCTTCGGATCAAAGAGGTCCATCTGGCTCGGACCACCCTCGAGGAAGAGGAAGATGCAGCGCTCGGCGCGCGGCGCGAACTGCGACAGCCGGGCGGCCAGCGGTCCCGACTCGGCGGCGAGCAGGCCGTCGCGCCCGAGCAGCGAGGCCAGCGCGAGCGTGCCGAGGCCGCAGGCGCCGGTGGCAAGGAAATCGCGCCGGGCCAGGGTGAGGCGTTCTTCAGGGGACATCCTTTTGATAACGTTGCCGGGCGCGGCCGTCTCGCGGCAAAGGCTCAGCGTTTCCAGGCCAGGCAGGTGACGATCAGGGCGCCCGGCAGGTAGGCCAGCGTGCTGAAGAACAGCTTGCGGGCGGTGGCGCGCTCGGGGTGTTTTTGGAAGGCGAGGGCCAGACGGCAGAGCCAGGCGGCGAGCAGCAGGGCCGGCGGCAGGAACCAAGCCGGCCGGACGAGACCGGCATAGACCGGATAGAACATCAGCAGCAGGGTGGCGACCGCGTAGGCGAGCGCGTGGCGCGAGGTGCGCACGCCCAGCTCGTCCTCGTTGGCGAGCATGACAAAACCGCCGCGGCGGTACTCGTCGCGGTACATCCAGTTGATCGCCAGGAAGTGCGGCAACTGCCAGAGGAAGAGCAGTGCGAACAGGTAGAGCGCGCCGGGCTCGATGAGCAGCTCCCAGCGAAAGTACTTTTCCCCCGCCGGGGTCGGGCCGGCGGCACCGGCCCAGCCGATGAGCGGCGGCAGAGCGCCGGACACCGCGCCGACCAGGGTGTTGGCGGGCGACTGCTTTTTCAGCGGGGTGTACAGGAAAAGATAAACCGCCAGCGTCAGGGCGGTCAGGGCGGCGGCCTCGACATTGACCTTGGAGCCGAGGTGAATGAGGGCGAAGGAGCTGAGCAGCCAACCGATCGCGAAGGCCGAGCCGGGGCTGACACGGCCGGAGGGCAGTGGCCGGTCGGCCGTGCGCGTCATGCGCGAGTCGGGCTCGATCTCCATGAGCTGGTTGAAGACCGCGGCGCCGAAGGCGGCAAAGCTGCTGCCAAGCAGGGTGTGGAAAAGCAGCCAGCCGCTCCAGTCGGGGTCGCGGCGCAGCCAGAAGCCGACGAAGGTGGTGACGATGACCAGGGCGCTGAGCCGGAACTTGGTCAGCACAAGCAGGTCGTTCAGGGTCGAGCTGCGCGCGGGGGTTGCGGGATCGGATCGGTCGGCCATCGGAGGGGAGAGCTTACGCGCGCGTCGCGCTTTCGCCAGAGGCGTTTGCACCGAGCAGCCAGAGGCAGAGCGCGCTGACCAGGAGCGAGGACAGGCCGATGTGCAGGACCTGGGCGACCGGCAGGATGCCGACGTGGGCGAGCACGACGCCGAGCACCATCTGCGCGAGAATGAGCAGGACCACGGAGGCCTCCAACCAGCCGGCGCGCTGCAGGCGCCGGCGTGCGCCCAGCCAGAAGGCAAGGCCGGCGCCGACCAGCAGCCAGGAGAAACTGCGGTGCACCAGGTAGACAACGCTGGTCTCCAGTTCGATCACCCACTGCACGCGTGGCTCGCCGGCATGACTGCGCGCGAGTTCATCGGTCAGCTCGCGCACCTGCGAACCCATCACCCCCTCGACCACCACCAGCAGGAACAGCGCCCAGGCAAGACGGCGCAGGCCGGTCGCCGGCAGGCCCGCGCGCCAGGCGAGTCGCCAGGGGCGGTCGCACCCGCGCCAGACGGTGTAAACGAGCACGCACTGCAGCAGGATGGCCAGGGCCATGTGCAGGGTGATGATGCCGGGCTGCAGGCCACTGAAGACGACGCGCGCACCGAGCCAGGCGTTGATGCCGACGAGCAGGAAGGCGGCGAGGGCGGCCAGGAATACCCGGGCCCGGCCGCGGCGGATCTCGCCGAAGGCGGCGCCGAGCAGGACGACCACCGACAGACCGACCGGCAGGCTGGTCAGGCGGTTGAGGTACTCCACCCAGGTCGCCACCGGGTCGAACTCGGCGCGCAGGGTCTCCGGCGTGATGGTCGCCGGATCGCGGCCGTGGCGCTCGGCCTTGGCGCGGAACTTGTCGAGGTCGAGCCTGCTGAAATCGATGTCCTCGGCGCGGGTCGGCGGCACCAGGCAGCCGTAGCAGAAGGGCCAGTCGGGGCAGCCGAGCCCTGAACCGGTCGCGCGCACGATGGCGCCGACAAAGATGAGCAGCTCGACCGCCAGGAAGGCGGTCAGGGCGAGGCGTTGAAAACGGTTCATCACAGGAACAAAACGTCCCGCTTCCGGGTGGAAGCGGGACATTCCGAAAGAAAACTGGCAGTGGAAATCACTTGGCCGCTTCGGCCATCTTGGCGGCGGCGCCGGCGGACATCTCCTTGGCCCACTCGTCGAACTCGGGGCCTTCGACGACCTCAAGCACCGCCTTCATCTGGGCGTGGCCCGGACCGCAGAGCTGGCCGCAGATGATGTCCCAGGTGCCGGTGCGCACCGGCTTGAACCACATGTGCGACTTGACGCCCGGGCAGGCATCCTGGGCGGCGCGCATCGGCACGATGGCGAGGTTGTGAATGACGTCCTTGCTGGCGACATCGACGATGACCGGACGGTTGACCGGCAGCTTCATTGTGCCGGGGTTGACGAAGTCATCCTTGCCGTTCGGATCCTGCAGATCGCGGCCGACCTGGTTGGCGGGCGAGATCAGGCGCGGGTCCCAGGTCGAGAGCATGAGGTCGTTGCCGGGATACTGGAAGTTCCAGAGGAACTTCTCGCCGAGCGCGCGCATCTTGATCGTGTCGGGCGAGGTCGGGAAATCATCGGCCTGGCGCGACCACAGCGGAAAGGCGAAGCCAAGCAGCAGGATGGCTTCGACGATGACGACGCCGATTTCGATGTGGGTCGAGGCATGGCCACGAACGCCGTGGTAGTCGGCCTTCGGGTTCTTCGACTGGCGGAACTTCGTGAAGGCGATGATCAGGAAGATCGACCAGCCGATGAACAGGAAGAGCATGAACCAGTGCACGAAGCCGAGCATGTGGTCCACCAGGCCGCCGTGCTCGGAGGCGTTCTGGGTGATGCCAAACCAGTGATTGATGTCGGAGACGCTCATGGGGGGTGGGGAAAAATCAGGGGCGGAGGGTTCAGGCGTCCAGGCTCGGGGTCTGGCGCTGCTTGCGGGCGAAATTCATGACAATGAGACCGACGGCGCCCATGCCGAGCATGAGGAAGCCGAGCATGACCAGCACGGCCAAGTCCTGAGCCTGGGCCATGAGGCTTCCAGGATCGGGTCGGCAGGTGGCGCAGGCGAGCAGATTCATGACGTGCGTGGGACGGGGTTCAGATGATGATGCGACGGCTCTTCTTGACGACGTACCAGATGCCGTAGCCGGTGAGCACCAGGCTCAGCCAGCCGGCGAACAGACCGAGACCGGCGACACCCATCGCTTCAGCCTTCTCCGGCAGCAGGCGCGTCCACAGGAAGAACCCGAGATCGCACAGGATGGCGAAGAACAGGAAGACGATGTGGAAATGCTTGAGGGACATGGCGACGAAGCGGGCTCGGGATCAGAAGTTGTCGAAGACGAGGGGATCGTGGGTGGCGAAGTACGTCAGGAAGAAGATCGCCAGGGCAAAGACGATGGTGAAAGCCAGCACCTTGTAGATGAGCGGTCGCTCATGGTTCAAGTGCATGAAGATCAGGGCCACCAGCGCCGCCTTGAAGGTGGCGACGATCATGCCGACCAGGATGTTCAGACCGTGGGTGGGCAGCTCGACATAGGAGAGCGCCACCGTGATGATGGTGAAGACGATGAGGAGGGCGCCGATCCACAGGTACTTGCGGATCGACTTCTGGATTTCTTCGGGCGAGTCAGCCATGGCGTTCGGAAGCGGGGATTAAAGGAGGTAAAGCAGCGGGAACAGGAAGATCCACACCAGGTCGACAAAGTGCCAGAACAGGCCGCCGACCTCGACACGGTTGGCAAGCTGCTCGGGATTCTCGCGCAGCATGCGGCTGTCCATGAACAGGAAGTAGGCGAGCACGAGGGCGCCGGCGACGACGTGCAGGCCGTGCAGGCCGGTCAGCGTGAAGTAAATCGCATAGTAGGTGTTCAGCTTGGGCGTGAAGTTCGAATAGAAGGCGATGTCCTTCTTGTCGATCTTGACGACCGGGTGATGCGCATGGCTGTCGCCATGATCGGCAGGGGCGCCGGCGGCGGCCTTCTTGGCACCATGATCGTCGCCGTGGGCGGCTTCGGGCGTGGCGGAGTGCAGGTGCAGGAAGAAGGCTTCCTTCTGCAGGGTGGCGCTCTTCTTCGGATCGCGGCGATCGCCATACTTCTCCTCGAAGGCCTTGAGATGGTGGTCGCGGTTCTCGATGAAAGCCTTCTTCCAGGCATCGCCGAGGTAGGCGGCATTCCAGGCCAGCGACTTCTCGGCATCCGGCACGGAACGGGTATCGACGCCGTCGACCTCCAGCACCATGCTGTCGTCGGTGAGCTTGCCGGTGGCAACCGTGCCATCGCGGAAGGTCATCGTCGTGGCGTTGTAACCGAGCAGCTTGCCCGGCTTGGCCTTGAAGGCGACCGGTGCCACGGGCACCAGCTTGATCGAGGCATTGTTCTTGCCTTCCGAGGCGGCCTTGGCGAGGGCCTGCTCACGCAGGCTGGCGAAGGTGGTTTCGTTGAGCTCGATCTCGGCGCCGTCGGCGGTCTTGAAGCGGGCTTCACCATCGGCGAGGAAGGGCAGCACGTAGCCAACCGGATCGGCGTCGACGGCACTGGTCCGGGCCTGGACGGTGAGGGTCAGGTCGCTGACCTCGCCAAACTTGATCTCGTAGCCTTCCGGCAGGTGGCCGGTCAGGTAGGTGCCGTCGGTCAGCTTGACCGCGTAGTGCTCGAACTTGGCCTTGTACTCAAAGGTCTTGTTGACCATGAACACGCCCGCGCAGAGCACGGTGATGAGCATGTACAGCTTGAACTGGCCGATGCGGCGCAGCTTGAGCGAGGCCCAGGCCATGACGACGGTGACCGACGAGGCGATCAGCACCAGGGTGTTGATGAAGCCGAGCGTGACGTTCAGCTCATGCACCGGCCAGTGGTAGTCGGCACCGACGCGCAGGAAGATGTAGGAGGAGAACAAGCCGCCGAAGAGCATGACTTCCGAGGCGAGGAAGAGCCAGATGCCGATCTTGGCGTTGTACAGGCCCGTGTCGGGACGGGCGGAAACGGTGTAAGGGATGTCCATGAGTGAAGGGAGGCGGAGGGGCTCGGTTCTCGGTGGGCGTCAATGGTGGGCGGGCGCGGACGCCTTGGCGCCGGCCGGCACGGGGGCCGCCTTGCCCGGCTCGATCTCCCACTGCGGGAAGTAGTCCTGGTCGATGCCCGGCACGCTGTACTCGTAGGGGCCGCGCACGACGACGGGTTCGAAGTCGAAGTTGCCGTGCGGCGGCGGAGTCGGCGTCGCCCAGTCAAGGGTGGTGCAGTGCCAGGGGTTGTCGCTGTTGGTCTTGCGGCCGCCCTTGATGCTGAGGAAGACGTTGAGGATGAAGGGCACCTGGCCGAGGGCGAGGATGAAGGCGCCAACCGACATCAGAACATTGAGGCCGAGCAGGTTGTTCGGCACCTCCATGCCAAATAGGCCGAACACGGAGCTGTTGAGTTCGGTCCAGAAGTTGGACACGCCCGAGGTCTGCTCGAAGTACTTGCCGCCGTCGTACCAGCGGCGGTGGAAGCCGCCCATGCCCTGGATGAACATGGGGGCGAAGACCAGGTTCATGCCGACCAGCGAGGGCCAGAAGTGCCACTTGCCGAGCTTGTCACTCATGATGCGGCCGGTGGCTTTCGGATACCAATGATAAACGCCGGCAAAGAGGGCGAAGATGGTGCCCGGCGCCACAACATAGTGGAAGTGGCCGATGACGTAATACGTGTCGTGCAGGGCCAGATCAATGAAGATGAAGGCCAGCGGCAGGCCGGTCAGGCCGCCAATGCCAAACATGGGCAGGAAGGCCGAGGCGAACAGCATCTGCGGGGTG
>CAZSBO010000143.1:0-10480 GCA_964605265.1 uncultured Prosthecobacter sp.
CATTCCCGCCGAAGGCACCGAGGTGACGGTCGTCATCCGACCGGCCAAACCCGCCGCCACCCCCGCCGGCAAGTAAAGCCGATTTCCACCGATTCCACCCCCAACCGTCACCGCCATGAAACCGTCGCTTGTTCTCGCCGCCGCCCTGGCCTTGCCCCAGTTCGCCCTTTCCCAGGCCGCCACCCAGCCGGCCCGCCACGAGTCGCTCAAGCAGGAGATCCGCCTCGCCTACGATCGCGGACTCGCCTTCCTGCGCGCCCAGCAGAACACCGCCACCGGCCAGTGGGGCGATGCCGAACCGGTGGCCTTCACCGGCCTGGCGGCCGCCAGTTTCCTGCTGCATCCCGAGCGCCAGCCCGGCGATGCGGCGCCGGCCGAGGCGGAGAAGGGGATCGCCTTCCTGCTCAAGAACGTCCAGCCCGACGGCGGCATCTACGTCAAGGCGCGCGCCAACTACAATACCTCGCTCGCCCTGATGGCCCTGCTGCTGCATCCGAAGCTCGAGAACGAGCAGGTCATGCTCGCCGCGCGCCGTTTCATCGTTGGTCAGCAGAACGACTTCGATGAGTCGGGCAAGACCGACAACCCGTTTGACGGTGGCGTCGGCTACGGCACGCCCAAGCCCGGCATCCCGGCCCATGCCGACCTTTCCAACACCCACTTTGCCCTCGAGGCACTCTACTACGCCGAGTCGCTGCTGGCCGACAAGGGCGACGCCGGCAAGAACGAGCCGCAGCTCAACTATGCGGCCGCCATCCAGTTCATCCAGAACTGCCAGAACCGGCCCGAGACCAACAAGGCCGGCTGGGTGAGCACCGATGCCAAGGATCGCGGCGGCTTCATCTACAGCCCCGGCGAGACGCGTGGTGGCGAGACCCAAACGCCGGACGGTCGCACTGCCCTGCGCAGCTACGGCAGCATCAGCTACGCCGGCCTGCTCAGCTTCATTTATGCCGGTCTCGACAAGGGCGATCCGCGGGTGCAGGCGGTGATCGACTGGCTGAGCGAGAATTACACCCTCGACGAAAACCCCGGCCTTGGCGGCGAGGGGCTCTACTACTACTACCACACCATGGCCAAGGGCCTGGCCATTGCCGGGGTCGATTTCATCAAGACCCAGGACGGCCGGATCATCGACTGGCGCGCCGACCTCGCGGCCAAGCTGCTCAACCTGCAGCGCGAGGACGGTTCCTGGGCCAACAGCACCGGCCGCTGGATGGAGAGCGACCGCGTGCTGACGACCAGCTACATGCTGCTCGCCCTGGCCCGCATCCACGGCAGCCTGTGAGGCACTTGCAAGCGGGCTGCCTTTGAGCGAACAAGGGCGCCCCATGCTGCAGATCTCCCAGCTTTCGTTGCCGGTCGACCACAGCGACGCCCAGTTGCGTGCCGCCGTGTGCGCCCGTCTCGGCGTCGCCGAGGCCGCCCTGCGCGGCCTGCAGGTCAAGCAGCGCGCCATCGATGCCCGCCGCGGTCACGTCGCCTTCAGCTACACGCTGACGGTCGGGCTCGACGAGGAGGCGGGCGTGCTGAAGCGCCTGAAACCCGGTTGTCCGGTGGGGCCGGCTCCCGACGAGAGCTACCGCGAACTCGACGGACTGGCTACCGCCCGCCATGACACGACGCAGCGACCGGTCATCGTCGGCACCGGCCCCTGCGGCCTGTTCTGCGGCCTGCTGCTGGCCCGCGCCGGCCTGAAGCCGGTGCTGCTGGAGCGCGGCAAAAGCGCCGGCGACCGCGCGCGTGATGTTACCGGCTTCTGGCGCCGCGGCTGGGATTTCAATCCCGAGTCGAACGTCCAGTTTGGCGAGGGCGGTGCCGGCACCTTTTCCGATGGCAAGCTGTACACCCAGATCCGCGATCGCGAGCACCGCATTCCCTGGCTGCTGCGCGAGATGGTGGCGGCCGGTGCCCCCGAGGACATCCTGGTCAAGGCCCGCCCGCACATCGGTACCGACCGCCTGATCCGCGTCGTGCGGCATGTGCGCGAGGAAATCATCGCCCTCGGTGGCGAGGTGCGCTTCGGCGCCCGTGTCGCCGACTTGGTGGTCGAAAACGGTGCCGCCCGTGCGGTTGTGCTGGCCGACGGCTCAGTGCTCGAAGGCGCCCCGGTCATCTTTGCGGTCGGCCACAGCAGCCGCGACACCTTTGCCATGCTGCATCGCCATGGCCTGCCCATGGAACCGAAGCCGTTTTCGGTCGGCGTGCGCATCGAGCACCCGCAGGCGCACATCGACCGCCTGCTGTACGGTCGCTGGGCCGGCGACAAGCGCCTGGGTTCAGCGCCCTACAAATTCGTCGCCCACACCGGCACCGGCCGCAGTGCCTACAGCTTCTGCATGTGTCCCGGCGGACTCGTCGTCGCCGCCACCTCGGAGGCGGGCATGGTCGTCACCAACGGCATGAGCAGCTACGCCCGTGCGGAGGCGAATGCCAACAGCGGCTTCATGGTCGAGGTTGGTCCCGACGACTACGGCGCGGCGCATCCGCTGGCCGGGGTCGAATTTCAGCGCGACATCGAACGTGCCGCCTTCCGGCTCGGCGGTGGCGACTACCGTGCGCCGGCCCAGGTGCTCGGCGATTTTCTGGCGGGTCGCGCCTCCACCACGAGCGGCTCGGTGCTGCCGTCGTATGAGCCCGGGGTGGTCTGGACTGACCTGCGCGAATGCCTGCCCGGGCCGGTGATCGAGACCCTGCGCCAGGCCGTGCCGCTGATCGCGCGCAAGCTGCCCGGCTTTCTGCTCGAGGACGCCGTGCTCACCGCGGCGGAAACCCGCAGCTCGGCGCCGGTGCGCATCCCGCGCGATCCCGAGACGCTGGTCTGCACCGGCATGGCGAACTTTTATCCGGCCGGCGAGGGCGCCGGTTATGCGGGCGGCATCATCTCCGCGGCGGCCGACGGCATGCGGGTCGCCGAGGCTGTCCTGCGCGCGCACGCCTGAACCCGCAAGCCGGTGTGCTGTTTTCTTGACTCCGAGCCCGGAGGCGGGCACTCATGGGCATGCGTCCCCCCCGTCTCCTGCTGCTGCTGGTCCTGTTGACGCAAGGCCAGGCTGCCGAAGTCGCCCTGCACCGCTGGTCGGGCAGTCTCAATGTCCCGGATCCGGTGGCCTGCGCGGTGGATGAGGCCGGCCGCGTCTATGTCGCCGCCACCACCCGTCGCAAGGTGGCCGACCTCGACATCCGCGAGCATCCGATGTGGATCCCCGACGATGTCGGCCTGACGAGCGTCGAGGCCAAGCGCGACTTCCTGCAGCGCGAGCTTGCGCCCGGCAAGCTGCGCCAGCCTCGCGGCGGTCTCAAGGATCACAACCGGGACGGCAGCATCGACTGGCGCGATCTCACCGTGCACAGCGAGCGCATCTACCAGCTGCGCGACACCGATGGCGACGGCACCGCCGACAAAATGACGGTCTTTGCCGAGGGCTTCAACACCGAGGTCACCGGCATCGCCGCCGGCATCCTCTGTCACGACGGCTGGGTGTATGCGACGATCGCGCCCGACCTCTGGCGCCTCAAGGACACCGACGACGACGGGGTTGCCGACATTCGCGAGGTTGTTGCCCATGGCTTCGGCATGCACCTCGCCTACGCCGGTCACGACATGCACGGGCCGCGACTCGGTCCCGACGGTCGCATCTACTGGAGCATTGGCGACAAGGGCGTCAACGTCACCGACAAGAACGGCAAGACCTGGGCCTATCCCCATGAGGGCGCCGTTTTGCGGGTCGAGCCCGATGGCAGTGGTTTCGAGGTTTTCGCCCACGGCCTGCGCAACGTGCAGGAGGTCGCCTTCGACGACTTCGGCAACCTGTTTGGGGTCGACAACGATGCCGACATGGCGGGCGAGCGTGAGCGCCTGGTGTACATCGTGCAGGGCAGCGACTCCGGCTGGCGCTGCGGGCACCAGTACATGAAGGAGCAGAGTCGCTGGATGCGCGAGGACATCTGGCAGCCGCAGTCACCCTGGCAGGGCGGTCCGTCGCGCCAGCCGCTCTTCATCACGCCACCGCTCGCCAACACCAGCGACGGCCCGGCCGGTTTCGTGCGCGAGCCCGGCACCGCACTCGGCAAGAGCCTGCGCGGCCATTTCCTGCTCAACCAGTTTCCCTCGGGACGCATGGAGGCCTTCACCCTCGAGCCCGACGGCGTCGCCTTCAAAATGGCGGGGCAGCGAACGGTGCACAGCGGCCTGATGGGCATCGGCATGGCCTGGGGCATCGAGGGCGTACTCTACCTGGCCGACTGGGACGGCGGTTATCCGCTCGATGAAAAAGGCGGAATCTGGTCGGTCGATGTACCTGTCGCGGATCGCGACACGACCGCGCGCCAGGAAACCCTCAACCTGCTGGCGGCCGGCTTGGGCTCCAGGGCCGAGCCCGAACTGCAGCAGTGGCTTGGTCATGCCGACCAGCGAGTGCGTGTTGCCGCCCAACTGGAGCTCGCCAAGCGGGGTCTCTGGCAGTCGCTGCTGGCGGTGGCTCGCGATGCCGCCCAGCCTTTGCTGGCCCGCGTGCACGGCATCTGGGGTGCCGGCATCGGCCTGCGCCGGGGCCAGTTGGCGGAGGAGGCGATCCATGACCTGCTCGCCGCCACCGAGGATCCGGAACTGCACTGCCAGATCGCCAAGGTGCTCGGCGATGGCAAGCCCAGTGTCGCTTCCACCCGTGTGCTCAGCCGCCTGCTTGCCAGCGAGTCCGCCCGCGTGCGCTTCCACGCCGGGCTCGCCCTCGGTCACATGGCACCCAACTTTGCCAACCTGTCGCTGGCCAAGGTCGAGCTCAACAATGCCGCCTTCTACCTGCTCGACCGGGTCGAGCGCGACGCCCATGATCCCTGGCTGCGCCACGCCCTGGTCAGCGGTCTGGCCGGCTGCATGAGTGCCGAGGATCTGGCTTCCCGCCATGACTCCGAATCCGAACCCGTGCGCCTGCTCTGTGCCCTCGCCCTGGCACGCCAGCGTTCGCCGGAGCTCAGTGCCTACCTCGATGATCCGGCGCAGGTGGTGCGCGACGAGGTGGCCCGCGCCATCCATGACGATGCCGGCATTCCTGCGACCCTGCCCAAGTTGGCGGCCCTGCTCGATGCCGAGCGACCGCTCTCGGACACCGTCCGCCGCCGCGTCATCAATGCCAACCTGCGCCTCGGCCAGCCGGTCAACGCCGCCCGCCTGCTGCAGTTTGCCCTGCATCAGGAACCGGCCATCGCCCTGGAGGCGCTCGACGCCCTGCGGGTGTTTTCCAAGCCGCCCCGTCTCGACCGGGTCGACGGCACGGCCGGCACCTATCCGCGCCTCGACGACAAGGCGTTGTCGCCGGCCCTGATCGAAACCTGGAAGGCCGACCTGCTCGCGCTCGCCGATCCGGCTCTCAAGGCGGCCGTGCTCGACCTGTTCATCCAGCTGGAGATCGACCTGGAGGCTCCGGTCCTGCAGGGTTTCATCGCCGACGCCAAAACGGACGCCTCCCTGCGTGCCGGTGCCCTGCGCCTGCTCGCCGCCCGTCACGCCACCACGCCGGCCTTTGCCGAGTCGGTGCGCCTTGCGTTGGGCAAGACCGCCCCTGAGCAACTGCGCCTGGAGGCGCTCACCCAACTCGCCGCTCAGCGACCGGAGCAGGCCCTGGCGGAGTTCGACCAGGTGATCTCCGGCGGCAGCCTCAAGGAAAAGCAGAAGGCCTTTCACCTCGCCGCCAGCCTGTCCGGGCAGGCGGCTGATGCCTGGGTGGAGGGCTGGCTGAGGAAGCTTGGCGATGGCTCGGCTGAGCCGGGTTTGCGCCTCGACATCCTTGAGGCAGCCCAGGCGCGCCCCGGGCTGGCAGCCCGTCTTGTTTCCTTCCAGCAGACCCGCAAATCGGTGCCGGTGGAGGACCTGCTCGAAGGCGGCGATCCCGAGCGTGGGCGCGACCTCGCCACGAATCACCTGGGTGCCAACTGCATGGCCTGCCACACGATCGAGGCCAAGGAGGGCAGTGCGGTGGGACCGTCGCTCAAGGGCATCGGCGCCCAGCGCAGCCGGGCCGAGTTGCTGGAATCGCTGGTCAGTCCCGCTGCCGCCATCAGTCCCGGCTACGGTCTGGTCTCGCTCACCCTCAAGGATGGCAGCAGCCTCGCCGGCACTCTGACGTCCGAGACGGCCGATGCTTTGGAAGTGAAACTGCCCGATGGCCAGTTGCGTCGTGTCGAGGCGGACACGATTGCCCAGAAAAGTCCGCCCATGTCGGTCATGCCCCCCATGCTCGGCCTGCTGAACCCGGGCGAGGTGCGCGATGTTGTGGCCTACCTCGCCTCCCTCAAGACGGGGGCCCCGAAGGGCTCGGAGAAAAAGACGGAGTGGGTCAAGGCGCCGGCGAAAAAGGCCGCGCCACCCGCCAGCAAGGCGACCCCGCCCAAGGCCGCCGCCAAGGCGCCCGCGGTCAAGCCGGTCGAACCAAAGTCCCCACCTGCTGAGCCCAAGACGTCGACGCCGGCCCCGATCGCCATGCCGGAACCGCCGCGGCTGGAGGTGCCGAAGCCGGTGCCGGCCAAGGCGATCCCGAAGGCTGCCCCCAAAGTGACTACCCAGCCAACGGCCAAGCCGGTCAGTGATCCAGTGACCGTCATCACCAATGCCCCGGGTCAGTCGGCTCCGGCCGCGATGGCCACCGAGATCCCGAAGGCGGAACCGGTCGAGGAGGACAAACCCAAGCGTGGGTTCAGCCTGCGCTTCGGCAACCGCCGCAAGGACGAACCCTCCGAGCCTGCCGCTCCGGCAGTCATGCCAGCTGAATCCGCGCCCCCGGCCAAGGAAACCGCAGCTGAGTCCAAGGCAACTCCGGCGAAGTCAGCGGCAGCCGATCCCAAGGTCGCCCCGAAGAAGGAAACCGCCGCCGCCCCCCAGGCTGCTCCCGCCAAGCCGGAGCCTCCCAAGGCCATCCCCGTCGAGGACGATGCGCCGATGTCGCCAGAGACACCGGCCAAGCGCGGCTTCTTCTCGCGCTTTCGCGACAAACCGAAGGAATGACCGTCAGGGACGCACGGCGATGGTGCGCACTGCCTGGGCCAGGCTCTCCAGCCGCGGTTTCCACAGCTCGCCCGCGCCCTGCTGCTTCAGGGTCACCAGGGCGTGCACGCAGGAGAACATCAGGCGATCGCCCACCTTGAGCACGGCCCGGTTGATGCGGTCGCCATTGACGAAGGTGCCGTTCGAGGAATCCAAATCGATCACGCGCAGGCCGCCGTCCTCCAGGCGAACCAGTTCGGCGTGAAAGGAGGACACCGAGGATTCGTGCAGGATGAGGTCGTTCTGTTCGTCGCGCCCGACACGCGTCAGGCCCACGGGGAGGGGAACCGCCGTGGGGTCAATTTCATCGGGATTGAAGACAATCTCAAACATCCGGCATCCCTGCGCACTGCGCGCAGAGGTTCACGATGTCAGGACTCGGAAAGAAATCCAGATTATTTTTTTCCAGTTAAAATAAAGGAATTCCTTATTCCTGGAGAAAGACGAAGACGCCCATCTTGTTGCCGACGACGACGTCCATCTTGCCGTCCTTGTTGACGTCGCCGGGCGTCACCTGGGTGCCGACACCGCTGGCATTGTCGATCAGGTTCGGCACGAACTTGGCGCCGCCCTTGCCGTCACGCTCGATCTTGAACCAGTACAGCACGGGCGCGGCGTTCGGTTCGTCGTCCTTGAGCGGGCCATGCGCCCAGCGGCGCTTGCCGGTGACGAGGTCCATCACGCCGTCGCCATCCATGTCGGCGAGTTGCAGGGCGTGCAGCTGGCTGAACTTCACGCCGACCGGGCTCTCCTCGACCGTCGCGCCCATGAGCTTGTGCTCGGCGAAGCTGCCGTCGGCCTTCTGCTCATACCAGGCGAGTCCGTAGCCGTGGGCGTCATGGCTGGTGATGACGTCGTTGCGGCCGTCGCCGTTGACGTCATAGACGAGCAGGAAGGACCCGCCGCGCTTGCCTTCCGGGGTGAAGGGGGTGGCATGAAAGGCCCAGTCCTGGTCCTGCTTGAGGTCAGCCGGCTGTTCGAACCAGCCCTCCTTGGTCAGCAGGTCGGCACGGCCGTCGCCATTGACGTCGCCAAAGCCGTAGCCGTGGGTGTAGCGGAAGTACTTCTTGTCGTTCTCCTCGGTCACCGGCGTGATCGGCCGGAAGCGCGCCTTGCCGAACGGCTGAGCCCAGTCGACCTCGGCGAACCCCAGGCGGCCACCCTTCGGCGGCTGGCTGCCGGAGCTGGTGTGGCAGATCAGCTCGGGTTTGCCGTCGCCATTCATGTCGCCCAGGGTCGGCGATTCGTTGTCGGTGATGTCGAAGATCGTGTGGCGGGTCCAGTGACCGCCCTTGTTCTGCGGGTTTTCGAACACCCAGGTCTCCTTGCCCGGCCAGGAGAAGACCAGGATGTCCTGCCAGCCGTCGGCATTGAAGTCGTGGGCATAGCTCAGGAAGTAATCGCTGTAACCCTTGCCTGGATCATAGGGCTTCTCGGCCGGGGCGGTGTATTCGATCCGTTCCTTGAACTCGGGTCCCTTCCAGATGTAGGGGCCGGCACAGATGTCGTTGTGGCCGTCCTTGTCGAAGTCGGCGAAGTGGGCGCCCTCGGCGACGAATTCGCGGGTGAGGGTGTGCTTCTTGAACGTGGGCGTGGCTGCAAAGGCGGGCAGGGCCAGGAGGCAGAGCAGGGAAAGGGGTTTCATGGAAAGCAGGGAACTCGCCGCGGGATGGCAATCTTGCAAGAACGGCGTGGCGCCTCCGGTCGTCCTGCGCGGCTGTACCCGGGTGACCCTCCGCAGACCGGGGATTTTCCGTGCTGGTCCTTGCCCGCCGGGCCGCCCGTTCGTAAACAAGTCCATGCTCGAAGCCCTCAACACGCTGAAGCTGCCCGATCCCTGGCAGCACCAGGCGGTCGCGCACCTGCGCAAGGGCAGCGATGTCGTCGTCAGCGCCCCCACCGGCGCCGGCAAGACCTACATCTTCGAACTGCTGCACCAGTCCGGCTCGATCCAGGGCCAGGCGGTGTACACTGTGCCGACCCGCGCGCTGGCCAACGACAAGTACGCCGAATGGCAGGAGGCGGGCTGGGATGTCGGCATTGCCACCGGTGACCTCGCGGAGAATCTGTCGGCCCCGGTCCTCGTGGCCACCCTCGAAACCCAGCTGGAGCGCCTCGTCCGTGGCGAGGGCCCGGCCCTGCTGGTGATCGACGAGTACCAGATGATCGCCGACGGCTCGCGCGGCAGTCATTACGAGGCGGCGGTCGCCCTGGCCCCGGCCGGCACGCGCCTGCTGCTTCTCAGCGGCTCGGTGGCGAATTCGGAGGACGTGGTGGCCTGGCTGCAGCGACTCGGCCGCAAGGCGGAAGGAGTCGCCACCCGCGAACGACCGGTGCCGCTCGAGGAGGTTCCATGGGAGGCCCTGCCGCAGCGCCTGACCCGCCATTTTGAGCAGTTTTGGCCGAAGTTCGCCGCGGCGGTCCTGCTCGCCGACCTGGCGCCCCTGCTGATTTTTTCGCCGCGCCGGCGCGAGGCGGAGAGCATCGCCAAACGCCTCGCCAACGACCTGCCCACCGCCGATCCGCTGGAGTTGACCCCGCAGCAGCGGGCCGCCTGCGGCCGTGAGCTGGCAAGCCTGCTGGAGCGCCGCATCGCCTACCATCACAGCGGCCTGTCCTACGCCGCGCGCGCCGGGGTCGTCGAACCGCTCGCCAAGGCCGGCCAGCTGCGGGTGGTCGTCGCCACCATGGGCCTGGCCGCCGGCATCAATTTCTCGGTGCGCAGCGTGCACGTCGCCGCCACCACCTTTCACGACGGCCGGGCCGAACACAAGCTGGCGCCCGACGAGCTGCTGCAGATGTACGGTCGTGCCGGCCGCCGCGGCCTGGACGACAAGGGGCACGTCGTCACCACCCGTCTCAGTCCCTCCCTGATGGACGCCCGCCCGGCGCGCCTGCACCGCAGCAGCCAGCTCGCCTGGCCGGTCTTCCTGCGCGTCATGAAGCATGCCGCGCAGACGGAGGCCTGCCCCTTCGAGGCGGCCGCGCGCTTTGCCGACCGACTCTATGCCCGCGTGCCACCCCTGCTCGGGCTGGAGGAGGGCGGGGAAGGCGCGCTCGCCGAAGGCCTGCGCGAGGCCAAGGCGTTGTTTGGTTTGGAGGCGACCGAAAAGCAGATCTTCAACTCGCAGGGCGAGTGGGAGCGCCGGGCCCAGGTGCCCGACGAACGTCTGCCGCTTGCCCAGGTCTGGTTGGCCGACCCGGAACGCATCGCGCCAGCCCTGAGCGTGCCGGGCTTTGTCGCCCGCTTTGCCCACGGCCTTGGCCGGGTCGGCAAACTCGACAAGGAACGCTACGGCGTCGAGCTGCCGCTGGGAGTGCCGATCGAGGGCGAGGGCCCGCGCCGGGTCCGACCGACCAAGGGCCTGCGTCGTCTGCTGAGCCTGCCGCGCAAGCAGGAGGAAGTGGCGCTGGAGGAAATCGAGATCCTTCATGCCGACA
>CAZSBO010000144.1:0-5229 GCA_964605265.1 uncultured Prosthecobacter sp.
ACCGCAGAGAGCCAAAAAGTCAATCGTTTTCCAATAAAGGGACAGACACTTTATAAAAGTAGGGACTTGATGAATCAAGCGGCATGAAAACGTTTCTCTCTGGCATGTTACGACTGCTTCCCCTGCTCTTCGCCCCGGTACTGGCCGCGGCCGCTCCCTGGAGTTTTGAATCGCCGCGCCCCGAGGCGGCGCCCGCGCATCGGCAGGAGTCGAGCGCTGGTCGCGAGGGTGGGCCGGCGCTGCTGCTTGAAACCGGGGCCGGCGAACACTGGATCGGCTGCTGGACGACCACGGTTCCGGTCGAGGGTGGCCAACATTATCGCTTCAGCGCTTGGCGCCAGTTTGACAACGTTCCGGAGGCGCGACGCAGTGTCGTCGCCCGCGTACTCTGGCAGGATGCCGAAGGCCAACCTGTGACCTGGGAAAAACCCGCGCCCGCCGGCTACGCCAACGGCCAGATCCCCCGCGCGGAACCCGAATACCCGCGCGATCCCGGTTCGCCCGCCGGGGTCTGGGCCGAGGTTCGCGAAACCCTGCGCGCCCCGCTGGCCGCCCGACAGGCGCGCCTTGAACTCTACCTGCAGTGGGCCTCCCACGCCCGCGTCACCTGGAGCCCGGCGACGCTGACCGCCGTCGAGGCGCCGCCGCCGCGCAAGGTCCGCCTCGCCACTGCGCACCTGCAACCGCGCGAGGGCAGCGCCCCATCCGACAAACCGCCGCAGTTCGCTCCGCTCATCGCCGAGGCCGCCCGCCAGAAGGTCGACCTGCTCGTGCTGCCGGAAACCCTCACCTACTACGGCACCGGCAAAAAAATGCATGAGTGCGCCGAACCGATCCCCGGCCCGAGCACCGCCTACTTCGGCCGACTCGCCCAAAAACACGGCCTGCACCTGGTCGCCGGCCTCGTCGAACGCGACGGCCCGGCGATTTACAACACCGCCGCCCTGATCGGTCCAGACGGCGCCCTGATCGGCAAGTACCGCAAGGTCACGTTGCCACGCAGCGAGATCGAGGCCGGCGTCACGCCCGGTCGCGAGTACCCGGTTTTCGACACCCGCTTTGGCAGGGTCGGTCTGATGATCTGCTACGACGGCTTTTTCCCCGAGGTCGCGCGCGCCCTCACCGTGCAGGGTGCGGAGGTCATCGCCTGGCCGGTCTGGGGCTGCAATCCCCTGCTCGCCGCGGCGCGCGCCTGCGAAAACCACACCTACGTCGTCAGCAGCACCTACACCGACACCTCCCGGCACGACTGGATGATCTCGGGCATCTACGATCATTACGGCAACGTGCTCGCGCGCGCGACCGAGTGGGGCAGCATCGCAGTGGCCGAGGTCGATCTCAACGAGCGCACGCACTGGAACAGCCTTGGCGATTTCCGGGCGCAAATCCCCGTGCACCGCCCACCGCCGCTGCGCGAGTGAGATTCACACCGCACCCCAGCCGCCGCCACCCGGCGTCTGCAAGCGCAGGCGGTCCCCGGCCCGTGCTTCGAAACTGACGCAGCCCGGCAATTCCCTTTCGCATGCGTCGCGGATCAAGGTCTGTCGCCCCGGTTGCCCCTCCGCGCCGCCGGCCTGGCCGTAGGGACCACTGGCCCGGTGCTGGGTCAGCAGCGAGACGGTGAGGGGCGACAAAAATTCGAACTCACGCACCACGCCATCGCCCCCGCGATGGCGTCCCGCACCGCCGGAAGCGCGGCGCAGGGCAAAGCGCCACAGCCGCACCGGGTAGCGTTGCTCAAGGATTTCCGGATCGGTGATCGCAGTGTTGGTCATGTGACTGTGCACGCCATCGGCACCGTCTCCCTCCAACCCCGCGCCGGTGCCGCCGGCCACGGTTTCATAATACCCAAAGCGACCATCGCCGAACAAAAGATTGTTCATCGTGCCCTGACTGCAGGCCTGCAGGTCGAAGGCGAGCAGCAGGGTGTCGACCAACCGCTGGCTGACCTCGACATTGCCACCCACCACGGCCGGATCGCGGGTGGCATCGCCCGTGAAGACTGGATTCAACAGTGTGCCCTCAGGTAGAATCAGATCGACCGGCTCCAGCAGTCCCTCGTTGAGCGGCAGGTCCTCACGCAGCAGCAGGCGCAGGCCATACAGAACGACGCTGTGCACGATGGCACGGGTGGCATTGAGGTTGCGCGAATGCACCGGCGCACTGCCGGTGAAGTCGAGGCACAGCCGATCGCCGACGGGCTGCACGCGCACACAGAGGCGCGCGCCATCATCGAGCTGCTGCTCCGCCTGCCCTGCGCGCAGGCGCGGCAGGAAGGCGCGCAGCAGTGCGGCGCTGTGCGCCAAAATCTCATTCAAGGCCGAGCGCAGCGCGGCGCTGTCGCCACCGGCCAGTTCACGCAAGCGTTCAACCCCAAGCTGGTTGGCGGCGAGCTGGGCATGCAGGTCGGCGAGGTTGTCGGCCAGGTTGCGGGTCGGATAGGCCGCCCCGGTGAGTTGTTGAGCAACCGCTTCGAAACAGGACTGCCCTGCACTGACCAAAAACTGCGGCGCCAGCACCACTCCCTCCTCGGCCAGACAGCTGGCCGCGGCCGGCATCGACCCGGGCGTCAACCCGCCGATCTCGGCATGGTGGGCGCGGTTGGCAACGTAGCCGAGCAACGTTTCTTCGGCATCGAACACCGGCGTGATGAGGGTGACATCGGGCAGGTGCGACCCACCGTAGGCCGGATGATTCGTGATCAGGGTGTCGCCAGGCCGCAGGTCAAATCCGGCGACAGCCGCGCGCACGCAAACCCCAAGCGCGCCGAGATGCACCGGGATGTGCGGCGCGCTCGAAACCAGGCGTCCTTCGTCATCAAGCAGGGCGCAGGAGAAATCGAGTCGCTCGCGGATGTTCGTCGAGATGGCCGTACGGCAGAGCAGCGCCCCCATCTCGCTGACAATGCCATGCAGGCGGTGGCGGACGAGGTCACGACTGAAACCCGCCTCGGCGACCGGCTCAGTCTGGCGACGAGTGAGCACGTGACCGAACCCGGCGATCCAGGCCGCGTCCCAGCCTTCGGCAACCACCAGCGTGCTGAAGGCATCCTGCAGCAACAGCGGTCCGCGACCGAGAGGTTCGGCGACCGGCGGCGCGGTGGCGACCGACTCCGTGGTTCCTGAGCGCACGGCGACACGCAGGCTGACGAGTTCGATCACACGCCCCGCCGGCGGCGGGTAGCCGAACAAACGTTGATAGGCGTCGGCATAGTGTACCGACAGGTCATTGATCTTTTCAAACGCAACCTGCAGCGGCGTATCCTGGCCCTGCAGACGCAGTTCGGCGAGGCGCGAAACTTCAAAGGCCGGCGGATCGCCCAAATCACGGCGGGCCGTGCTCACCAATTCGTCGAGCCAGCCATCAAGCGCCGACCTGCAGTCTGTCAGCGGTCGCAGGATCTGGCGCGCGGCGAACTTCTCCGGCACCGCCTCGTGCAGGCCGACGGCGCTGAGAATGCCGGCGTGCTGCGGCGCCAGGACCGTCGTCATGCCGAGCCGCTCCGCCACCGCGCAGGCATGCTGCGGCCCGGCGCCGCCGAAGGCGAGCAGGGCGTGGTCGCGCGGATCGTAGCCTTCGGCCACCGAGATGCGCCGGATCGCCGCCGCCATGTGTTCCACCGCGAGGCGCAGGCAGGCCTGCAGCAGTGCATCGGGCGTGAGCTGGCCATCGGAGGCCGCATGCAGCTCATCGAACCGGCGCTGCGCGGCATCGAGATCCAGCGGAATCGGCGCCCGCGCCGGATCGAAGCGCCCCAGCAGCAGATTGACGTCGGTGATCGTCAGCGGTCCGCCGCGGCCGTAGCAGGCCGGACCGGGATCGGCACCGGCACTCTCCGGCCCCACCGCCAGGCCCTGCGGCGTCCACCGGCAGATCGAACCGCCACCGGCGGCGACCGTTTCAATGGCTACGCAGGGCGCGAGCAGGCGCAGGCCGGCCACCTCCTGACTGAAGCGCAGCCCGGGCCGGCCGTCGATGCGGGCGACGTCCGTACTCGTGCCCCCCATGTCGAGGGTGAGCACGCGTGGATAACCGGCCCGCGCCGCGGCATTGGCGGCACCGAGTGCACCGCCGGCCGGCCCACTCAGCAGCAGATCCTTGGGACGAACGTCCTGTGCCCGTTCAAGCGCGCCGGCCGAGGTGAGGATCGACAAGCGCGAACCGTCGCCGAGCGGGGCCGCAACACCGGCGAGGAAGGCCTGCACAGGGCCTGTCAGATAGGCATTGGCGACGGCACTCTGGGCACGCGGCAGGATCTTAGCGAAGGGCGCGACCTCGGCTGAAACGCTGACCTGCTCGAACCCGGCCTGGCGCAGGATGACCGCGACCCGCTGTTCGTGCGCCGGATGCGCGTGACTGTGCAGCAGAGCGACGGCGGCGTGACGCAGACCCCGTGCCCGCAGGCGCAACGCTTCACGCGAGAGCGACGCCTCATCGAGCGGAATCAACACGGTGCCATCGACACTCACGCGCTCGGCCACCTCCACCACCGCCTCGTAGAAACGCGGCCTCGGCGCGTGCTGCAAAGCAAACAGATCCGCCCGCCGCTGATCCCCCAACAACAGCAGATCGCCAAACCCCGACGTGACAAAGAGCGCCACCGGCGACCCCTTGCGCTCGAGCAGTGCATTGGTGGCGCGTGTGGTCGCCAGGCGCAGGTCGATCGGCGGCAGCACTTGCCCCCCCGGCGTGCCCGTGAGCAGCCGCGCCGCCAGCACGGGTGCCTCCTCGCCCGTGGTGAGATCCAGTCGCTCCGGCAACGCCGAAAATGCCGCTTCCAGCGTCACCCGACCGGCCAACGGATCCCAGGCGAGCACGCGCCGCACCTCGCCATTGGCGCAGGCAGAAAAGCCCCGCAGCAGCTCCGCCGACAAGTCCGGCAAACCTTCCAAATGCAGTTGTTCCGGCACCGGTCCGGACCGGACCCGCGCGCGCAGCACGCCCGACGACAGCACCTTGCAGCGCGACTCCCGCCCCTGCGGATCAACCGCAAAGGCATCCGTAAACGTGCCCCCCGTGTCCGCCGCAATACGCCATGCCGTCATGCCCGCGAAAATGCCGGCTGCCGCTTCGATGGCAATCGTGAATCGAGCGGAGATGTTCGCGGTTCAAGCCACGGCCCCGGCGCAGCGGGGCCCTACCGTCTCTCTCCACGCCCAACTCACTACTTCCCCACCACCGGCGGCAGGGCCAGGCTGGGCAGCCAGCGGGCTTCCATCAGGCTGTCTT
>CAZSBO010000144.1:5329-10457 GCA_964605265.1 uncultured Prosthecobacter sp.
ACCACCGGCGGCAGGGCCAGGCTGGGCAGCCAGCGGGCTTCCATCAGGCTGTCTTCATAGGGGCTGCGTTCGGCGGGTTTGAAAATGCCGCCGGCGCGCGCCAGCCAATCCCTGGCCTTGGCCTCATCCTTGCGGGCGAAGGCCAGGGTGGCCTGGGCGTAGTAGTAGGCGGGCGTGTCATCCATGAAGGTGAAGCTCTGCTTGAGCGTCTGCTCCGCCTCGGCCAAGCGTTCCAATTTCACCTCGCAAACCAGGCGCTTGAACAGCACCATGTGGCGGATGGGCTGGGGCGTCTTGGGGAAGTCGGCCAGCAGTTGCTGCAGCCGCGCATGTGCGGCCGCCCAGTCGTGGCGAACATACTCGACCTCGGCGCGATGGAAGCGCGGACTGAACTCGCCCGGGCTGCGCGCAGCCGCCTCGTCGAACAGCGTCGCCGCCTGATCCAGGTCGCGCAACGGCGGCGCCAGGTAGATCGTGCCGCGCAGGTTCGGCAGGTGCGGGTGCCCGGGCGCGACGGCCTCAACCTCATCGAGCTTGGCCAGGGCGTCGGTGAAGCGGCCCTGATTCTTCAACTCCTGGGCCTGCAGCAGCATCTGCAGGACCTCCGGGCCGGGCGGCGGTGGCGCACCGGCGAGCGGCAGGCAGGCAAGGCAGAGCAACGACAAAAGGCGCGTCATGCCCGCATCATGCCAGCCGGCCGAACGCAGGCAAAACAAATTCGCCATCACAAGATCGGCAGCGTGGCGCACAAGATCGACACAATGGAAGCCAGTCGAGCGGGAGTGAAGCACAAAAAAATCTCGCCCGGCGCCTGCAACCGTCGATAGTTGCGTTTCGTATCAATGGCCACTTCTCCCATGAAATCCCCCCTCCGCTACCTCGCCCTCGCCAGCGTACTGTCCGTCGCTTCCGCCCATGCCGACGCTCTGTCGGACTCCTACCTGGCGATGTTCCGGCCGCTGCCGACCGAAGTTCCCTCGCCAGACAATGAGCTGACCGAAGCCAAGATCGACCTCGGCCGGATGCTCTATTACGAGACCCGCCTTTCCAAGGGGGGTAAGATGTCCTGCAACAGCTGCCACCAGCTCGACAAGTACGGCCAGGACAACCTGCCCTTCTCGCCCGGTCACGATGGCAAGCTCGGTGGCCGCAGTTCCCCGCCGACCTACAACGCCGCCCTGCACCTCGCCCAGTTCTGGGATGGCCGTGCACCGAGCGTTGAAGAGCAGGCCAAGGGACCGGTGCTCAACCCGATCGAAATGGGCATGCCCGACGCCGACTTTGTGGTGCGCGTGCTGAAGTCGATCCCCGGCTATGTCGACGCCTTCAAGGCCGCCTTCCCCGGCGAAGCCGATCCGATCACCTATGACAACTTCGGCAAGGCCGTCGGCGCCTTCGAGCGCAAGCTGCTGACGCCCTCGGCTTGGGACGACTACCTCAAGGGCAAGAAGGACGCGCTCACCGCGGAGGAAGCCAAGGGTTATGAAACCTTTGCCAAGGCCGGCTGCGCCACCTGCCACAACGGCCCCGGCGTCGGTGGTGCCATGTACCAGAAGCTCGGTCTGGTGAAGGCCTGGCCTGAGCTGAAGGACCTGGGCCGCTACGAGGCGACCAAGCAGGACAGCGACAAGTACTTCTTCAAAGCGCCTAGCCTGCGCAACATCACCGAAACTGGCCCCTACCTGCATGACGGCTCGGTGAAGTCGCTCGAGGACATGGTCAAGATGATGGCCGAACACCAGCTCGGCAAGACCCTCAGCAATGACGAAGTCGCCAGCATCGTCACCTTCCTGAAGGCGCTCAAGGGCAAGATCCCGACCGATTACATCGCCAAGCCCGAGTTGCCCGCCAGCGGCCCGGACACCCCGAAGGCCTGATCGCCTTCGTCCCTCACGACCCGGCAGGTTTTCCTGCCGGGTCTTTTTTTGGCCTCACTGCAGATGCGCCTCGTGCAGGCGGCGCAGGCGCGCCACCCGCTCCGGTTCCTCGGCCGCACGATCGCGGGTTTCACCGGGATCCTCGCGGACGTTGCTGAGGAACAGCCGCAGCGGCGGCGCTTCACGCAGGCCAGTGTCGCGGCTGTGCCCGATGAGTTTCCAGTCGCCCTCCAGCACCGCCCAGTCCGCCTTTGGCCCCAGGCCGATCTGCCAGTGCAGCGCCCGTCCCTCATGCGGGCTCGGCGCCTGCGCATCGCGCAACACCGGCACCAGGCTGCGACCGTCGAGCGGCACCGACGGCGGTTTCACCCCGGTCAATTCGGCGAGGGTCGGCAGCCAGTCGCAGGCGTGTGCCGTCTGCGCGCGCACCGCCTTTGCCGGCAGCGTGCCGGGCCAAGCGACGATGGCTGGCAGGCGAATGCCGCCTTCGAGCAGGCTGAACTTGGCACCGCGATGCGGTCCGGCGCTGCCGCCGCCGAAGTGCGCGCGCTCTTCGGTCGAATGCCCGTTGTCGCTCTGGAACACGACGATCGTCTGCTCGCGCAGCCCAAGCTCGTCGATCTTGGCGAACACCCGCCCCAGTCGCTCGTCCTGGGCGGCGAGGAAGGCGGCGTACTGCCGGCGCGGTTCCGGCAGATCCTTGAAATGCGCCAGCCATTTGGCATCGCCCTGGTAGGGGTAGTGCGGGGTATTGAGCGCGTAGTAGATGAAGAAGGGCCGCGCGCGGTTCACCTCCATGAACCGCGCGGCATCCTCGGCCATGAGGTCGGGAAAGTAGCGACCGTCCTCATGGACTTCCGTGCCGTTGCGCCAGAGGTCGTGCCGGTTCGGACCACTCCAGTAGAAGAAGTGCGAGAAGTTGTCGATGCAGCCGCCCATGTGGCCGAAGCTGTGATCGAAGCCCTGGGCGAGCGGCGAGGTCTCCGGGGTGTAACCGACATGCCATTTGCCGATGTGGGCGGTGGCATAGCCGCCGTCGCGAAACATCTCGGCCAGCGTCACCTCCTCGGGTGGCAGGGCCCCGGGGGCGCCGGGCTGCGAGGCACAGTTGTTGGGCACGCCAGCGCGCGCCGGCCAGCGCCCCGTCAACAGGCCGGCCCGCGAGGGCGAGCAGACAGGCGCCGCGGAGTCGAAGCGGGTGAAGCGCACCCCGCGCTCGGCCAGGGCATCGGTGTGCGGCGTGTGCAGGTCGGTGGCCCCGTAGCTGCCGAGATCGACCGAGCCCTGGTCGTCGGCGAGGATGACCAGCACATTGGGCGGCCGGGCGGTGGCGACGGCACACAGGGCGAGGCAGAGGGCGAGCAGGCGTTGCATACGGACACCAGAGGCGGATGCGGCCAAGAGGCAAGCCAGGAAGCGCTTGCAGGCGTCGCCGCCCGCTGGCAGGAAGGGCACGTGAACCGCCGCACCTGCCTTGCCTCCCTGCCCGCCGTGCTGCTGGCCGGCTGCAACACGCCGCGCCGCAAGGCAGCCGCGGTGCCGGCCGACATTCGTCGCCGTGCCTGGCGCAAGGGCTTGGTCGAGGTGCGGGAGTTGCTGCCCGACGTCTCCATCGATCTGCGCTACACGACCGCGGAAAACGTCACCGGCCGACCGCTCTACCCCGCCGGCATGCCCTGCCTGCTGCGCCGCTCCACGGCCGAGCGCCTGGCCGTGGCCCAGGCCCGGCTGCGCGATCAAGGTTACGGGCTGCGCGTGTGGGATGGCTGGCGGCCGCCTGAAGCTCACCAGCGCCTGCACGATCACGGCCAGCGCACCGGCCTGTTCATCGATCCGAGCGGCGGCTGGTCACGCCACTGCGCCGGGATTTCAGTCGACGCCACCCTCATCGATGCCGGGGGCCGCGAGCAGGCCATGCCGACCTATTTCGACGAAAACCTCGCCGCCGCCGCCAGCGACACCCGCCATCCCGATCCCACGGTGCGGCGCAACCTGCGCCTGCTCCATGAGGCCATGCAGGAAGCCGGCTTCAAACCCCTGCCCGGCGAATGGTGGCACTTTGATGACCTGGAGTTTTTGTACACCTCCATCCCGGTGATCTGGGGGCGGGATCTGGGGGTCGTGCTGCCGGAGTGAGGGGGGGATGGAAGATGGGAGATGGACGGGGATCCGGAAGGCTGTGCTGTCCAAACCGCCCCTTCACCGCGCGGGCAGTCGCTCGGCGCAGGCGGCTGGCAGCTCGAGCTGCTTGCGGCGGGCGCTGGCGCCGCGCACGAGGCGGACCTCGGCCTTGCGACAGCCGAGCGACCCGGCCAAAAACCGCACCAGTTCCTCGTTGGCGCGACCGTCCTGCGGCGGTGCCTGCAGGCGCACCAGCAGCAGCGGGCGGTTCTGTTCATCGCTGCTCCAGCCGGCGAACTCGCTGCGCCGCGCGTTCGGCGTCACCTGCACCACCAAGGTCAGGGCACTCATCCGCGAGCGTTGAGAATGCCGGCGGCAATGGCCTCGGCGATGGCTTGACGATGAGAAGCGGTGGCGATGCGCGCCGCCTCGGTGCGGTTGCTCATGTAACCGGCCTCGACCACCACCGCCGGCATGGCGGTCTCGCGCAGCACCTTCAGATTGCCGCGCACCAGGCCGCGACCACTCGTCGTTTTCAACCGCGAGCGCAGCGAACTGAGGATGCGGGAGCCGAGCGTCTTGCCGCGCGAGCTCAGGTAAAAGACTTCCATGCCGCGAATGCGGGTGTTGCGGTTGGCATTGAAATGCACGCTCACAAAGATCGCGCTGCGGTAGCGGTTGGCCAAGCGCGCGCGGTCGGCGAGTTCGACAAAGCGGTCGGTGCGCCGCGTCATCACCACCTGCAGGCCGCGGCGTTTGAGGATCGATTCAACCCGCAGGGCCACATCCAGGCAGAGTCGCTTCTCCACCTTCCCATACCAAGCCGCCCCACCGTCCTTGCCGCCGTGCCCGGCATCCAGCACGACCGTGCGAAAAGTCAGCGCCTGCGCGGCTCCACCGCCGAGCAGCCAAAGCAGCACCCACTGGCACAACATCCATCGCCTCATGGAGCCAAATCCTGCCCGATTTGCCCGTCGCAAGCCAGAACGAAATCCAGGATTTACAACCCCCTTGCCCCTATCAACCCTCATCTCCGGCTCAGTGGGGAAGTTGATGGCTGAGGGTGGATCGTTGATGGAACTCAGAGCCAGCCCTCAACCCTCACTTGCCGCCGAGGAAGGCGAGCAGGT
>CAZSBO010000145.1:0-10424 GCA_964605265.1 uncultured Prosthecobacter sp.
AAACGCCAAAGCAGGCGACTGGCGGCATCGGCGGCCGCGCCATCGGCCCGATGCGCAGCGCTCTGCAGATAGGTGCGCGAGAGCAGGATCTCGCGGTGCAGCGCCTTCAGTCGCCAGCCATGCGCAATGAGGCGCTGCGCCAGATGGTCGAGCAACTCGGGATGGGTGGGCCGACTGCCGAGGAAACCGAAGTCGCTCGGCGTATCGACCAGCCCCGTGCCGAAGTGCCATTGCCAGACACGATTGGCGAGCACGCGTGCGGTGAGCGGATTGTCCTGGGTGATCCACTTGGCCAGCGCCAGGCGACGCTCACCTTCGGGTGCATCAGCCGGCAGCGCGTAGGCCGGCGTCACCTCGCTGAGCACGCTCAGGCTGGCCGGCACCACAACATCGCCCGGCTTCATCGGATCGCCGCCCTTGTGCAGGCGGGTGGGTTCCTTGGGCTGACTGAACAGGCCGGCCCAGACCTGCGGCAGCTTGGGCAGACGGTTGATCTGCGCCTGCACGGCAGCCACCTGCTTGGCCAGATCCTTGAGACGCGCCTGTTCCGCCTCGGTGATGACCGTGGCACGCGCCAGGGCCAGGGCATGGCCGGGGGTGGCAGGCTCGCGCCCCGCCTCGCTGGCGACGGTTGTCCAGGTTTCACCATCCAGGGAAACCTGCACCGCATACTCGGTCGGCGTTGCACCGCGCACCTTGCTCTCGTCGGTGCCGCGTTCTCCGCGAGCATTGACGAAGCGGATGCGCTCAATCGTTTCCGGTTGCGCAAAGGTCAGGGTCAGCACCGGCGGACTGCCAATGAACCAGGCCTCACCCAGCTTGCCATCGATGCAATACTGCGGCCCATAGGCTTCGGGAAAGTCCTCGGCCACCGCTGACCTCGCACCCTCGGCTTTCGTGCCGTGGGTCGCCAGCGCGACGTTGCGCCCCTTGGTGTCGAAGACTTCGAACTCCGTCAGCTTGCCGCCGCCGCGCCGGACATTGCCACCTTGGTAATCGCTGGTGAAGCTCTCGATGACAAAGCGCAGATGGCGGGCCTGCACCGGCTCGAAGCTTTCCTCGGTGCCGTGCGGATCGACTTTCGGTCGGTCATGCTTCAGTCCTGCCAGTGCCGTTTGGGCGCGCTGGGCAATGGCCTTTTCCAGCGCCGCCTGCTCGCCCTGGAGTCGGGCCAGCTCTGCATTCAAGGGGGCCAAGGCCTGCTGGTGCGCCTGCCGCGCCGCGGCCGTGGTCAACACGCGCCGGCCATGCTTGACCCCTTCAAAGGCCGATTTCATCCGGTAATAATCCTCAGCAGGCATGGGGTCGAACTTGTGATCGTGGCAACGCGCGCAGTTGACCGTGAGACCAAGGAAGGCGCCGCCGGTGGCGGTCACCATGTCGTCAAGCGTCGCCGCCCGAATGTTCGCCTGCGCCACCAGATCCTGGTTGCCGACATCGTCATAAGGCCCGGCCACCAGGAAGGCGCTGCCGACCTCGACCGCGGGATCGTCCCTGCCGATGACATCACCGGCAAGGTGCTCGGTGATGAAGCGGTCGAAGGGTTTGTCGTCGTTGATCGACCGGATGACATAGTCGCGGAAGGGCCAGAGATCATCGATGATGAAATTGCGCTCAAAGCCGTTGGATTCGCCAAAGCGGATGACATCCAGCCAGTGGCGACCGTAGCGCTCGCCGTAGCGCGGACTGGCGAGAAGGCGGTCGATGAGATTGCGGATGGCGGACTGCGGACTGCGGATGGAGTCGGCTGCAAACGCTTCCACCTCCTCCGCAGTCGGCGGCAGGCCGTGCAGGTCGTAGGTCAGGCGACGGATCAGCGCGCGCGGATCGGCAGGCGGATTGAGGGTCAGGCCCTTCTCCTTGAGCTTCACCTCGATGAAGGCGTCGATCGAAAGTGGCTTACCAGATTTGAAATCTGAAATCTGAGATGTGAAATCCAGCAAAGGCTGCAGCGACCACCAGGTCTTGTCGCCACGGTTGACCGCCAGCGGCTGGCCATCGCGCGGATCCGGCGCGCCCATCTTCACCCAGGCCACGAAATCCGCGATCACCGAATCGGGCAACTTCGGCTTCTTGGGCGGCATCTCCAGATCCTCCTCCTCATGCCGCATCGTGCGGATCAGCAGGCTTTCCTCCGGCTTGCCGGGTACAATCGCCGGCTCACCGCTGTCGCCACCCTTCTGCCAGCCGGCCCGGCTGTCCAGATACAGGTTGCCCTTGAGCTTCTTCGCCTCGGCGCTGTGACAGGAGTAGCAATGCTCGACAAGCACCGGCCTGATCTTCTGCTCGAAGAAGGCGATGCCGCCATCTGCGGCGAAGCAGGCAGGGGCAATGACCAAGGTCGAAAGCAGCCAAACGCCAAGGAAAGCCACCCGCTGAAGGCGACTCCGATGCGCATGCAACGGGTCAGGCTGTGGCCATGGATTCGGTGCTGTTTTCATCCTGCGAAATTCATCATTCCTTGTTCGATATTCAGCGTTCACGATCTTCATGCCAGGATCTTGTCGATGACATGGCCATGCACATCGGTCAGCCGGCGCTTGGCGCCGTTGTGGTAATAGGTCAGTTTCTCGTGATCGAGACCGAGCAGGTGCAGGACCGTGGCGTAGAAGTCATAGACCGAGGCCACATCGACCGCGGCGCGGCGGCCGAACTCGTCGGTTTCGCCATAACTGACGCCGCCCTGGATGCCGGCGCCCATCATCCAAGTGGTGAAGGCATCGGGATTGTGATCGCGGCCGCTGGTGCCCTCCTGATGAGTGGGCATGCGCCCAAACTCGGTGCACCAGATCACCAGCACATCGTCGAGCATGCCGCGCTGCTTGAGGTCGGTCAGCAGGGCCGCGGTCGGCTGGTCGAAGATCGGGCAGTGGCGTTCGTAGTCGGCCTTGAGCGTCTTGTGCGCATCCCAGTTCAGCAGGCCGTCGACAGCGCTGGCGCGCGAGGCGCAGTACAACGAGACATAGCGCACGCCCTGCTCGAGGAAGCGGCGCGCCAGCAGGCAGTTGCGCGCGTAAGCGGCCTTCAGCGTGTTGGCATCGCCGGTGCCGTAGAGTTCATGGACATGCCGGGGCTCCCCGGACAGATCGCTCACCTCCGGCGCGGTGAGCTGCATGCGCGCCGCCATCTCGTAGGCGGCCAGGCGTGCCGACAGCTCGCTGTCGCCGGGCCGGGCCTCCGCGTGCGCGCGGTTCAGTCCGCGCAAAAAGTCGCGTGTGGCCGCCTCCTCGGCCGCGTCGATCCCGGAGGGGCGGGCCAGGTTGCGCAGCGGCTGCTGGGCGGCCATGGCAACCGCCTGATACTGCGCCGGCAGGAAGCCGTTCGACCAGTTGGCCTTGCCGTTCGGTGGTTCGCCGCGCAGGTCCTGGATGGCGACATAGGTGGGCAGGTTGTCGTTCAAGCTGCCAAGCGCGTGGCTGACCCAGGAACCGGCGGAGGGAAAACCCTCGCGCGTGAAGCAGGAGTTCATGTTGATGCAGCCCGGACCGTGGGTGTTGGTCTTCGAGCTCATCGAGTGGATGAAGGCCATGTCGTCGACATGCCGTGCCAGGTGGGGCAGCATGGAGGAGATCTTCTTGCCGCTCTGCCCCGCCGCCTGGAAGGGCCAGGGCGATTTCATGAGATTGCCATTCTTGCCCTGAAAGCTGACAAACGTCTCCTCACCCGGCAGCGGTGTGCCGTCGTACTTTTCGAGCATCGGCTTGTGATCCCAGAGGTCCACGTGCGAAGCGGCACCGGGACAGAAAATCTGCAGCACCTGCTTCGCCTTCGGGGCGAAATGGGCGCCCCGGCGCGGAGTGGCGGCCTCGGCGGCGAACAGGCGCGACAGGGCGACACCGGTGAGTCCGGTGGTCATCTGACCGAGGAAGTGGCGACGGGAAAGATCGAGGTCGGCATTCATGGGATCAACGGGCGGATTCGAGACCGAGGTCGGTGCGGGCGGAAAGCAGGTGACGATGCATGACGCGGGCGGCGGCGGCCGGGTCGCGCTTTTCCAGGGCGACCAGCAGGGCGCCGTGCTGACGGATGGCCAATGCCGGCGTCACCCGTCGGTAACCGTGGGCGAGACTGGCCTGGAGCAGTTCGGAAAGCGACTGCATGAGCAGGGCCGAGATCGGATTGCCTGAAGCCTCGGCAAGCAGGCGATGGAAGTCCATGTCGGCGCCCACCTGATCCTTGAAACCCTGAGCCAGTTGCAATTGCTCATGGGCGCGGCGCAGCTCGCGCAACTGGCCGACCGTGGCGCGCTCCGCCGCCAGGCGGGCATTCTCGGGCTCCAACGCCAGACGCACCTCCGTGAGATGCACGAGGCGCTGCCTTTCATCAGGCACCAGCAGATTGAGGGCGCTGTTGAGCGGCTTGTGCAGCTTGTCCACCACCTTCATGCCGCTGCCCTGGCGAATCTCAATCAAACCCTGCAGCTCCAGTCGCTGGGCCGCCTCGCGCACGACGCTGCGACTGACCCCCAGCCGGGCGGAGAGCTCGCGCTCGGTCGGCAGGCGATCGCCATCCGGCTCCTGCCGGGCGAGATCGGCCAGACGTTCACAGACAGTATCCACCAGGGAGGGCGGACGGGCAAGAGTGTCGAGAGTCATGGCAGGTTCATCAGGTGGTCCGACCAATTAACGAGATCACGAGCCAACATCTTGCGAAAAGGCTGCCAACCCGTTGGCGGGGGCTGCCATGGCGGCTTGCCGAATCCGACAACCGATTTGCGGGAAAATCCAGTGTCGGCAGGCGTTGCTAAGATGAGTTCCACCATGTCTCCAGCCCGTCTCTGCCTGCTTCTCACCTGCCTGCCTGTCGCCATGCCGGCGGTGGATTTCCGTCGCGAGGTCCAGCCCATCCTCTCGGAGCACTGCTTCCACTGCCACGGTGGCGATGCCGAGACCCGCAAGGGCGGCCTGCGACTGGACCTGCGCGAGGCGGCCCTGCAGGGCGGTGACAGCGACGGACCCGCCATCGCACCGGGCCAGCCGGAGAAGAGTCCGCTCATCGCCCGACTAACGACCCATGACAGCGACGAAGTCATGCCGCCGCCCAAGGCGAAAAAGCCGGTCAACGCCGCACAGATCGAAGTGCTGAAACGCTGGATTGCCGAGGGCGCGGTTTATGCCGGTCACTGGGCGTTTGAAAAGCCGAAGGCCGATGTCCAAGAGGCGGATGCCAAGACCCACCCGGTCGATGCCCTGGTGGAGAAACGCCTGGCCCAAGCCGGCCTGAAACTGGCGCCGCCCGCCGAACCCGCCCTGCTGGCACGTCGCCTCTGGCTTGACGCCGGCGGCCTGCCACCGACGCCGGCCGAGGTGGCGGACTTTGAAGCGCGCGTGCAGGCTTCCGGTCTGCAGACAGCGGTTGAGCAAACCGTCGACACGCTTTTGCAAAGCCCCCGCTACGGCGAGAAATGGGCGCGTGTCTGGCTCGACGCGGCGCGCTACGCCGACAGCAACGGCTATGAAAAGGACCTGCCGCGCGAGCAGTGGGCCTGGCGCGACTGGGTGATCGGTGCCCTCAACCGCGACCTGCCCTACGATCGTTTCATCGTCGAGCAGGTTGCCGGCGACCTGCTTCCGGACGCCAGTCAGGAATCGCTCATCGCCACCGGCTTCCTGCGCAACGGCATGGTCAACGAGGAAGGCGCCATTGTGCCCGAGCAATTCCGCATCGAGGGCGTGTTCGACCGCATGGACTGCCTCGGCAAGGCGGTGCTCGGCCTCACCCTGCAGTGCGCCCAGTGCCACACCCACAAGTTCGATCCGATCACCCACGACGAGTACTTCGGCCTCTTTGCCTTCCTCAACAACACCTACGAGGCACAGTCCTGGGTGTATGACGAGGCTCAACAAAAGGCCAGCGCCAAGGTGCAGGCTGGTCTGAGCGGCGTGCGCGAGCGTTTGAAAAAGCAACTGCCCGACTGGCCGGCCCAGCTCGCCGCCTGGGAAAAGAGCGTCGCTGCCCAGCAGGCCGAATGGACCGCACTCACGCCGAAGAAGCTGATGACGGTCAGCGGCCTCAACCATCCGACCCGCCTTGCCGACGAATCCATCCTCACCCTCGGTCACCCCTCTTCCAGTAGCGATCATCTCATCTTCGCCGAACCCACGCTCAACGGCCTGACCGGCCTGCGCCTGGAGGCGCTGACACACCGCGACCTGCCCCACGGCGGTCCCGGCCACAGCCGCCACGGCGTCTGGGCCATCACCGAACTGGAATGTCACGTGCAGAAGCCGGGCGACAAGGACTGGCAAAAGGTCGCCCTGCAAAACGCCAGCGCCGATTTCTCGGAACCCGACCACCGCATCGAACCCGAGTGGCAGACCAAGGCCGATGCCAACCGCGAGCGCCGGGTGGGACCGGTCGCCTTCCTGATCGATGGCGACAACCAGACCGCCTGGCGTGCCGACCGCGGCCCGGGCCGGCGCAACGCGCCATCGGTCGCCGTCGTTCAGTTCGCTGAACCGCTCACCGCCCCCGCCGGCACGCAGTTGCGTCTCACCGTGCGCATGAACCACAGCGGCGACGGCAATGGCCGCGGCCAGCGCGCCATCGCCATGCTCGGGCGCATGCGCCTCGCCACCACGCGCAGTCCGGCACCGAAAACGCCCGCCATGGATCACGCCGCACAACTCGCGATGGCGATCCCGCCCGATCAGCGCAGCCCCGAGCAGCAGGTCGCCTTGATCGATGCCTGGCGACGCACCCTGCCGGCGGCAAAAGCCCTCAATGCCGAGGCCGAGGCCCTGTGGAAATCCTGGCCGGCGGAGGGCAAGACCTCGGTGCTGCACCTCGCCGAACGTCGCGCCACGGATGTGCGCCCCACGCACCTGCTGGACCGCGGTGTCTGGAACCAGCCCAAGCACGCGGTGCCGCCGCATGTGCCCGCGGCCCTGCACCCGCTGCCGGAAAAGGCCGCGCCCGGCCGACTCGCCTTCGCTCATTGGCTGGTCGATCCGAACTCGCCACTCACCGCCCGCGTCGCCGTCAACCGTATCTGGCAGAGCCTCTTCGGCACCGGCCTGGTCGAGACGGCGGAAGACTTCGGCACACGCGCACCGCCACCGGAGCATCAGGCCCTGCTCGACCGGCTCGCCCTGGATTTCATGGCCCAGGGCTGGAGTCAAAAGCACCTGCTCCGCACGATCCTCACCAGCGCCGTGTACCGACAGAGTTCGGTGGTCACGGCCGAACTTCGAGAGAAGGATCCCAACAACCGCCTGCTGGCCCGCGGCCCGCGCTTCCGCGCCGATGCCGAAACCGTGCGCGACATCGCCCTCGCCGTGTCCGGCCTGCTGCAGGAACAGGTCGGCGGCCCGAGCATCTACCCGCCCGTGCCGCAGAGCGTGCTCGACTACAACTACAACCCGCCCGACTACTGGCAACCGCCCACGGATGCGCAGCGCTACCGGCGCAGCCTCTACCACTTCCGCAAGCGCTCCATGCCCGACCCGGTGCTGCAGGCCTTCGACGCCCCCAATGGCGACTTCGCCTGCGTGCGCCGCACCCGCTCGAACACCCCGCTCGCCGCGCTGACCAGCCTCAATGAAACCCTCTTCGTCGAAGCCGCCCAGGCCCTGGCACAGCACATCGTCCGCGAGGGCGGCGGCAGCGATGAAGCCCGCATCCGCCATGCCTGGCGCCTGTGCACGAGTCGCCCCGCCACCGCCGCGGAAACCGGCACCGTGCTGCGCCTGCTCGACCAGCACCGCGCCCGTCTGCGCAGCGGCGAATTGAAGGCCGGCGACATCGCCTTCTCCGACCTTACCCGCCCACAGGACCTGCCCGCCGATGCCACCCCCAACGAACTCGCCGCCTGGACCCTCGTCGCACGCGTACTGCTGAACCTCGATGAAACCCTGAGCAAAAGCTGAACTTGATGGGAGATCGGAGATGGAAGGCAGGCTCTCTCCGTCTTCGAACTTCGATCCACCCCCGATCTGTCCCGCACCGCCATGCGCCCTTCCCCATCTCCGATCTCCAATCTGCCATCCCCCATCCGCCATCTGCCATCCCCCATTTCCCGCCGCTGGTTCCTGCGCGACTGCGGCCTGGGGCTGGCCGGCATGGCGGCGCACAGCCTGCTGGCGCGCGAAGCGGGTGCGGCCACAGCGTCACGCGGTGTCACCCATCACGCCCCCAAGGCGAAGCGTGTCATCTACCTCTTCCAAGCCGGCGCGCCCAGCCATCTGGAGCTGTTTGATCCGAAGCCCGAGCTGACGAAACGCAGCGGCCAACTGCCGCCGGCCGAACTGCTGAAGAACTACCGCGCCGCCTTCATTCAACCCGACTCCGCCCTGCTCGGCCCGAAGTTTGCCTTCCATCGCCACGGCCAGTCGGGCATGGAACTCAGCGAGATCCTGCCGCACACCGGCTCGATCGCCGACGAGATCTGCCTGGTCCGCTCCATGCAGACCGACGCGGTCAACCACGCACCCGGCCAGATCTTCATGAACACCGGCTCCGAACAGTTCGGTCGCCCCAGCTTCGGCGCCTGGACGCTCTACGGTCTCGGCAGCGAATGCGAGAACCTGCCGGGCTACGTCGTGCTGACCAGCGCCAAGGGCACGAGCGGCGGAGCCAGCAACTACGGCGCGGGTTTTCTGCCCACCCAGTTCGGCGGCGTGCCACTGCGTTCGAGCGGCGATGCCGTGCTCTACCTCTCCAATCCCAAGGGCGTCGATCAACCGGCGCAGCGCGCCTCGCTCGACGCCCTGCACGAGTTGAACCAACAGTCCTTCGGCGCCTTTGCCGATCCCGAAACAGCGGCGCGCATTGAGGCCTATGAAATGGCCTACCGCCTGCAGACCAGCGCGCCCGAACTGATGGACCTGTCCGACGAACCCGCGCACGTGCTGGAGATGTACGGCATCAAGGACGTCAACACGCCGGGTTACGCGCGCAACTGCCTGCTCGCCCGTCGCCTCATCGAACGCGGCGTGCGCTTCGTCCAGCTCTTCCACGAGGCCTGGGACCAGCACGGCAACCTGACCAAGGCCATCCAGACCAACTGCCGCGACACCGACCAGGCCAGCGCCGCGTTGGTCAAGGATTTGAAGCAGCGCGGCCTGCTCGACGACACCCTCGTCGTCTGGGGCGGCGAATTCGGTCGCACCCCCATGGTGCAGGGCGGCAACGACGGCCGCGACCATCACAACCGCGCCTTCAGTGTCTGGCTCGCCGGCGGCGGCGTGCGCCGCGGCCATGTTCATGGCGAGAGCGACGAACTCGGCTTCCAGGCCGTGCGCGACACCGTGCATGTTCACGATCTCAACGCCACCCTGCTGCACCTGCTCGGCTTCGATCACGAAAAGCTCACCCACCGCTTCCAGGGCCGCGACTTCCGTCTCACCGATGTCCATGGCCATGTGGTCAAGGGCCTGCTGGCCTGAGGCGGTCGAGCCCCGTCCCACAGCACGCACCGGCGGCCAAGGCAACGCCTACCTGCTAGACAGGCTCATCGTCTGGATATCCAAATCCAGCAAACTTACCAATGCATGAAATCTCTGCTGACAACTCAACCTTCAGTTCATGCGCGCCAATCACCACACTTCCGGCATCCTCACCTTCTTCCGACGAAAACTTCATCGTAAGCTCGATCGGCGCGCTGTAATCCTGAAGGACTGGAATCAGGCCATTGCAAACGGACTTGCCGGCTCGAAACACTCCGTCAAGCAGCCACACTGAAGGCAACGAAGCCAGCGTGATGGGATCCGCACCCAAGAAGCTTAACTTGGCATCCTGACGCCAAGCAAACCCTGCATCAATACCCGGGCGTCCTGACGATTGATGAATGACCGCTGTCAGATGCATTTCCATCCAGTCACCCTTCTGCAAGAGCGCCGTAATCACAGCATCATGCACGTGGATACTTGTGTTCATCTTCAATGATTCGATCTCGGTTTGCGCGGAACTCTGATCGCAGGAATCTCAATGCATCCATGCCAGCGAGGAGACGAATCAGGGTTGCACGGCATCTGGAGGGCAGCAAGCGTGGCAGATAGAAAACAGGCCACCCACGGAATCAGCGACTTCGCTGAAATCGCCCCGCTTGCACGACGTTCCCATCGCATGTTTGTCCGTCGCCTCGCCCTCCTGCTGTTCGCGCCCGCCCTCGCGTTGGCGAAACCGAACCTGCTGGTCATCTACACCGACGACCATTCCTACCGCACGCTCTCCTGCTACGAGGGGGCCGAATCCTGGGCGCGCACCCCGCACATGGACCGTCTCGCCGCTCGCGGCGTCCGCTTCACCCACGCCTACATCGGCACCTGGTGCATGCCCTCGCGCACGACCTTCCTCACGGGGCGCCAGCCTTATGGGGTCGCCACGATGCGCATGACGCCACCCTACCCGGGCGCGGCCTATGACCCGACGCAGTGCCGCTTCTGGCCGGCCGAACTGCGTCGCCACGGCTATCACACGGCCCA
>CAZSBO010000146.1:0-9457 GCA_964605265.1 uncultured Prosthecobacter sp.
CGCTCGTGCTGTGGCTCGGTCAGTGCGGTGTGACCAGCGTGCAGACGAAGCAAGCGTGGACCGATGTCGCTCGCTTCGATTCCATCGGCGTCGCCGCCGTGAACTTCGGACCGGGCACGCTGGAAGTCTCCCGCGCCGCCAGCAGCTACCAGGGCAACATCCTGGTCAGCCAGGGCACGCTCAGCCTGACCGCGGCGAATGTCATCCCGACCTTTGCCAACCTGAACGCCGTCACCGGCTCAACCGTGATCATCCAGCCGGGCGCCACCGTGCAACTGAACGGCAACAACCAGGAGTTCGGCAACCTTTCCGGCTCGGTGGTCGTCAGCCCGGTGCTGAACACCGCCGGCACCCTTGACCTCGGGGGCGCCACGCTCACTTTCGGTCGCCAGGGCAGCAGCACGACTTTCTCCGGCCAGTTGATTGGCGGTGCCGGCTCGCGCCTGGTCAAGGTCGGTGGCGGTCGTCTGATTCTCGACAACTGGGATGCCAGCCGTCCGAATTCGCTGGAAACCCTGGAAGTGCTCCAGGGGCCCGTGCAAAGCTGGCACAATGACAACTCCTGGGCGACCCCGAACGGCTTCGCCAGCAGCCTGCCGTCGACGACACAGATCCTCCTGCGCGGTGGCGAATGGGAGGCCTATGTGGTTGGCGACAACACCAGCAACTTCCAGTTCATCCCGATGGGCCAGAGCATCACGGCCCGCGACGGCAACTCCATTCTCGACACGAACCGCTGGCAGGGCAGCACCGCCAACAAGATCCTCGGCTTCGACACGCTGACGGTCGACAAGAACATCCTCACCATCACCGGTGGCAACGCGATTTATCCGCGCTTCGCGGGCGCCTTCACGATGACCGCCAACGCCCGCCTGCAGACCGATGCCCCGCTGCTGCTCAACGGCACCATCAATGGCTACTACACGCTGACCAAGACCGGCGGCAGCAACCTGGAAATCAATGCCGACAACAGCGCCTGGTCGGGCGGCACCGTCCTGCTTGACGGCACGCTGCTCTTCGGCAGCCGCACCCCGGAGGTCGGCGAGCGCTACATGGCCGGCACCAACCTGTTCAGCTACAGCGCCACCGCCAACCTCGGTACCGGCGACATCGTCGTCAACCGCAGCACCGCCATCCGTCTCAACGCCCCCTCCAACGTGCTCGTCGCCCAGGGACAGCGCGTGCAGACCTTCAGCAACCTGCAGAATGCCGGCCTCGCCCGCGTGGACATCGGCCTGGATGCGCCGCTCACCGATTACGGCCTGCGTTCGACCACCAATGGTGCGCTGACGGTGGGCCTGAATGACGGTTTCTACACCAACACCCTCGACCAGTCGCTCATGGGCAACGGTCGCTGGGCGCTCGGTGCCTGGACCACCACCTTCTACACCGCCTCCAAGCTCGGCTATGGCATCGACAACACCTACCGCTTTGCCGGTGTCAACGGTGTCTTCAACATCACCCAGGCCAACGCCCTGTCCGGTCCGGCCAGCCTTGAAGTCGGCATGGACATGACACCGAACGGCTTTGCCATCAACAGCGGCAACGCCCAGGTGCAGCTCTATGGCGACCAGTCCTACACGGGCAACACCATCATTCGCCGCAACCGTGAAACCGGCAGCACCCAGAACTTCTTCGCTTTCCACGGTGATCTTGCCTCGCCGGTCATCGACGTCTACGGCCGCCTCATGGCACGTGGAGCGGGTCGCTTCACCAACGATGCCGGCACCCAGGTCAATACCGTCAACCTTTATCCGGGCTCGGTGCTGCGCTTCGACTACAACATGGATGTCAACGACTCCATGGCGACCTCACGCCTGGAAAACTCCAACCTCGGTCTCGCCACCACCGAGAACAAGTGGGGCGACACCACGCCGATGCTGCTGGACGGTGCCACCTTCAACCTGCTCGCCTCCAGTGGCCGCGTGAACCGTGAGACGGTCGGCGCCATCACCGTGCGCAACGGCGCCGCAGTGCTGCTGGAGCGCAACGGCACCAACAGCCAGATCATTGTCGAGACGCCGAGCATCACCCGTGAGGGCCAGGCCACCTTCGCCATCCGTGAAAACGCCAACGAACTCGGCCGCGTCGACCTGCAAGGTCAGAAGTTCTTCATCGACAACGGTGCGACCCTGCTCGACGCCCAGAACCTGCTGCCGATGTGGATGATCAATCCGAGCCGCAACACCTTCCTCACCTACAACACCAACTTTGGCGTGCAGAACGCCAACTTCACCGATTCGACCACGACGGCCGCCACGGGAGCCAGCTTCCTCGGTGGTCTGACCGCCACCAGCGTTGCCAACTACGGCGTCGGTGTGGGTGACGCCTCCCTGGCCGGCACGGTCAACGTTCATGCCCTGCGCATCGCCCACGAGGCCTCGGCCAACGATGCCACCCTCACCGGCGGCCAGATCAACATCCACAGCGGCGGCCTGATCGTCGACAACCGCGACAACGCCCGAGTCAACTTTGACTCCACTGCCGTTTACTTTGGCGACGGCACGACCCCCGTTGAAGCTCTTGTCTATTCCGACCAGACCAACATCACCACCCGCTTCGGCGGTGTTGTCACGGCGGCCAACTTCACCATGCACGGTGCCGGCAACGTCCAGCTCACCAATACGGGCAACCTCATCACCGGCAACATCCAGATGAACAGCGGCAAGCTCTTCCTCGACGGTGCCGGCACCGCGGGCAACAGCAACGTCTCCATCACCCTGGCCGGCGACTGGCTGCAGAACAACGACGGCCAGCAGATGGCCGAACTCTGGCTGCGCACCAACAACAACGCCAGCACCACCTGGAACAACTCCCTGGTGATCGCTGAAAACGTGCCTTACGCCCGCATCATTGGCGGCCGCTACACCGGCACCTCGACAGGCGTCGCCACCAACACGGTTTCCGGCTCGCTCACCATCCATGGCACCAACACCCTGCAGGGCACCACCCTCATCATCGGCAGCACCGGCACGGGCAGCAGTGAAAACACCCACAACCTGACCATCGCGGGTTCCACCACCCTCGGCGGCAGTGCCCCGGTCGGCATCCGTGTCGAAACCGGCGGTCGCGTGTTGCAGCTTGCCGGTGCGGTGACCGGCTCGGCCCCGATCCTCAAGTCCGGTGACGGCACCCTGCGACTCGACAACAACAACATCAACCTCAGTAGCCCGGTGACCCTGAACCGCGGTGAAATCCGCGGCCTCGGCAACAACACCAACAACTTCTTTGGCACGGGTGACTACACCCTCAACTTCGGCACGCTGCGCATCAGCACCGGGGGGGTTTCCCAGAGCTATTTCAACGCCGCCAATCAGGATCTGGTCTTCGGTGGAGCGGTCAACTTCGTCAACGACCGCAACGGTGCGGCGGCGCGCACTCTGACCATCGGCGTCAACAACGGCACCAACACCGTGCGCACCCTCAACGGTGCCCACTGGCGCATGACTTCCGACTCCGGTGACAGTGTGGTTTTCGAAAGCAAGATCTTCATCAACGACTCGGCGGTCTTCTTCACCGACAATTCGCCGACCTGGTTCCGCGATACCTTCGAGGGGGCTGGCCGGTTCACCAAGGTCGGTGTCTCCCAGATCCTCTTCGACAATAACGTTGCCAACTCGAACTGGACCGGCACGATCGACCTCCAGGCTGGTTACATCCGTGTCCAGCAGCCCAACCAGACCCTCGGCGGTGCCGGTAGTTCGATCATCCTGAATCCCGCCGCCGGCCTCAGCGTGCGTCGTCTCGAGAACCTCGGCACCGGCCAGGGCATCAGCCAGCTGCGCACCACCTCTCGCACCAGCGCCACCGTGCTTGGCGGCATGATCCCGGCTGACTTCGACAATCTGCGCGCTCATTACAACGGCCTGACCTCGATCGGCACGGGCGTGGGTGTGCTCAGCATCAACGGCAACCAAAGCTACGCCCCGGCTGATGCGGCCTTCATGGCGAATTTCCGCGATGGCAACTGGTACCTCGGCACCCTGCATGACACCGGCACGCTGACCATGAACAGCCTGCTGCCTTGGGGCCCGGGCGGCAACAAGTTCCTGCTCGGCGGCGGCAGCAGTTCGTTTGTTTTGAATCCTGCGACAGTGGGTGCGGATCAGTTGGCGGGTGCGGGCAACCAGGCGATCATCGGCATCCCCCACACGTACTTTGGCTACGGCACAGTGACCTTTGGAGCCAACGGCAACAACACCTACGACGGCGGCACCTTTGTGACCCGCTCGCGCAACCTGGATGGCAGCTATCGCGGCACGGTGATGTCGCTCCAGGGCGGCGCTGTCGGCACCACGACCGACTTCCGTTCGCCGCTCGGTTCGGGGGCGGTCGATGTCTTTGGTGAAATCCGCATTGAAGGCGCCTCGGGTACCGCGGCGAACAGTGCCACCACCAACGCTAACGCCTGGACCTTCCACCCGGGCACCCGCATCCGCTTTGACAACGGCACGCCCTTCACCGGCAGCGGCACCACCGGCAACTACGCCACCGGCACGCTCGGTGGTGGCGGTCGCTGGGGTGACTCGGTCGGCATCGACCTGAATGCCTCGGTGCTCGAGCTCTATGCCGACGACACCGACCACATTGCCAACCGCGAAGTGATCGGCGACCTCACCGTCGCGCGCGGCTCCGAGGTTGTCATCCGCCGGCGCGGCGCCTTCTGGGCGGAACTGGACGCCGGCAACCTGACCCGCGGCAGCAATGGCACGCTGATGATCACCACGATGGTCACCGACACCAACACGGCGGGCATCATCGGCACGGGCACCACCAACGCCAACGCCACGCGCTTCCTGATCGACAACGCTGCGGCTCTGACCGCCGCCAATGGCATGATCGCGCCGTGGATCATCAGTCGCTTTGACGGCCAGTTCCTCAAGTACGACGCCACCAACGGCTTCCAGCTTGTCACCCAGGGCACGCCTCTCGCCGACTACGTCTCGACGACCACGACCACGCTCGATGCCGCGGTGCTTGGCGGTGCCAACGATGGCAGCCGCATCCTCAGCCTGCAGGGCACCGCCAACTTCACCCTCGGTGCCAACCTCGACATCCACGCCCTGCGCCTGGAGCGCGACATCAACGTCAGCGCGGACGGCCTCTACAACAGCATCACCATTCGCAGCGGCGGCCTGACCCAGTTCACCAACACGCCGACGATCAATGCCGACCTCTACTTCGGTCTCGGTGGCACCGGCGAGGCCCTCATCCACGCCTCCAACAATACCCTGCAGATCAACGGCAAGATCTTCGCCAGCCAGGTCACCAAGTTCGGCACGGCGGTTCTCAACATCCGCAGCGACCAGCCCCAGTTCACCGGCAACTGGGTCGTCAATGGCGGCGGCATTCAGTTCCTCACCCCTGGGGCGGCCAGCACCGGCGAGGTCATCCTCAATGGCAGCCGCGCCAATGACCGTGACAACACGTTCAGCCTGTCGGAAGTCCGCTACAACTTCAACAGCGGCAGCCCGGATCTGTTCACCTGGAACGGTGGCAAGATCACCGGTTATGATGTCAACCGCATCTACATGCCGACCGCCAGCGACCGCCTGCAGCAGATCCCGGCGGTGGACCTGCGCACGACCAACGCCGTGGCCGGAACGGGTCAGCCGGGCCTGATGATCTTCCTGATGGATGGTGCGCGCAGCACGGTGCGCACCGGCACGGTCACCCTCCATGACCACTATCAGGTTCAGGTCGAGTCCAACTCCTACGGCACCGGCTCCACCGTCGGCTTCCAGTTCGGTGCCGGCGACGGCACCGGCGGTCTCAACAACCAGGGGCTTTATGACCTCAGCAAGGTTGGCGACGGCGTGCTGACGCTCGGCAACAACACGGCGTCCTTCACCGGCGGCCGCAGCATCACCATCGGTGAAGGTGCTGTCCGTGTCTTGCATGCGGGCGCCTTCGGCGGTGCCGGCAACACGGCCAACATCGAGCAAGGCGGCGCCCTCGAGATCGCCGTTGCCGGTTGGTCACCCTCGGCCACTCTCGTTCAACAGTCCGGCTCCATCGAGCGCTGGGCGGTCAACGGCGCGCGCAGCGGCGATCACACCCTGCCGTCCGGCGTGCACCTGCAGATCATGGCCAACCAGACCGGCACGAAGACCATCACCCTCGATGGCGGTTCGGTCATGGGCTACCTGCCGCGCGACTGGGATCACGTCGCCATCATCCAACAGCTCGGCAGCGGCATCACCCTGAATCTGGCCTCGGATTCCTTCCTCGGTCAGCCCTACGCGAGCAGCAACAACAGCCTCTGGGACCAGTCGCGCATCTACGACATCGGCAAGATCAACCAGACCAACGCCAGCAACCCCAATGACATGGGCCTGCGTGGATCCTACCTGCAGATCCACGGCAACATCACCGGCCCCGGCGGCCTGACCAAGCTCGGCCAGGACATCATCCTGCTCAACGGCGCCAACACCTACGAAGGCTCGACCGTCGTCGAAAACGGCATCCTGCAGATCGGCCGCAACAACAGCCTGCCGGTCGGCACCGACCTGCGCCTGGAGACCAGCAGCGGCATGTTCGACCTGAACGGCTTCAACCAGGAAGTCGCCTCACTCGCCGGTGACCAGGGCAGCGTCAACAACGGGGCTTTCGCCCTCAACACCCTGACCGTCAATCAAGCCACCGACAGCACCTACGGCGGCACCCTCGACGGCAACGTTTCGCTCGTGAAGAGCAACACCGGCGTGCTCACCCTCGCCGGCGTCAGCGCCATGCGCGGCGACCTTGTCATCAGCGGCGGCTCGGTCGCTCTCACCGGGTCCGGTTCGGTGAATGAAAGCCGCTGGATCTCGGTGGGCTCCGGAACCAGCTTCGATGTCACCGCGCGCACGGGCGGGTCCTACACCTTCGACGGCCTGGTCAGCGGCGGTGGCGTCGGTGCCCTGCGCGTCGACAACGCCAGCCGGGGTCGCATCCTCGGTTCGCTCAGCCTCTCCGACAATGTCGGCACCCACGCCCGCACGGCCGCCCTCAAGCCGGGAGCCAGCTCCGGCGGCGCCTACGCCACCGCCGGCGACCAGATCGGCCACCTGCAGATCACGGGCGACCTCAGTCTCGGTGGCGGCCTGTACGGCTCGACCACGAAGACCGAGCGACTGACCCTGCAGCTCGCGGCCCCCACCTCAACCCTAGCCGCCCTTGGCTGGGATGGCTCGGCCCTCGCGGCCTGGCTCACGGCCAATGCGACACAGGTGCTCAACGGTGAGCAGGGCGACCTCAGCGGCCATGACTACGTCAATGTCGGTGGCGCTGTCACCCTCAACGAACATGGTTCGGTCGGTGTCGCCCTGACCAACAGCTACACTCCGGCCTTTGGCGACATCTTCAACCTGCTCGACTGGACGACGATTACGGCCAACACCTTCAATGCCGGTCCGGCCAACCGTGTCGGTGGCGAGTCGGGGTATGACCTGAATCTGCCCGACCTGTCCGCTTATCAGCTGGGCTGGAACACCGACCTCTTCCTCAGCCACGGCGTCCTCGTGGTTGCCCCCGAACCGGGCCGGATGCTGCTGGTCTTCCTCGGCCTCGCGGGACTCTGCCTGCGCCGTCGTCGCTGAAGCACGGATGTCCCCTTGCGGGCTCTCCTTCGGGAGGGCCCGCTTTTTTTATGCCTTGACCACCCAGAAAGCGTCCACCCCCAGGGACTGGGCTATGGTGCGACCGTCCTCGGGACCCAAAATCATCAGGGCGGTGGCGAGGGCATCGGCACGCAAGGCACTGGCGTCGACCACGGTGACGGAGACCGCGCGATGCCGCACCGGCCGGCCGCTGCGCGGGTCGATCAGGTGACTGACCGATTCGCCGTTGATCTGGCGCTGCTCGCGATAGCTGCCGCTGGTGGCGGCACAGGCATTTTCGAGCGACAGGGTTTGCAGGCTTTCGCCCCCCGGCCGCCCTGGCGTTTGGATGCCGATGCGCCAAGGGGCGCCATCCGGGGCACGGCCCTGAGCCAGCACTTCACCGCCGAGCTCGAGCAGGAAATGGGACAGCCCCGACTGGATGAGCTTCTGACGGAGTTCATCCAGGACGAAACCCTCGACGATGCTGGCCAGATTGAGACGCAAATCTGGGCGGAGTTTGCGCACCGCCGGAACCTCCAGGCGCCAATCGAGGTGATGCCAGCCGCAGCGGCTGCGCAGCGCGGCCAGCTCGATTTCATCCGGTGGTGCGGAAGGAGGCGTGCCGGGCTCGCGTTGGCCAAATCCCCAGGCATCGATCAGCGGCGCACAGGTGGGGTCGAGCACCCCGTCGGTTTGGTCAGCGATCCGGCGCATCTTGGCAAGCGCATGAACGAGTTCGACAGGCACCTCGAACCAGTCGGTGCTGGAGTGGGCGTTGAAGCGGCTGAGCACGGAGTCGTCGCGCCAGTGCGAGAACAAGGTCTCGCGCTGATCAAGATGATCCTGGATCAGGCGACGGTGGGTCTCGCCAGCTCTCGGGGCGCGCAGGCTCCAAGTGGTGCCCATGGTGCGACCATCGACACGCCCCGGTGATCGGCGCGTGCAACCCGCAGCGCAGAATCCGGCGAACAGGGCGCGACGGCTGAGGCGCAGGGGAGGGGGGCGTTGCTGCATGAAAACGGGCCGCCAGCAGGCGACCCGTCAACAAGCGCGCGCAGGCGCACGGATCAAGCACTGGCTCAGACCACGACGCAATGGACGCGGCTGATGCCCGGGATGGCCTCCAACTCGGCGATGACGGCCGCATCGGGGGTGGAATCGAGCGTCAGCAGGGTGAGGGCGGTGCCACCCTCCTTGTTGCGGCTGAGCGACATGTCCGCGATGTTGACGTTGTTCTTGCCAAGCGCCGTGCTGTAGGCGGCGATCATGCCGGGACGGTCGATGTTTTCGATGAGCAGCAGGGTGCCCTCCGGGCGCGTCTCAATGTGGCGGCCATTGACCTTGACGATGCGCGGCTCGCCGGCAAAGAAGGTGCCGGCGATGCTGGCCGACTCGTCGCCGTTGCAGGCCTGCACCTCGATGAGGTCGGTGAACTCGCTGGCCTCGGGCACACGGCTTTCGTTCAGGCGAATGCCAAGATTTTCAGCGGTGCTGATGGCGTTGATGTAATTGACCTGCTCGGGGCCGCAGGGACGCTCAAGGAAACCCTTGAGGATGGCGCGCGAGAGCAGGGATGTGTCACCGCTGCCGACCTTGCCGCTGTAGCTGATGCTGACCTGGCCGGTGCGCGCCGGCGCGAACTGCGAGAGCAGGCGACCGAGCAACTCGCCAAACTTGAGGAAGTGGCCCTGTTCAGCCAGCGTCTTCGGATCGACGTTGGGCATGTTGACGGCGTTGACGACCGTGCCTTGCAGGAGGTGCGCGGCGATGACCTCGGCGATCTCAATGCCGACGTTTTCCTGGGCCTCGTCGGTGGAGGCGACAAGGTGGGGCGGGAGCACCGTGTTGGGGGCCGGGAGCAGGGGATAGTCGGC
>CAZSBO010000146.1:9467-10399 GCA_964605265.1 uncultured Prosthecobacter sp.
CGGCGGGCGGCGGCTCAACTTCAAATACGTCGAGCGCGGCGCCGGCGACCCGGCCTTCGACCAGTGCCTGGGCGAGGGCGTTGTCGTCGATCAGGCCACCACGGGCACAGTTGACGATGCGCACGCCCTTCTTGAGCTTGGCGATGCGCGCGGCGTTGAGCATGTGCTTCGTGTCCGGCGTCATCGGCATGTGCATGGTGATGAAGTCGGCTTCGACCAGGGCGTCATCGAGTTTTTCGAACAGCTCGACACCGAGGCTTTCGGCGCGGTTCTTCGACAAGTAGGGGTCGTAGGCGACGACGCGCATGCCGAAGGCCTTGGCGCGCTTGGCGAACTCGGCACCGATGCGGCCCATGCCGAGGACGGCGAGGGTCTTGCCGTTGACCTCGGTGCCTTGGAAGCTCTTGCGGTCCCATTTGCCGGCGACGATGCTGGCATGCGCCTGCGGCGTTTTGCGAGCGAGCGACATCATGAGGGTGAAGGCCTGCTCGGCGGTGGAGATGGTGTTGCCGCCGGGGGTGTTCATCACCACCACACCACGCTTGCTGGCAGCGGGGACGTCGATGTTGTCGACGCCGACCCCGGCACGTCCGACGGCCTTGAGGTTCTTCGCCGCTTCAATGACTTTGGCCGTCACCTTGACCCCACTGCGCACGATGATGGCATGGGCATCCTTGGCGGCCTCGGCGAAGTCGGCCTCGGCCTTCAGGCCCAGCTTGACCTCGACGGAGAAAGACGGCTCCGCCTTCAGGAGTTCGATGCCTTTTTCGGCGATGGGATCTGCGACGAGGATCTTGAATTGCTGGGCCATAGGGGTGCGCAACGTAGGCGGCTTTCCCGCGCTGGCAAGCGTCATGCTCGTCATGACGGACCGTGCCCAGGGCTTACGCATGAAGAGCCCCGAGGAGTTGGAGTCTGAAAGCAGGGTCGAG
>CAZSBO010000147.1:0-10268 GCA_964605265.1 uncultured Prosthecobacter sp.
AGCAACCTCGTCGGCATGGGCGTGCTGCCTTGCAACTTCAAGGACAAGACCGACTACGACAAGGTCAAGGACCTGAGCGACGCCAGCTTTGACCTGCTCGGCATCTCCAACGCCATCAAGCCGCAGAGCGAGGCCACCCTGCGCGTGACGAAGGCCGACGGCTCGTCGTTCGACGTGCCGGTCGTTGTCCGTCTCGACACGCCGGTGGAGATCGATTACTACCGCGCCGGGGGCATCCTGCCCTACGTGCTGGCGCAGATCCTGCGCGCCAACGCCTGATCCCCCTTCCCGACCCGCGCGGCGGCGCATCGTCGCTTGCGCGGGCGGGCATCCCCGGGCTAGATGAGGACGGCTTCATGAAATCGCTTTTCCTCACCAACGAATACCCGCCGCACATCTACGGCGGCGCCGGCGTCCACGTCGAATACCTCACGCGCGAGCTGGCCAAGCTCATGGAGGTGGAGGTGCGCTGCTTTGGCGACCAGCAGAGCGACGGCAACCCGTCCGTGCAGGGTGCCGGCCTGGACAACGCCGACTGGACCTGCCCGGCGAATTTGAAGTCGGTCTTTGGTGCCGTGCAGCGCTGCCTCGATTTCAACACGCGCGGCATCGACGCCCAAATCGTCCACCTGCACACCTGGTATTCCCATTTCGGCGGCATCCTCGCCAAGCTCAACTACGGCCTGCCGATGGTGCTCACCGTGCACTCGCTGGAGCCGCTGCGGCCATGGAAACGCGAGCAGCTCGGCGGCGGTTACGACTTCACCGTCTGGCTCGAGCGCACCGCCCTGGAGATGGCCGACGCCGTCATCGCCGTCTCCGAGGAAACCAAGTTCGACCTGCTGCGCCTGTTCAACCTCGACCCGCACAAGATCCACGTCATCCACAACGGCATCGACCCGGACGAGTACCAGCGCGTCGAGGCGCCGGACGTGCTGCGCAAGCACGGGGTCGATCCCGACATGCCCTACGTGCTCTTCGTCGGCCGCATCACCCGCCAGAAGGGCATCATCCACCTCGTGCGCGCCATCGCCCACATGACGCCCGGCATTCAGGTCGTGCTCTGTGCCGGCGCACCCGACACGCCGGAGATCGAGGCCGAAATGATGGCGGCCGTGGCCGAGGCGCAGGCGCGCCATGGCAACGTCGTCTGGATCCGCTCCATGCTGCCGGCGGCCGAGAAGATCGCCATGTACTCGCACGCCGAGGTGTTCTGCTGTCCGTCGATCTACGAACCCTTCGGCATCATCAATCTGGAGGCCATGGCCTGCGAAACGGCCGTTGTCGCCAGCTCGGTGGGCGGCATCAAGGAGGTGGTCGTGCACGGCGAAACCGGCCTGCTGGTGCCGCTCGACCAGCAGAACGAAAGCCCCTTCGAGGCGCTCGAACCGGAGCGCTTCGCCCTCGACCTTGCCGAGGCGGTCAACCTGCTCATGGCCGACCCGGTCAAACGCCGCGCCATGGCCGAGGCCGGCCGCCGCCGTGCCGTCGAGCGCTTCAGCTGGACCAGCATCGCCCATCGCACGCAGTTGCTCTACGAGCGCCTGCTGGCGGCGCGAGCCGGTGCTTGACCCGCCGGTGCGACCGGTGGAAGGGGTGGGCATGGAACTCATCAACGACATCCCGCACGTGCCGGCCGCGGTCGGTCCCTATTCGCAGGCGGCCCGCGCCGGCGGCTTCCTGTTCTGCTCGGGCCAGATTCCGATCGATCCCGCCACCGGCAAGATTGAAGCCACCGATGTTGAAGGCCAGACGCGTCAGGTGTTCGCCAACCTCGAGGCCCTGCTGCTCGCCCAGGGCCGTTCGCTGGCGGACGTCGTCAAGGCCACGGTCTTTCTGCAGGACATGGCCGACTTCCCGAAGGTGAACCCGCTCTACGCCGCCGCCTTCAAGGGCCACAAGCCGGCACGCTCCACCGTTCAGGTCGCCGGCCTGCCGCTCGGCGCCTTGGTCGAGATCGAGGTGATCGTCGAGCTGCCCTGAGGGGCGGCTCAGTTCGAAGGCACGATGCTGCTGTCCGAGCGACGCCGGAAGGCCTGCACGCGACCATCGCCCTTGTACAGATAGATCTTCTTGACGTCATCCAGCTTCATGATGACCCAGGGCGACAGCACATTGCGGCCGTTCTTGGTGAAGACGAGGTCGTCGGCCAGGTACACGCAGGAGTGGAAGGCGTCACCGGTGGTGTTGCTGAGGAAGAAAAGAATGTCGCCGTACTGCAGGGGCGCCTCGACCGGCTCGAAGTTCTCCAGCACCTGGCTCGTGGCGAGGCGCGAGTCGAGCAGGTACTGATGGGGCTCAAAGTTGAAGAAGTTGAGCGAGGTCCAGTGGCAGTCCGGGAAGGTGCCATTGCGGGCCAGGTCCATGCCCGGGTAGGTGTACAAGAGCTTGCGCACCAGCGAGGGCAGCACATGCGAGAGCGGCAGGCTTTCGACGCCGTCGGTGTCGATGATCGACTGCATGAGCGGTTCAATGTCCTTGCGGCGCAGGCCGATGCCGAGGGTCCAGTAGTTGAGCAGACCGTCGAGATTGGACTCGTCGCCCAGCTCCATCTTGACCATGAGGGCGCGGGTGCGGGTGAAGGCCTTGAAGATGGCACGCGCCTCCGAGTCCGATTCCGCGTAGTTGAGGATCGCCGAGATGTCGCTGAAGGCAATGGTCTCACCGCGCAGGTAGGACATCTGATCGACCTTGGCGATGATTTCAGGGCGCAGCTTGCTGGTCCGGTACCACTCCTTCACGGTCTGACCGACGATGAGCACGGGATCGACGCAGAACTCGTTGGGCTCGTACTTCGAAAGCTCGGTGTAGATCAGCGTTCGAACCTCGGGCGTCAGCGACTCCAGATCGGGCAGCGGCGGGAACAGGTGAACGAAGCCGCTCTCCTTGACGAGATTGCGTTCGTCGAGCAGCAGGTCGATGAGCGCCTGGGACAGGCCGGCCTCACGGAAGAAATCGCCCAGTCGCGGCTGCATGGCTTCCGGGAAACTCCAGCGGGGGCGGGTGTTGGGCAGCGGAAAGTTGGAGATCAGGTTGTCGGGCGCCTCCAGGTAGACATAGGCGCAGCGCAGCTTGCCCCAGGGACCGGGATTGGCGTAAAAGACGTTGGGGTTGTTCTCAATCACGCTGGCGCGGCCTTCGCCAAGCGGATTGGTCTTCGCACTCTGATTCTGAGTGAGGATCTGGCGGAGATCATTGAGGTCGGAGATCTGACCTGGAGCCGAGCCGGCTGCCAGCAGGGTGAAGGCAGCGGCGGTCAAAAACCTGGAAAGGGGGTTGGGCGGGTGGAAGGGGGGCAGCAAGGGCATGGTGGGGGGCAACTTTCAACATTCGCGACAGCCGCAATGTTGCACGTAAAAAGATGGGCGACGGCAGGAAAAAAACCCTGCCCCGGCGGCAGGGTGGGTCCAGGAACCAGGAACAGGACTGCAACGCGCGGAATTCTCGCTGCCTTGGGAGAAAATGCTTGGGCTTGCGGGCAAATCTTGATATTTCTGCGATTTCCAGCTTTCGTCCCCGTCACATGATTTCCCCGCCCCCCTTCCCGGCCCTGCGCCGCAGCCGCTCCGGCTCGCCCTTCGCCTGGTGTCTTGCGCTGGCGGTAACGGTGGTTCCCTGCCTGCAGGCAGGCCCGAACGACGCCGGCCAACCCGGACCGGAAGCCCGCCAACAGGCCCTGATGGCCCAGCAGGAGCGCCTGCAACTGGCCTGGCAAGCCCTGCAGGCTGGCCGCAATGCCGAGGCTCTGGAGCGTTTTGAAGCCCTTCACACTTCCCTGTCGGCGCCCGGCAATGATCCCGAACTGCAGCTCGTGGCACGCGAGGGGTTCGTCCGCGCCGGTCTGGCACGTGCCGTCGAACTCGCCAATGCCGGCGACCCGCGCGCCGCCGCTGCCCTGCTCGACAAGCTCGATGCACCCGCCGTCTCCAAGGAGGATCCGCGGGTCGCCGCCGTGCGCCGCCGGCTGACCGATCCGGACCGCTATCCGCCAGCCCTCACCCCCGAACACATCCAGCGTGTCGGAGAGGTCTCCCGCCTTCTCACCCTCGCCGCCTCCCAGGCGGAGACCGGCCAGTTCGACGCCGCCATCAACGCTTACGAGGACATTCTCAGGATTGACCCCACCAACACCGCCGCACGGCGCGGTCTGGAACAGGTGGAAAAGCAGCGAACCCTCTATTTCGAGTCGGCCAAGGATCATCAGCGCTCGCGCATGCTCAACCAGGTGAATGCCGCCTGGGAAAACCCGCCGGCCGCCACCAATCTCTCCTCCCTCTTCGGCGCCGCCGAAGGTCCGGGCCAGTCAGTCGGGGCGCCGCGCGGCGGTCGCGAGACAATCCAGCGCAAGCTGCGGGAAATGATCATTGCCCAGATCGACTTCAGTGAAGCGACGCTTGGCGAGGTCATGGAGTACCTGCGCGTGCGCACCCGCGACCTCGATCCCACCGGCAAGGGCGTGGATTTCGTCAATGGCGTGCCGGCCGATCAGCCGCTCAAGCCGATCTCGCTCAACCTGCGCGAGGTGCCGGTCGAGGAGGTCCTGCGCTACGTCGCCGACATCGCCGGCATCACCTACAAGGTCGAGGAGTTCGCCGTGCGCCTGGTCTCGCTCGCCGACGCCTCGGCGGACATCATCAGCCGCACCTACCGCGTGCCACCGGACTTCATCAGCAGTGCGCCCGCCGCCGGTGCGGCCCCCGCCAGCGCCGATCCGTTTGCGGCCAGCGCCACCACCTCGGCATCGCCGCAACTGCGCCGACTGGGCGCCAAGGAATACCTTGAGAGCCAGGGCGTCGGCTTCCCTGAAGGCACCGGCGCCAGCTACAACCCGTCGAGCAGCACCCTCATCGTGCGCAACAGCGCCAAAAACCTGGAACTGGTGGACATGCTGGTCGAACAGGCCTTCAACCGCTCACCGCGCCAGGTTGTCATCGAAGTAAAGATGCTCGAGGTGCGTGACAACCGCCTCAAGGAACTCGGCTTCGACTGGTTGCTCGGCTCCTGGGGCGGCGAACTGCAGGGCGCCGGCGGCACTGCCGGCAACGCCCAGCCCAACACCTTCCTGACCCAGGACTTCCCGCAGCAGGTTGCCACTGCGGCCGGCACAACCGCCCTCGGCTTCAACCCGGTCACCGCCGGCCTGCGCTCCGGTGGCGATCTGCCCGGCGACAGCATCGACGCCCTCCTGGAGTCGACCATCAACACCTCGCCGATCTCGTCTTCGCGTTCGCCCGGTGTCTTCTCCGTCAGCGGCGTGCTCACCTCGCCGCAGTTCCAGACGGTGATCCGGGCGCTCGACCAGAAAAAGGGCATCGACGTGGCCGCCCAGCCCGCCGTCGTCACCCGCAGCGGCCAGAAGGCCAGCGTTGAAATCACCCGCGAACTGATTTTCCCCACCGAATTCGACCCGCCCCAGGTGCCCACGAACGTCGGCGCCAACCAAATCCTCATCATCAACGGCGTGCGGGTGCCCATCCCCCTGCCGCCACCCGTGGTCACCCCGACCACGCCAACCGCCTTCGACATGCGCCGAACCGGCGTCGTGCTGGAGGTCGAGCCGGTCATCTCCGAAGACGGCCGCATGGTCGACCTTGCCCTCACGCCGGAGTTCACCGATTTCAGCGGTTTCGTCAACTACGGCACGCCCATCTTCGGCGTCTTTGAGGGCGACTACAACATGCTCACCGAGAACTTCATCTACCAGCCGGTGTTCGACACCAAGAAGGTCGTGACGGCGGTGAACATCTACGACGGCGCGACCGTGGTGCTCGGTGGCCTGGTCTCCGACAACACCATCGTCATGCAGGACAAGGTGCCACTGATCGGCGACGCCCCCTACGTCGGCCGCCTGTTCCGCAGCGACGTCACCCGGCGCCAGATGAAGCACGTGCTGTTCTTCGTCACCGTCAAGGTGGTCGACCCTTCCGGCCGGCGCATCAACGAGCCCTGAAACCGGCCTCCATGGGGGGACAGATTGCGGCTTGCCAGCCCCCTGCCCTGCTGCTACCTGTCGCGTTTCTATGGCAAAAATTCAGTACACCACCCCAGCCGGGGTCAGCGCCGAGGCCGAGTTTGTCGCCGAGCGCATGAGCATCGGCCGTGCGGCGGACAACCATCTGGTCATTGCCGACGAGTCCGTCTCCAGCCACCACGGCGAGATCGCCCTTGAAGGCGGCGCCTGGGTGCTCACCGATCTGGGTTCGACCAACGGCACCAAGGTCGACGGTGAGCGCGTGGAACGCGTCGAACTGGCCCATGGCGGCAGCTTCACCCTCGGGCATGTCGAGTGCCTCTTCCTCGGTGACGAAGCCGAGACCGCTCCGCGTGCCGCCCCGCGCCAGGCCGCCGGCTACGCTGCACAACCGATCGACAAAAGCCGGCGTCGCGATTTTGGTCCCAAAACCAAGCCCAAGGGCGAGGGCACCGGTCCGATCCTGCTGCTCGGGGTGCTGGCACTGCTGGTCTGTGCCTACGCCGCCTTCTCCTTCACCCAACTGGGTTCCTGACCCTCCACCCGGCCCGGTTTCGCAATTCGCGGCGGCAACGCCCGCCGCCCTCCCCCGTTCCCATTCCCAACCCCCTGCGGCCATCCGCGCCGCGCTCCATCCATCATGTCCAATACCATCGTTGTCGGCGCCCAGTGGGGCGATGAAGGAAAAGGCAAAATCGTCGATTATCTCACGGAGAAGACTGACGTCGTCGTGCGTGCCGCCGGCGGCAACAATGCCGGCCACACGGTCATCAACAACGGCACCAAGTACATTCTGCATCTGATTCCCAGCGGCATCCTCTGGGAGGACAAGGTCTGCGTCATCGGCAACGGCGTTGTCATGGATCCGCTCGGCCTGATCGAGGAGATGAACAAGCTGCGCGGCCAGGGCGTCAAGATCACGCCCGAGAACCTGCTCATCAGCGAAACCGCCCACCTGGTCATGCCCTACCACCGCGGCCTCGACCAGGCGCGCGAAGCGAAGCGCGGCGACAAGAAAATCGGCACCACCGGCCGTGGCATCGGCCCGGCCTACGCCGACAAGGTCGAACGCGGTGGTCTGCGCACCATCCTGCTCAAGCAGCCCGACATCTTCGCCACCGAACTGCGCGAGCGCATCGTCCTGCACAACGAAACCCTGCGCGCCGCCGGCGTCGCCGAGGTTCCGGTCGAGGAAACCGTCGCCCGCATGCTCGAGGCCGCCAGCATTCTCGCCCCGCACATCACCAACACCGCCGTGTACTGCCACGAGGCCATCCGCGCCGGCAAGAACCTGCTGTTTGAAGGCGCCCAGGGCACCTACCTCGACATCGACCACGGCACCTACCCCTTCGTCACCTCCTCGAACACCACGTCCGGCGGCGCCTGCACCGGCTCGGGTGTGCCGCCGCGGATGATCGACAAGGTGGTCGCGGTCGCCAAGGCCTACACCACCCGTGTCGGCTCCGGCCCCTTCGTCACCGAGAACGAGGACATCGGCGACATGCTGCACAACATGGGTCGTGAATACGGTGCCACCACCGGCCGCGCCCGCCGCTGCGGCTGGCTCGACTCCGTGCTCGTGCGCTATGCCGTCATGATCAATGGCGCCGACGAACTGGCCATCACCAACCTCGACGGCCTCGACGGCCTCGACACCGTGCAGATCTGCACCTCCTACAAGCTGCGCGGCGAGACCCTGCACTACCCGCCGAGCACCGCCGCCGACCTGGAAGCCTGCGAACCGGTCTATGAAACCCATCAGGGCTGGAAGCAGGACCTCAGCGGCATCAAGAACTTCGCCGACCTGCCCCCGCTCGCCAAGGCCTACCTGAAGCGTGTCGAAGAACTCACCGGCGCCCGCGTCAGCCTGCTCGGCGTCGGCCCGTCGCGCGACCAGACCCTGGTGGCCTGACCGCGCCTCAGCCGACCTTTTCCAGGAACAACTCCTCCAGGCTGCCGGCGGCGGCGGCACTGCCGGCCCGCAGCTGCGCCAGTGTGCCGTCGAAAACGAGCCGGCCGCGGCGCAGGATGCCGATGCGGTCGGCGACCTCCTCGGCAATGTGCAGCAGGTGCGTGCTCATCAGCACCGTCGTGCCGGCGCGACTGAGGTTGCGCAACTCCTCCTTGACCACGCGGGCGTGGATGGGATCGAGCCCGACCATGGGCTCGTCGATGACAAAGACCTTCGGTTCGTGCAGCAGGGCGCTGGCGATGGCCAGGCGCTGGCGGGTGCCATGGCTGAGATTCTCAATGCGCTGGGCACCGTGCTCATGCAGGGCGAAGCGATCGAACAACTGCTCGGTGCGCGCCGCCGCCCGCGCCGGATCCATCTCGAAAAGCTCGGCGATGAACTGCATGAACTCCGGTGCGCTCAGCTTCTCGTAGAAAGCCGCCACGTCGGGCACGTAACCGAGCAGAGCCTTCGCCCGCTGCGGTTCCTCCTGGATGTCGATGCCACAGATGCGCACGCGCCCGGTCATCGGTTTCATCAGGCCGGTGAGCAACCGGATCGCCGTCGTCTTGCCGGCGCCATTAGGACCGAGAAAGGCAAACAGCTCGCCCGGTCGCACCTCCAGGCTGAGGTCGTCGAGCGCCCGCAGGTCGCCGTACTGCATCGTCAGGTGGTCGAGCTGAATCATCGCGGACTGCCAGAGTTACGCCGGCCGGCCGGCGAAGGAAAGCCAGGAATGCAGGTCAAACCCCGGGAAAGGCACCGGCCAGATCGAGCGGGTCGCCGAGGGCGCGCTGGCGCTCGCGCAGCTTTTCAAACAGCGCGCGCCGGCGTTCGGCCTGGGCGGGATCGGCGGCGAGGTCGCGCTGCTCGAGCGGGTCCTCCGCCACATGATAAAGACGCAGCACGCCGGCCTTGGGATAGGCAAGGAGCTTCCAGCCGTCCTGCAGGATCGCCCGCTGCAGGTCGAGGTAGGCGGCGTAGATCGACGGATAGGCCGAGGCCTGCGTCTCGCCGCGCACCAGCGGCAGCAGGCTGTGGAAGAAGACATGGTCGGGCTTCGGTGCGCCAGCCAGTTCGAGCGCGCTCGGCATGACATCCTGCAGGTGCACCGGCGCGCTGATGCGGGCATTGGCGGGAATGCCCGGGCCGCGCACCAGCAGCGGCACGCGCAGGCTGTGCTCATAGAGGTTCTGCTTGCCGAACAGGCCGTGCTGACCCAGCGCCAGTCCGTGGTCGGCGGTGAAGAAAATGTAGGTGTTCTCCGCCCGGCCCGAGCGCTCCAGGGCATCGAGGATGCGGCCGATCTGGGCATCCATGTGGGTGATGATGGCGTGGTACTCCTGGCGGTGCACCTTGACCGCATGCTCGGTGCGCGGAAACGGCCCAAGCTTCTCATCGCGCAAGCCCGGGCCGCAGCCGATGGCGTCCTTGTGCGGGTATTCCGGCAGGAAGTTGGCCGGCACAGCCACCCGCTCCAGCGGATAGCGGTCAACGTATTCCCTGGGCGACTGCCGCGGGTCGTGCGGGGCGTTGAAGGCCGCGGTCAGGAAAAACGGCCGCGGATCAGCGGCAGCCTTGTCGAGAAAGGCGACGGCATCATCACCGACCACCTCGCTCCAGTGTTTGCCGCCCTCCCAGAAACCGCCGAACTTCGGGTCCGACGGACTCCAGGGATCCGGCTGACCCGCCAGCGGGCGGTTGTAGCCTTCCTTGACGTCCTTGGGCATGCCGGCGCGGATGTGGGCGACGAACTCGTAGGCCTTGGCGGCGTCCGCCTTCACATGCCATTTGCCGGTGTAATAGGTGGCGTACCCCTGGGCCGCCATGAGCTGCGGCCAGAGCCGGCCGGCCTCGCGCTCGCGTTCGACCGTGTTCGCGTCATAGAGCGCGCGTGCATCCCACAGACTGCGGCCCGTGGCCAGCATCGCTCGGCTGGCCACGCAGACCGCAGGACTGAAGGAGCCCATGTTGTAGGCATGGGTGAAGGTCGTGCCCCCCGTGACCAGACGGTCCAGATTCGGCGTGTCGATGTCGAGATGCCCGAGGGCGCGCACCGTGTTGTAGCACTGGTCGTCGGCAAACAGGAAGAGCACGTTCGGCTTGGCGGCCAGGGCCGGCAGGGCGATCGACAAAAGCAGGGTGAGGAGTCGGAGCATGGCGAATGAAAATGGCGGGCCGCGCACCCAGGATTGCCTCCCATCAACCCACGAGGCTGACAGGCACAGAAGGGGCGCAACGACCCACAGGCTATCCAGCTGCAGACCGACAAGCACTCAAAAAATGCGCCTTTGTTCCTTGTTCCTTGTTCCTTGTTCCTTGTTCCTTGTTCCTTGTTCCTTGTTC
>CAZSBO010000148.1:0-10215 GCA_964605265.1 uncultured Prosthecobacter sp.
TGCGGCAGACGCCACGGTTGAGGTGCGCGCATAGCCCGGGGGTGACAGGTCAGCGCGGAGGAATCCATCTCCACCTTTCAGCGCGCTGCAGGCGGGGCTGGCAGCTCCGAGACAAGGACGGCCGTCTGAGGCGACTTGCCGGAGTAATAGGACAGGTAGTGTCTGTTGCCGATCACCGTGGCGTTGACGTTGCCGGCATCGATCGAGGCCGCGCTGCCCTTGGCCACCGCCTCGGAGGCGGGCCAGTGGAGCGGTTGATTGAAGATGCGGTTGGCATCCACGACCCGGCGCCGCAGGACACCACCGGCGCCGCGCTGAAAGTAGTAGTTGCTGAGCAGGCCGGTTTGGGTGTCGAGGATCAGGCTGGGTGTGGAGAGCAGGACATCGCTGATGTTGGTGCGGCGGCGCGTCCAAGTGGCGCCAGCGTCCGTGGACACCATTTGGAACTGCGCCCGCTCGGTGGTGGAGCCGCGCTGCTCGGTGCGGGCGATGGCGAGGATTTTGCCATTGCCAAGGTAAACGGCGGAGGGCTCGGTCGGCCATTCAGCCAGGCTCAGGCCGGATTCGTGGCTGGTTTGTGTCCAGGTGAGTCCGTTGTCGCGGCTCGTCAGCGTGCCCCACGAGTGGTTGTCATCCTCCTTGTAACCGCCGGCGAACCACAGCGCCATGAGACCCACTTCCGGCACGGTGAAGATGTCGGTGATCTGCACGGGAACCGGCGACAGGACCGGCGTTGCCACCCGGGTGAAGGCCAAGCCGTCGGTCGTTCGATACAGGTCATGCTGCCAGTCCCGGCCGACCCGGCGCGCCCAGAGCAGCATGGCGCCCGAGGCATCCAGCCCCTTGCCGATGGCGACCTCGCCATAGCCGGGTGAACTGGCGACCCCCGTTTCCGGCGTCCAGGTTTTGCCGCGGTCGGTGGAGGTGCGCGCGTACAGCACGCGGGCATCCTCGCCGACCGTGTGCCCTGAACCGCGGCTGTACACACAGACCAGCGTGTCGCCAATGGCCTGCAGCATCGGCCAGGAATTGTAGCCGTCCGCATCCTCGACGACCTGACTTCGGGCCGGAGCAGGCACCGGTGTCACCTTGACCAGGACCAGGCCCGTTGGTTTCGTGAAGGTGTCGGCGGGATCGCCCGGCTCACGCTGCACCCGCACCCACAGGGGCGCCCCCGGCACGACCTCGTAGTAGGATTCAAGAACGAGGGTCCGCGAGTGCAACGGCCCGGCGGGCAGCGCCGTGCGCACGGGATTGCCCTGATAATGCCGATTTGTGACCGGCGCGCCGTCCTGCACCTGCGACAGGTGGACCCGATAGACGTCCTCAAAGGCGGGGCTCGTGGTCTTGTCGGTCGAGGTCACGACGATTTCGACCTTCACCGCCCGGCAATCGTCGGGAAGCCCCGTCACGATCCCGGCGACCGACTGTCCGACGGTGCCGCCCGACAAGGACCATACCGGAATCTGGACGGAACCACTCGACATCGGCACCAGAGAGGGCTGGCCTGTCGCGATCGACAGGCTGCTCGCGCTGAGCCCGACCGAAGTCGCCTCAGCGCCGAGGCCAAGGTAGGGGAAGGCCGACAGGGCGAGGGCTGGAAGGAGAATTCGCATGGGGGGAGCGTGACCGGCACAGAAACCCTGTCAAGGCGGCGAGGGCGGGGGCGCCGCGGGGACTTTTCGAAAACTCGTCGAAGTTTTGGGAACCGCAGCGCAGGGTCGGCCAGGTTGAGACTGTGGTGGAGAGCACCTGGTGCAGCCTTGGGCGCTCGTTGATTCTCAACGTGGAGCGGGTGATGGGAATCGAACCCACGTATCAAGCTTGGGAAGCTCGTGTTCTACCATTGAACTACACCCGCGTGGCGAAACTCAAACATCGCGCTGGCGGGCGGAATGTCAAGGTGGGGCGGTGCTGTCGCGCGTGGCGGTGACCCGCGGGGACAGTGGCATGGTTGGTGTTTCGGCGGCGAGGGGCAGTGGAGGGGGCGGGAGCCCAGAGGTTGGCAACCGCTGCCGCGGCGCAAAAAAAACGCCGCCTGTTGCCAGGCGGCGTTTGTGGGGAGTCAGGGGGCTGACGGCGCGCTTCAGGCGGTCGGCACTTCCGCGATGGTGCGGAGGATGCGCGAGGCGATGGCGTAGGGGTCGCCCTGGGAGTTCGGACGGCGGTCCTCCAGGTAGCCCTTGTAGCCGCTGTTGATGAAGCTGTGCGGCACGCGGATCGAGGAACCGCGGTCGGCGATGCCGTAGGTGAACTTGTCGATCGACTGGGTCTCGTGCAGGCCGGTGAGGCGCAGGTGGTTGTCGGGACCGTAGACGGCGATGTGCTCGTTCATGTTCTTCTGGAAGGCTGCCATGAGCTTCTCGAAGTACTCCTTGCCGCCGACTTCGCGCAGGTGCTTGGTCGAGAAGTTGGCGTGCATGCCGGAGCCGTTCCAGTCGCCACGGATCGGCTTGCAGTGGAACTCGACATCCACCGCGTATTTTTCGCAGAGGCGGAGCAGGATGTAGCGGGCGACCCAGACCTGGTCGGCGCAGTTCTTGGAACCCTTGCCGAAGATCTGGAATTCCCACTGGCCCTTGGCCACTTCGGCGTTGATGCCTTCGTGGTTGATGCCGGCGTCCAGGCAGAGGTCGAGGTGTTCCTCAACGAGCTGGCGGGCGATGTCACCGACGTTCTTGTAGCCGACGCCGGTGTAGTAGGGGCCCTGGGGGCCGGGGAAGCCGGACTCGGGGAAACCGAGCGGGCGGCCGTCCTGGTAAAGGAAGTATTCCTGCTCGAAGCCGAACCAGGCGTCCGGGTCGTCGAGGATGGTGGCGCGGCTGTTGGACGGATGCGGGGTGACGCCGTCCGGCATCATGACTTCGCACATGACCAGGACGCCGTTCTTGCGGGTGCTGTCCGGATAGACGGCGACCGGCTTGAGCACGCAGTCGGAGCTGCGGCCTTCGGCCTGCTGGGTGGAGCTGCCATCGAAGCCCCAGTTCGGGAGCTGCTCAAGGGTCGGGAAGCTGGCGAATTCCTTGATCTGCGTCTTGCTGCGCAGGTTCGGCACCGGCGTGTAGCCGTCGAGCCAGATGTATTCGAGTTTGTATTTGGCCATGGTTGTTGGGTTCGGGGTTCGGTTGGGCCGGAATGGAGATCCGGACGCGCGCCAGAAGGAAAAAGCACGTGTTGTGCCAAAAGCGAAAGGTTTTTCGGGAAGTTTTTCCGTTCCTGACCGCTTGCCCGAGCGTGCTGCCGCCGCCTTAATGCGTCTTCCATGCAGGAAGCCAAGAACACCGCCCGCGCCATGGTCCGGCTCGGTTATGACGGCCGGGTCCACAAGACCTTCAAGGGGCATCAGGCGCGCGAGCGCTTCGAGCACGAGTTGCGGGTGCTGAAGTATCTGGAGAAGATGGCCTGTCCCTTCGTGCCGCGCGTGCTTGAGGCGGATCCGGAGCGGCTGTACCTGGTGACGACCAACTGCGGCCAGCGTGTGGACCACATGACCGAGGACAAGCTGCGCCAAATCTACGCCGAGCTCGAGCAGTACGGCGTGCGCCACGAGGATCCCTACCTGCGCAATGTCACCTACCGGGCGTCCGACGGCCGCTTCTGCCTGATCGACTTCGAATTTGCCACCATCCTGGAGCAGCCCGAGCTCGGGCCGCCGCCGCCGCCCCCGGATCCGTTCGAGCAGGGGCCGCGCGGCTGGTGAGGGGTCTCACGCGCGCGGGCTTTTCGCGGCATCGCGCCGCGGGAAAACCAGGCTGCCGAGGCAGCCGCCGATCATCGTCGCCAGGAATGCGGCGAGCTGCATCCACTGGAAGCTGACCGGGTCGTTCATCGTCTTGGGATCGAAGCCGGGCACGAAGAGCGGACCGGAGAAGGCGATCAGGCCGGCGGCGATGACGCCGCAGGCGGTGCCGATCCAGACGCCGATGGGCGAGGCGAAGCGGATGACCAGGGCGAAGACGAAGAGGCAGAAGATCGGCACGGTGAAGAAGTTCACGGTCTTGCCGGTGACGGCGGTGAAGTTGCCGGGCACATGCTTCATGAAGGTGCTGCCGGTCACCACGACGGCGCCGATGCCGAAGGCCATCCAGCGGGCGAGACGGAAGTGTTCGGCGTCGCTCTTCGCCCCGTAGCCGAAGCGGTCGAGGAAGTCGCGCATGACGACGGCGGTGATGGAGTTGACCCCGGAGTCGAGGCTGGACATGGCGGCGGCGAACAGGCCGGAAACGACCAGGCCGGAGATGACCGGCGGCAGGTGGAAGGCGATGTAGTGCGGGAAAACCTTGTCGGCATTCTGCTTGAGGTCGAGGCCCTCGCCGAGGCGTTGGGGGAAGGCCTCGAAGTAGCCGAGCAGGGCGAAGCCGACGCAGGCGAGGGTGAGGCCGACGACGATGCTGATGCCGAGTTGGACGGCGAGCGCGCGGCGGGCGGCGCGGATGTTCTCCGTGGCCATGAAACGCTGCACGGAAACCTGGTCGCCGCCCATGGTGGCCACCACCCAGAAGAACACCGAGAGGATGGAGCCGACGACCGTGACGCGTTCCGACCAGTCCCAACTGAAGACCACCTGGCGGTCCCAGTTGCCGCGCCACTCGGTGGGGAACCAGGAGAAGCCGCCCATTTTCACGGTCACCGTGCCGATGACGAGCAGGGCGCCACCGTACAGCAGGACCGTCTGCATGAGGTCGGTGATGACCACCGCGCGCAGGCCACCCATGGAGGTGTAGATGATGGTCACCAGGCCGCTGACTGCGGCGATGAGGGGCACCCATTCCTCGCCGATGCCGGCCATGATGGCGATGGCGTTCGAGGTGAGGTAGATCATCAAAGACATCCAGACCAGGCGCAGCAGCAGGAAGAGGCTGGCGCCGAGCAGGCGGACGCTGAGGCCGAGGCGTTCCTCGAGCAGTTCGTAGGCGCTCTGCACGCGGTGGCGCATGTACAGGGGAAGCAGGCCGAAGGCGACGACGACGAAGATGAAGGGGTAGGAGAGGTAGTTGGTGATGAAGGCGGGCCCTTTGCCGAGGGTTTCACCGGGCAGGGACATGTAGGTGATGGTGCTCAGCAGGGTGGCGAACAGGGAGATGCCGATGAGCACCGGGTTCATCCGGCCCGAGCCGATGAAGTAGGAGCTGGTGGTGCGATCGCCCTGTGAGCAGCGCCAGCCGATGAACAGGGTGGTCGCCATGTACAACGCCACCACGACCCAGTCGATCCAGATCAGCCCGTGCACCGGCGCTGCAGACGGCGCGGCTTCCGTCGCGTGCAGCAGGGTGGGGCAGGACAGCAGGGCGGCAGGGAGCAGGCGGGAGCAGAGGGTGGTCATGACGGAGCGGGCGCGCCGGTGCCTCCTGGCAGCGGCAGCAGAGGTCATCGGCCGCGGCGCGGGGGTTCTTTCCATGGGTGTGCCGGAGGCTCAGCGGCCGAGCAGGCGCAGCAGCCAGTCGGGCGGCGGGGTTTCGGCGCCAAAGTAGAAGCGGGTGAGGTGGAAGAACAGCGGCGCGGCGAAGCAGAGCGAGTCGAGCCGGTCCATGAAACCGCCGTGACCGGCGATGCTGCCGCCCCAGTCCTTGGCGCCGAGATCGCGCTTGATGGCGGAGAGCACGAGGCCGCCGAAGAAGCCGGCGAGGCAGATGAGCAGGGCCATGAGGGCAGCCTGCCAGGGGGAGAAGGGGGTGGCCCAGCTCAGGGCGGTGCCGACGAGCACGGCGCTGGCGATGCCGCCGACCGTGCCCTCCCAGGTTTTGTGCGGGCTGATCCTCGGGGCCACCGGGCGGCGGCCGCAGGTCTTGCCCCAGATGTATTGCAGGACATCGCTGAGCTGGACGGTCACCACGAAGAAAAACAGCAGTCGGGCGTTGGCCGACTCACCGCCCGGCAGGGGCAGGGCGAGCAGCATGGGGATGTGACTGACTGCATACACGCAGACGAGCAGGGCCCACTGGATGCGCGCGGTGTTCACCAGAAACCCCGCTGTTTCACCGGTCAGCACGCGCCGGAAGGGGATGAAGACAAAGGCGTAGACCGGGATGAAAATGCTGAACATGCCATACCAGCGGGCGCCGACCCAGAAGTAGTGCAGCGGCAGGATGACGAAGAAGGCCCAGAACAGCACCGCGTGATCGGCGCGTTCGGTGCGCGTCAGGGTGATGAACTCGCGCATGGCCAGGAAGGAGAGGGCGGCAAAGAGCAGCGTCGTCACGATCGGTCCGAGCGCCAGGGTGGCGGCGAACACCGCGGTCATCACCCACCAGGAGCGGGTGCGTGCGTTGAGGTTGGCGACCGTGGCGCGCATCGTCTCGCTGCGGGCGCGGACGGCGAGCAGGGCGCCGATGGCGGAGGCGAGCACGAGCACGGCGAGCACGACGCCGAAAAGAAGCTGCAGGTCGCGGTCCATGGCGGTCAGGCGGCGGGTTCGTCGAGCAGGGCGGCGCGGGCGCGGCGCAGGAAATCGGTTTTGGTCTCGCCATCCTCCAGGCGAATCGGTGCGCGGAAGTGGGCCTGGGCAATCAGCGGCACGGGCAGCAGGGTGCCCTTGGGCAGGATGCGGTTGAGGTTTTCCAGATGCACCGGCACCAGCGCCAGGCCGGGGAAGCGCCGGGCCAGATGGTAGAGGCCGGCCTTGAACTCGCCGACCTGGCCGTCGCTGCGGCGTGTGCCCTCGGGGAAGAGGATGAGCGAGCGGCCGCGCTCCAGCACCTCGCCGAGTCGGTCGAGCGGGTTGTTGTCGCGGGTGATGCCCTCGCGCGGGATGAGCACGGACTGGAAGAGGTCGCAGGCGATGCGACGGCGCAGGGCGTTGTGGCCCCAGTAATCTTCGGCCGCGGCGGGTGAGGTCTGTTCGCGCGCGGCGGTCGGCAGCGCGGCCCAGATGACGACGAAATCGAGGTGGCTGCCGTGGTTGGCGTAATAGACGGCCGGGCTGTCGCCCTGGGGCGGTGCGGCCAGCCGGCGCACGCCGGTGGCGAGCCGTGTCAGGCCGGCGATGAGGCGGCGCGTCATGGTTGGCGGGTGTGCAGGGTTCGGGAGAGGCCGCGCAGGCGTCGCGCCAGGGTGAGGGCAATGCCGGCGAGCAGGGCGCCGAGCAGCCAGGTCAGTGGCATGGCGGGTGAGCCGGTCAGCTGCAGTCCCGCTTGCAACAGGCAGGCGGCGGTGGCCAGGGCCATGCGATGGGGCTTGGCCATGGGGCCGCGGAAGTCATGCACGCCGGTCAGGGCGGCGCCATGCAGGCGCACGGCGGCAGTCATCACCGCGCCGCCGGCGCAGAGCCAGCCGAGTCGTTCGGAGAGGATCGTGCCATCCGCCAGGCCGAGCGCGGCCAGAATGAGCACGTCCGCCAGCCGGTCAGGGAACTCGTTGTACAATTCGCCATTCGGTGTTTTCAGGCCGCCCTCGACCGCGAGCATGCCATCCATCAGATTGCAGAGCAGGCGCAGTTGGATGCAGGCCGCGGCCGTCAGCCAGTGCCACCAGGCGGGGGGCTCGGGGCAGATGAGAAAACCGGCCGCAGCGGCGCCGAAGACGATGCTCAGCACGGAGACCTGGTTGGGTCGCAGGCCGGTTTTGAGCAGGGCCCGAGACAGGGCCTGTGCCCAGGCCGTGCCCCGGGATTTCAACGGGCGGCGTGCGCCTGCTTCGTGCATTTTTGAAGTTTGCCACGAACCCGGCGCGCGATGCAATCGCGGAGTTGGACCGGGCCTCAGAGCTTGGCGGCGATGGCGCGGGCGAGACGGGCCAGAGCCTCGTTGGTGGCGGCGATCTGTGCGGCTGCTGTGGTGGCCCCGGTGGGCACGACGGTGCGGAAGCTGCGAAAGGAGGTGTCGGGGCCGGTCACCGGCTGCAGTTTCCAAGCCGCCTCGAACACGAGACTGCCGTCGGGACCGGGTTCACAGCGCTCGATGCGCAGTTCCAGCAGGCGGTCGTAGTCGAGGGCGACAAAGCCGCTGGCGGGCAGGATGGCGCCCGAGCCGGTCAGGCGGGCGAGGTTGGTGGCGAGCACGCGGGCGATGCCGGCGTCGAGCGGTTCGGACCAGAGTTGCTCGTCGAGCACGCGCAGTTCGCCGGCGGCGCCGCGGGCGACGAGCTGGGGACGGTCAAGGTAGGCGGAGAGGGTGGGTTTGGCTACGGCCAGCGACGGTTGGGCGGCTGTCGTCGCGCGGGCGGGCACGGTGGCGTCGAGCAGATGCCGGGAAGCCGTGTCGCGCACCGGCCGGGTCAGGGCGCAGGCGGAAAGCAACAGCACGGCGAGCAGGCCCATGCCCGCCTGCCAGGCTTGCTGGTTCGCGGAGGACCATGTCGCCGCGGCCTGGGGGCGCGCCGCGTAGGGCTGCCCGGCATTAGAAGGGCGAATCGGGAGGTTCATCGTTTGTCCCCCTTGGGTTCCTTGCCGACCAGAATCGAGTTCGGGTGGCGCTTCAAGTCCTCGGCCAGTTCCTTGATCGCGCGTGCGGCGCGCTCGGTCTCGTCGAGCACCGCCTGCAGGCGCAGCAGCACCGGACCGCGCGGGTTGCTGGTCTTGGCCAGTTCGGCGGCAGCGCGACCGAGTTCGGCGATGCCGGTCTCGGCCTGGGTGAGCACTTTCTTGACGTCATCAAGCACCGGATCGACCCCCTCGTTGAGCTTGGCGGCGAGCGCGCGCAGTTCGGTGAGGGCCTTTTCGAAGGCGTCGAGCCCGGTGCGCACCTTGTCGTTGCCGGTGATGCCGCGCACGTCGGCGGTCACCTGCACGAGGTTGTCGCTGATCGTTTTCATGTCGAGCGCGGCGAGCTGGCGGTCGGCGTTGTTGAGCAGCTTGCGCACGTCGCCGAGCATGCCGTCGAGGTCGAGCGAGTTGATCTTTTTGAGGCCGTCGGCGACATCGGCGATGAGTTTGTCGATCTCCGCGGGAATGGTTGGCACGGCCGGCAAGTCTTCGGTCCCGCCACCCTTGTAGACGAAGCCGGGCTGGTCGGGCACGATATCGAACTCAATGTACAGCATGCCGGTGAGCAGGCTCTGCTGGACCATGCCGGCGCGCAGGCCCTGATCGACGGCCTCCTTGACGCCGGCGGCGGTGGTGAAGTCGAGGCCGTCGCCGTGGGTGGTGCGTACGGAGCGCAGGTCCTTTTCCTCCAGCTCGACGATCACCGGGATGATCTTGCGGTTGTTGCTGTGGTCGACGAGCACGCTGATCTCGGCGACGCGGCCGATGCGGACACCGCCGAAGCGGACATCGGAGCCGACCAGCAGGCCCATGGCGCTTTTGTCGAAGTGCAGCAGGATGCGATGGGTGCGCTGGAAGTACTGGCCGGCGCCGAGCAGCACGACCGAGATGCCCGCGGCGACGAGGGCGATCAGCGTGAAGACGCCGATCAGGGTGGGGCTGGCTTTGCGGCTCATGGGCGGGGCTCCGGTGCGGACTCGGCGCCGCGGTTGAGAAAGCTCCTCACAGTGGCACTTTCCGAGTGGTCCCTCAAGTGGCAAGGCGGGCCGATGGCGCCCTGGGTGCGCGTGGCGGTGTCGAGGAAGACGGCGTTGCTGCCGATGGCGAAGATGCTGGCCAGTTCGTGGGTGACGATGACGAAGGTGGAGCCGAGGCTGTCGCGCAGGCGCAGGATCAGGTCGTCGAGACGGCGCGCGCTGAGCGGGTCGAGACCGGCGCTGGGCTCGTCCAAAAACAGGATGTCGGGATCCAGGGCCATGGCGCGGGCGATGCCGGCGCGTTTGTTCATGCCGCCGCTGACCTGGCTCGGGTAAAAGTCCTCGAAGCCGGCCAGGCCGACCAGCGACAGCTTGTAGGAGACGATGTCGCGGATCGTGCGGGCGGGCAGGGAGGTGAATTCCTCGAGGGGCAGGGCGATGTTTTCCGCCAGGGTCAGGGAGGACCAGAGCGCGCCGGATTGGTACATGACGCCGAAGCGGCGGGTGAAGCGCTCGCGCTCGGCCGGGCCGGCAGCCGTGAAGCTCGCACCGTCGTACAGGACCTCACCGCGCGCCGGCTCGCGCAGGCCGATGAGGTGGCGCAGCAGGGTGCTCTTGCCGCAGCCGCTGCCGCCCATGATGATGAAGATGTCCTTTTCCTGAACGTCGAACTCCAGGTCCTTCATGACGACGAAGGAGCCGTAGGCCAGGGTCAGGTCGCGCACGGAGATCTTGGCGGCGGGCGGGGCGCTCATGGCTTCAGATGTCGAGCAGGGTGAAGATGGCCTTGGCAGCATTGACCAGAAACTGCAGATTGGG
>CAZSBO010000149.1:0-9644 GCA_964605265.1 uncultured Prosthecobacter sp.
AGCGGGGCGGCGGCGGCGGTTTGCAGGAAGCGGCGGCGTGTCATGGCAGTCATGGCTTGGACAGGGGGAGAAGCGATAAGGTTGGCAGATTTCACGGGGCGAAGACCCATTCGGGGGCGTTGAGCACGGCCCAGAGGACGTCCTCCATGCGCGTGCGCCAGGCCGGATCGAGGCGCGGGCTGGGCGCATCGCCGCGGCGGGCGGCCGCCTCCTCCTCGATGCGCAGGGCGTTCGCCTCGGCATCGAGATGGTTCGACCAGGAAACGTACTTCGCCGGGTAGCGCGGGCCGGCCTCCGCCGGGCGCGGCTCGACACGGCGCTGGTCGTAGCCCTCGCGCAGGTGCGAGACGTACAGCTCGCGCTCCTGGGCGGTTGGCAGGCGGGTCAGCAGGCGCAGGAAGAGTCGATCAACCAGCTGCTCGACCGACTGCTCACGCAGGACGAGTTCGGTGATGCCGTGGTCCTCGCTCAGGCGGGTCAGCCAGACGGCCACCGTGCCGTTGCCGAGGATGGCCGGCTGCAGGGCGTTGGGATCGGTGGCACGACTGCTCGCCGGATCCTGGCGGGCGGGACGCCAGCCGAAGGCCTCCAACACGTCGCACACCGCCTGGATGCGCGGCAGGCTGAGGCTGGGGCGGTCGCGCTCGTTGCTGGTGCTGGCGAACATCCAGGCGCGCTCGGGCAGACCGAGCGAGATCGAATTCTTCAGGTCGCGGCGGCCGTCGATGTCGAGGCTGACCTCCTCGGTCTTCATCGCCTTGCCGGTGGCGGCAAACAGCGAATCGACAATCTGCTCGGCAGCGAGGCGGCGCGGGGCCGGGGCGGCGAACAGCGGGCTGGGCGCCTTCAATTCGGCGTCGGTGGCGCGCTGGTAGGCATGCGAATTGAGGATGACACGGCTGAGGTTCTTCAGGCTGTAGCCGCCGCGCACGAGTTCGCGGCCGAGCCAGGCGAGCAACTCGGGATGGGTGGGCTTGCCGCGCTCCCAGTCCTCGACCGGTTCCACCAGGCCGCGGCCCATGAACTGCTGCCAGAGACGGTTGGCGGTGACCTGGGCGAAGCGCTCGTTCTGCGGCGCGGTGATCAGCGCGGCGAGCACGTCGCGACTGTTCTTCGGATCCTCAGCCAGGCGTTCGCCCACTTCCGCAGCGACAAAACGCTCGAAGGGCCACTTCGGCTCGACCTTGCTGCCGGGCTGCAGGGTGATCTGGATGAGCGGCTTGCGGCCACCCTCGTGCAGCTTGTCCATCGGCACACTACTGGTCGCCGGCACATCGAGCGGCTTGGTTGCCATCAGCGCCGCCAGCTCGAACAGATCCTGCTGGCTGCTGACGTGAGCGGGGGCGTCGTGGCAGCGCGCGCACTTCATCTCAACCCCGAGGAAGGCAGTGCTGACAATCGTGCCCTTCGCGGCCATCGGCACGTCGTTGCCCGAGGCGGTGCCAAAACCGGCCGGCCCGCCAAAGCGCTCGCTGCCGCCCATGCGCAGCAGTTCGGTGACAAACAGGTCCATCGGCCGGTCGTCGGTCAGGGCCTCGTGCAGGAACCAGCGGAAGGGACCGGTGTTGTTGAGGGTCGGATTGAGGATGTTCGGGTTCTCCGCCAGCACGTCCTGCCAGTAACCCATCCAGCGGTCGGCCCAGCGCGGATCGGCGAGCAGGCGGTCGATGACCCGGGCACGCTTGTCGGGGCGCGTGTCCTTCTGGAAGGCCTCGATCTCGGCCAGGGTCGGAGCAACGCCCACCGTGTCGAGGCTGACCCGGCGAAGGAAGGCAAGGTCGTCGGTCAGGCCCGTGATCTCAATGCGGTCGACGTCGAGTTCCGGCCAGTGCGCGCCCTCGCGGATCCAGCGCTCGAGCACGGCGATCTGGTCCTTCGTCAACGGGCTGCCCTTCGGCGGCATGATGAAGTCCTCGTCGTCGCTGGTGACGCGGGCGAGCAGCGAGCTCTTGTCCGGATGACCGGGCGTGACCGCGGGGCCGTCGGACTCGCCGCCCTTGAGCACGGCGGCCAGTGAATCGAGGCTGAGCTCGCCCTTGGCCTTGCCGCCCTGGTGGCAGCTGAAGCAGTTCTGCTCAAGGATGGGCAGCACCTCGCGGTAGAAGTGCACGCCGTCCTGGCGCGCCGCCTCGACCTGGGCCGCAACCTTGCGAATCTTGGCGTTGAGAAAGTAATCGACGGCATTGTGCGCCGGCAGCTCCGCGGTCGGCGCCGGCAGCTCCGCGGTCGGCGCCGGCACCGGCACGTCCGGCGTGGCAGCCAGCCATTCGGCGGCGGCGGCGCGGCGCTTGGCCCAGTAGGCGTCATGCTGCGCACGCACCTGGGCGCGGCGCTCGGTGTTCATGGCGGTCAAGCGGGTGCGGCGTTCTTTCTCATAGGCGGCCCAGCCGGCATCCGTGTAGGCGACCTGACGCTGACCCGGGCTGAGCAGGCTCCAGGTCTCGCTGCCCTGCAGCGAAACAGCGACCACCATCTCGCCGGTCTCCGGTCGCTTCTTCGAGCTGCCGACCACGCCGCCGACCATCTGTTCGAGCACGAACAGGTGCTCGCCACCGGCGCTTTCGAACTCCACCCACTTTTCCTGGGTGCCGGGCGGCGCAAAGCGGAAGTCAGGACCGAGGTTGAGGTATTCGTCCTGCTCGGCAACGCGGCCATGGCCGCCGCTGTCGGCCTTGGCAAAGCCGATGTCGACCAGCAACTGTCCGTCGACATGCAGATGCGTCGCGCTGCGCCCGCGCACCAGCAGGCGGTGCTTGCCGGCCGGCAGTTGAACGCCCCCGGCGACGCGCAGCAGGTAGGGATTGGGACGGTCGCCGCGCACACCGGTGTCGACGTACTTCTGCGGCACTTCAAAGAGGCCGAAGACGTCCTCCTCATAGGTTTCGGTTGGCTGCGGAGGGAAAGCCGGCCAGGCGTTCTTGGCGGGCACGCCTTGCTCGCAGATTTGCACGACCACGCGGCCGCGCGGCAGCCTCTTGGCGTCCACGGGCGGCGGCGGCGGATTGAACTCATAGCGCTGCGCTAGGGTCACCTCGGGCAGCAGGTCGCGGTACACGGCGACCTCGTCGAGCGCGCCATTGAGGGTGTTGCCGGCGCCGCCGCCGTTGCCGGTGCCGAACAGGATGTCATCGGCGTCGCTCACCGGCGGCTCGGTCGTCTCACCGGCCATGTCCCAAGTGCCGCCGGCGGCCTTCTTGCCATCGACCCAGGCGCTGATGCTCTTCGGCTTGCCAAAGCTGTAGCTGACCGCCACGTGATGCCAGCCGGAGCCGGGGGTAAATCCCTCCTTGGCCACCCAGCGGTGGTAGTTTTCCTTGCCGTCGGCAGTGCGACTGCGGAACAGGAAGCAGGGCCGCGCCTCGCCACCCTCACCCTTGAGCCGCAGCGCCCAATTCTGGTTCTCAGCGCTAAAACCCTTGTTCTTGTGGCGGCCCTTGCCGATCAAATAGACGTAGCTGCCGTTGTTGAGCTGCTCGGCGTTGACCCAGGCCTCCAGGGTGATCGTGTCGCCGTTGCCAAAGCGCAGGTTCTTCCCGGGCAGATCCTTCTCGGCCACCTGCAGGAAGCCCTCCTTGCCATCCAGGGCGAGCGCCGGGTTGCCGGCCGGGAAACCGGGGTAGATCGGCTTCTGTGGGCCCACCGGTTGCAGGGCGGCCTTGCCCTTGAGCACACCGGGTTCCTTGCCGTCAAACGTCCACTTGGCCACGGGCGCCACCACCGGCACCGGGGTGGAGTCGTTCTGCGCCCCCTCCTTGGGGTCGCTGGCGGCCCAGGCGGTGGCAGTGAGGGCGAAGAGGGTGAGAAGGGCTCGGGTCATGCGGAAAGAAGCTTTCCGTACCAACGCGCGCTGCACCCGCCTTTCACGCGGGCCGACACCCCACTTTCGGGGGATGCCCGCTCAAACCCGCACCAGACCGCGGCGGATCGCCTCGGCAGTGGCCTGGGCGCGGTCCTGCACCTTCAGCTTGGCGAGGATGCGGCTGACGTGCTGCTTCACCGTGTCCTCGCCGATGCCGAGTTGGGCCGCGATCACCTTGTTCGCGTTGCCCTGCGCCACCAGGGCGAGAATTTCCAGCTCGCGCGGCGTGATCTCCGGCTCGGCCTGACGCTCGTCGAGGCGGCGGGCCAGCTCCTCGGAGAGGTAGCGCCCCCCCTGTGCGACGGTGCGCACCGCGCGCAGCAGGTCGTCGCGCGAGGACGATTTCTGCAGGTAACCGAGCGCACCGGCACGCAGCGCCGCCTGCACCTCGTCGTCGCGGGCAAAGGTCGAGAAAATGAGCACCCGCGCACCCGGATGGGCGCGCACCAGGGCGGCGGTCGCCTCGATGCCGGACATGCCGGGCAGTTGCAGGTCCATCAGCACCAGGTCCGGGCGCAGGCGCTCGTAGGCGGCAATCACCGACTCGCCGCGATCGGCCTCGCCGAGCACACGCAGGTCGTCCTCCAGTTCCAAGGAGGCAGCCAGACCGCTGCGGACGACAAAGTGGTCGTCGACCAGCAGCAGGGTGACGGATCGGGGCGCGGCCATGGCCGCAGCTAGCCGGCTCCGGCGACCGCTTCAAGCGAAAAGCCGGCGGCGGCCGGGCGAAGCCGCACTTGCATCCGCGCCGCGCCGCTTCTATCTCAAGTGCCGCCGCAGCCCCGGCGATCCTCCCCATGTCCAAGCACACTTACAAGCAGGCCGGCGTCGACATCCATGAAGCGGCGTCCTTCGTCGACGACATCGGCGCCCTGGTGAAGGCCACCCAGAAAAAGCGCAAGCTGGCCAATGCCTTTGGTCTGTTTGCCGCCGGCTACGACCTCAGCCGCTACAAGCAGCCCATGATCTTCACCGGCTGCGACGGCGTCGGCACGAAGCTCGAACTGCTGCTCAAGCACGACCTGCTCGAAAACGCCGGCAAGGACCTGGTGGCGATGAACGTCAACGACGTGCTGACCACCGGTGCCGACCCGGTGCTGTTCCTCGATTACATCGGCGTCAACAAGATCAAGAAGCGCCAGCTCGCACGCATCATCGCCGGCATGTCCGAGTACCTGCAGGACTGCAACTGCATCCTCGCCGGCGGCGAAACGGCGGAGATGCCCGGCGCCGTGCTCGACGGCATGGTCGAACTGTCCGGCTTCGCCATCGGCGCCGCCGAGAAGGCCGACGTGCTCAACCCCGCCGAAATCAAGGCCGGCGACGTCCTGATCGGCTGGCCGAGCGCCGGTTTCCACGCCAACGGCTTCAGCCTGGTGCGGCGCATCCTGGCCCGCGAAAACATCCGTCTGAACAAGAAGGACGCCGCCACCCTGCTCACCCCCACCCTGCTCTACCACCGCCAGTGCCAGGGCCTGCGCAAGGCGAAGATCAAACCGGCCGCCATGGCCCACATCACCGGCGGCGGCCTGGTCGAAAACCTTGGCCGCATCTTCACCAAGCGCGGCCTCGGCTGCCACCTAAAGGTTCCGCACTGGCAGAACGACATGGCCCAAAAGATCCTCCGCCACGCCGATCCGGCCGACGCCTGGGACACCTTCAACATGGGCATCGGCTGGGTCGCCATCGTCGATCCCAAGCACGCGCGCCGGGTCCTCAAGATCGGCGAAGGCGCCGTCGCACTCGGCGAGATGGACCGCAGCGGCCGCGTCAACTGCGAGTTGTTGCCCGGCTGATTCAATAGCTGTTCATTTGAACTGATTTAAACCCGCCCCGGGCGCCGTTCGGCACCCGGGGCGCATTTTTTTGGTTTTCCCTAATGAAGCCGCCTTCAGGCCGTTTCGGAGTTGGCGCACAAGCCCACCCCTCTCCCTTCATCATGAAACCCAAACGCCACCTCATCGCCGCCTTCCTGTTCGCAGGTCTGGGCGCCGTCTCCGCCGCGGAACTGCGCACCTGGACGGACGTCCAGGGCCGCCAGGTCACCGCCAGCCTCGTCCAGATCGACGGCGAGCACATCGTCCTGCAAACCCAGGACGGCGTCACCCACCGCTTCGAACTGGCACGCCTCTCGGCCGAAGACCAGGCCTTCGCCAAAACCGCCGTGCCGGCCGAAACCTCGGGCCAGCCGCAGATGCTGGCCAACGCCACCGTCGCCCAGGCCGCCCAGAAGATCGACCAACTGGTCGCCAAGGGCCTGGTGCGCGCCAACCCCGAGCGCATGAAGAACGGCAAGGCGCCGATCACCCAGTTCAACCCGATGGCCAACGACGAGCAGTTCGTGCGCCGCGTCTACCTGGACATCGCCGGACGCATTCCGAACTATGACGAAGCCACCGCCTTCATCAAGAACAGCAGCCCGAAGAAGCGTGCCGACCTGATCGACATGCTGCTCGACTCCGAGGGCTACAAGGCGCACCTGTTCAACTACTTCGGCGAGATGCTCCGCCTCAAGGACAACCTTGACCAGGCCAACCTGCGCGGCACGCCCTACATCAACTGGGTCAAGGAACAGATCGCCCAGAACCGTCCCTTCGACCAGATGGTGCACGAGATGATGACGGCCAGTGGCAAGATGTGGCACAACGGCGCGGCCGGTTACCTGCTGCGCGACGCCGGCATGCCGCTCGACAACCTCGCCAACACGCTGACGGTCTTCCTCGGCACGGACGTCGCCTGCGCCCAGTGCCATGACCACCCGTTTGCCGACTGGACGCAGATGCAGTTCTACGAGATGGCCTCGTTCTTCGGCGCCACCTCGACGCGCGCGCCCTACCGCAACCAGCAGATCATGCCGGAGATTGAGAAGATCGTCGAAAAAGCCGGTCTCGACATGCGCCGCATCCGCAACGGTGTGCAGACCTACATGGGCGCCAACACCTACGTCGTGCGCGACATGGACAAAAATTCCCTGCGCCTGCCGCATGACTACAAGTACAAGGACGGCAAGCCTGGCGATCCAGTGGCGCCGAAATTTGTCACCTGGTCCTCTGCCGACAAGGGCAACCCCGCCTACAAGCAGTCGAAGGGCAAGGAGGAGCGCCTGCGCGAGTCCTTCGCCGCCTGGATGACCCACCCGCAGAACCCGCGCTTCGCGATGACCATCGCCAACCGCATGTGGAAGCGCGCCTTCGGGGCCGGCGTCAACGAGCCGGTCACCAACATCGACGATCCGGAAAACTCCGCCAACCCGGAGCTGCTCAAGCACCTGGCCGAGGAAATGAAGCGCGTGAAATTCAACCTCAAGGAATTCATGCGCATCGTCTACAACACCCGCGCCTACCAGTCGGAGGCGACCACCGAAGACATCGCCATGGGTGAGGTGTACTACTTCCAGGGCCCGATGCTGCGCCGCATGAGCGCCGAGCAGGCCTGGGATTCCTACATGACCCTCGTGCTCGGCCAGCCGGACGCCTACAAGGCCCCGCTGCAGGACCTCTACTCGAAGTCGATCGACCTCAACCTCGAGACCGTCGACGCCCAGACCGTGCTCATGAAGTATGACGCCTACCGCCGCATGGCCGAGAAGGAGCGCGCCCTCATGGGTGGCGGCCTTGAAATGGCCGGCGACGACAGCATGATGATGGATTCCGCTGCCAAGACCGCCAAGACCGAAACCCCGGCCGCCGACGGCCCCGGCAAGATCCTCTCCTACGAGGGCATGCGCCTGCTGCGCTCGAACGAAATCGTCCAGCCCGCCCCCGGCGGCCACTTCCTGGCCGACTTCGGTCAGTCGGCCCGCGACCTGATCGACGGCAGCGTCGTGATCGGCAACGTGCCGCAGGTGCTGATGATGATGAACGGCAAGGCCCAGCAGATGCTGACCAGCCGCGACTCCCTCATCTTCCGCAACATGGACAAGGTCAAGGATCCCTCCGAGAAGGTCGAGCGCATGTTCATGAGCATCATGAACCGCCGCCCCACCCTGCAGGAAAAGGACATCGCCAAGCGCGAACTCAGCTCCTCCGGCGAGGAAGGCTACAGCAACATGATCTGGGCCCTCATCAACACCCGCGAATTCATCTTCGTCCAGTAATCCCCGCAACCTCCCACCCTCCTGATCCCATGAAATCCGAACTTCTCAAACTCGACGAACTCAGCCGCCGCAACTTCATGATGCAGGCAGCCAGCGCCACCCTCGGCGTCTCCCTCCTGCCCGGCCTGTCCGCCAGGATGCAGGCAGCCGAAGGCAAGGTGGTTACCGGCCCCGGCACCCCCGGCTTCGGCAAGGCCAAGCGCGTCATCTACCTCTGGATGAGCGGCGGCATGAGCCACATCGACACCTTCGACCCGAAGACTGGCGACACCAAGGGCTTCAGCGACCCGGTCAAGGCCAAGGCGGAAGGCATCGACTTCCTCGGTGGCTACCTGCCCAAGCTGGCCGAGAACGCCAACAAGCTGAGCATCATCCGCTCGATGACCTCGAAGACCGGCGTGCATGACTCCGGCACCTACATCATGAAGACCGGCTACGAGCCGCGCGGCACGATCGTCCATCCGCTCATGGGCGTCTGGGCCAGCCACTTCCTCGGCCGCATCCAGGGCGTCACCCTGCCCGACAGCGTCGTCGTCAACAGCGGCAGCGCCTACCCGGGCGCCGGCTTCTTCCCGCCCGCCATGGCGCCGATCCCGATCTCGAACCCCGAGGCCGGCCTGCAGAACATCCGCCCAACCACGAGCGATTCGATGTTCAACAAGCGCATCACCCTGATGAACGAGTTCGACGGCGCCTTCCGCAAGCGCTTCGAGACCGAGGCCGTGAAGTCGTACAACGAGTTCTACGACGAGACGATGAAGATCATGAAGAGCGAGGACCTCAAGGCTTTCGACCTCAGCCAGGAATCCGCCGAAACCCGCGAGAAGTACGGTCGTAACTCCTTCGGTCAGGGCTGCCTGCTGGCACGCCGCCTGGTCGAAAGTGGCGTGCGCTTCGTCGAAGTCCGCATGGGCGGCTGGGACCACCACAACACGATCGACACCGCCATGACCAACAATGGCGAGACCCTGGACACCGGCTTCTCCGCCCTGCTCCAGGATCTTGAGGCCAAGGGTCTGCTCGACTCGACGCTGGTCGTGCTCGGCTCGGAGTTCGGCCGCACACCGAACATCAACGAAAACGACGGCCGCGACCACTACCCGCTTGCCTACTCCACCGTCTTCGCCGGCGGCGGCACCAAGCGTGGCTTCACCTACGGTGCCACCAACAAGGACGGCACCCGTCCGGCCGACAAGCAGACCACCCCGCAGGACTTCGTGGCCACCATTGGCCATGCCATGGGCCTGCCGACCGAGGAAGTCGTCATGTCCCCGTCCAATCGCCCCTTCACCGTGGGCGACAAGGGCGTGCCGGTCATCGACATCTTCGCCTGATCGGGCTTCCAAGCCTTCCGACACCCGGCCGCAAGGCCGGGTGTTTTGTTTTGCGGGGATGCGCTTCGCGGCACTCGGCCAGCCCGATGGGCATGCACGCAATGGCATGCCAAGGCGTTTGGGACGCCACCAAGACCCGGGAGGGGTTTGCCTCAGGTCGCCAACCGGCCATCGGCCGCGTGCAACGTCCCACCGCGCGCCTCGATCCGCTCGCGCGCCTGCCCGACCGGCACGTGCCGCGGTGTGTCCGCCGCCCGTCCCTGCGGACGCGCCCAGCGCACGCCATTGACGAGCACGCGGCGCACGTCCGGGTGGTGGTAGATCGGATACAGTTCGTGGCCCGGACTGAAATAGA
>CAZSBO010000149.1:9654-10194 GCA_964605265.1 uncultured Prosthecobacter sp.
GGCGCCACTGCGGAAGACCTCGCCGCCCTGGAACCAGGACAGGAACACGAGTTCGTCCGGCTCCGGAATGCCAAAGGGCTCGCCGTACATCTCCGACTGCTCGATCTCGATGCACGGACCGAGACCGGCGGCGATCGGATGCCCCGGGTTCACCACCCAGACCCGCTCGCGCTCACCCGCCTCACGCCAGCACAGCGCGCAGCTCGTGCCCATGAGACGCTTGAACAGCTTCGACCAGTGCCCGGAATGCAGCACAATCAGACCCATGCCAGCCAGCACGCGCTGCTGCACCCGTGTCACGGTTTCATCGAGCACGGCCTCATGCACCGCATGCCCCCACCAGAGCAGCACATCGGTGTCGTCCAACAGCGCCTGCGGCAGGCCCTGCTCGGGTTCGTCGAGCGTCGCCGTGCGCACAGAAAAATCCGCCTCCGCCTCAAACGCCTCCGCCAGCGCGCCGTGGATGCCGCGCGGGTAAAGGCGCGCAACCTCGGGGTTCTGGCGCTCGTGGACAAACTCGTTCCAGACGGTGACGCGGAT
>CAZSBO010000150.1:0-10054 GCA_964605265.1 uncultured Prosthecobacter sp.
GAACACGGCCTTCCTGACGACCGACAACGGCCTTGGCACCATTGGCGTGCCGCCCATGGCATTGATCAGCAAAACAGGCGATACCGTGGCGGAGGGCGGAGTTTTCAAGGCCCTGCTCGGTGCTCCGGTTGTGGATGACAACGGCATGCTGTGCTTCGGCAACACACGCTCCGGTGCGGGCATCAACGCCAAAAATGACACAGGCATCTGGTGCGAGGACGCCGGCCACATGAACTGTTTGGCCCTCGAAGGTCGGGCCGTGCCCGGGCTGGTTGGTGCGACGGGTCTGCCCAATGCCTGGTATGGCAACATCAAGACCCAGGTGGTTGTGGGTGCCGGTGGTGCCGCCTTTGTGGCCAGCTTCCAAGGCAACCCTGCCAATCGCAGGGAGCGCACGCTGGCCGCTCAAAACTCAGCTGTTTTGTCGGTTGATCTCCACGCTGGTCACGACCCGGTCATCGTGGTCCGCCGCGGTCTGGTGGTGCCTGGCACCGGCGGTCGGAAGTGGAACAACCTGCAGACGGTGTCCCGCGGCGCCGGCGGCGATCACGCGGTTCTCGGCCTGATGTCCGGCGTCAAGACGACCGATCAGGTGCTGGTCGCGGTTGATGCGGCGGGAACCGGTCGTCTGGTTGTCCAGGAAGGCGTCACGGTGATTCCTGGCACGGGACTGACCGTGGATCGATTCTTGGACACCTACGTGGTCGACAATGGCGACTTGGCTTTCCGGGCCTACCTGCGCGGTGCCAGTGCGGGCACGGATGAGTTTGTCTGCCGCTGGAGTGCGGCGACGGGGTTGCAACTGGTGCTGCGTGAGGGGGCAGGGCTGCCGGCGCCGCTGGCAGGTGTGCAGGTGACGGCGATTGGCCGCTTTACGGTGAGCCCCGGTGGCAACATCGGTCTCAGCGTGGCCACCTCTGCGCCGGGCCTGACACATGCGGTGCTGCGCGACATGGCCGGCGGTGCCGGTCTTGAGGTGGTCGAGTACTCCGGACGCAACGTCTGGTATCGCAACCAGCTTTATCCGATCATCGCGCTTGGCATCTTCGAAAGCCGGGCCACCAACAATGCGACCGGCGGCTTGGGGGTTGGCATCAACGACGCTGGCCAGATGGATCTCACCCTCGATCTGGGTGGCACCCGTCACGTGATCAAGGTTTACGATTGAATTGTGGCCGGTCCTGCCGGCTTTGGCCTCGGGGTGGCGGCACTGCTGTTCTGGTCGATTGAATCGGAACCGTCAGCGCTGCCGCCGCGCACGACGAGGTGCTGGAGGACGCGCGCAGCCATGAGGATACCGAGGTGCTGGTCGAAGTCGTTTTGTGCCAGCTGGCCCGTGTCGGCTCGGAAGAGCGCATGGAGGCACTGCCAAAACGGGTTGGCAACAGCGGTGAATCGCAGTCAAGGCCTACGCCCGAGGTCTTGAGGATGCCGATGCGGAGGTGCGCTCCGCACCGCGGCAATCCGTGCGCACGAATCGTGTGGATTGAGAAGCTGCGCGTCGCCATCCACATGCCAAGCATGGTCGGGCACGTGCCATTGGCTCGAAATTGTATGGTAATTATTGAAAGCATAATAAAAATCAATAATTTTCTCTGTATGAATAGTGCGAATAAGAATAATGTGCAGGCTGTTTTTACACACCCATGCGCCCGTTTTCATTCCACTCCCTCCTGCAGAGCTGTCTCGCCATCGGCCTGCTGCTACTGGCCACGACAGGCCTGAACGCGGCTTCGGTTCAGTTCAATGGCCAGGCCTTTTTGATTACGGGCAATCAGGATCTCGAGTCGAACACCATGGTGATCGGCTCACCCATCGCCGGTGAAAAATATCTCTTTGTCTCCGATCCCTCCTGGGATGTTTGGTTTTCAGGCAACAACGTTCGCGGCACCTATTACGCGATCAATGCCAGCAATGAGGTGACCGCCTCTTTCTACGGAGAAGTCACCCGGCTTGTAAAGATCGGCAGCAACGTCATCGCCTGCCAGTTTTACGTTTATCCCAATCCCGCAGACCCGCTGGACACCGGGTCGCCGGCGCAAACGATTCTCATCAATATTTCGGGCACGTTTGCGTCGGGTCAGACGATCAAGACCAGCAGTGATCCCGTGGCGGCCTTCCTCAACAGCCAGTTGCCTCAAGTCAGTTCACCCGCCGCGGTGGCCGACGCCGGCACCGCGGTCGAGGCCGGCGGTCTCAACAATGCCGTTCCGGGCAGTGATGCCATTGGCAACCTGCTGACCAATGACAGCGGCGCCAGCACGGACTACTCCATCGATGACAGCGTTTTTCCGCCCCTATTCGTCGAGACGGTCGGCGGTGTCCGGGTGACTGCGGTCATCAACACAGCGGCGACCGCCTCGCCGACCGCAGTGCCGGATTCCGGCAGTGTCACTGCCGCGGGTTTGTATGGTTCGCTCGCCATCGAAGCGACAGGTGCCTACACGTACACGGTCAACGAGGCTCACGCGACTGTTGAGGCCCTGCGCCTTGCGTCGGACGAACTGCAGGATGTTTTCACCTACACGATCACCGACGATCGGGGCAACACCTCGACCTCGGTCCTGACGGTGACGATTGACGGCGCCAATGACACGCCCATTGCCGCCGACGACTACAACTTTGCCAAGGAGTCGTTGCGCACCGATGCCACGGCCTATGACGGCACCGACACCCTGGGCTACAAGGCTGAGGGCAGTGTCCTGCCCAACGACAGCGACGTCGATCGCTACGGTGAGAACCTCGCCCTCACCGGTCTCGTCGCGGGCGCCACCGGAACGACCGTGTCGTCCACCGTGCTCAACATCTCCGGCACCACAGCCAACGTTAAAGCCGGCTACTATGTCTATCAGTACGACACGGGCACCGGCACGCGCGGCGCCGCGATGGTCACATCTGGCGGCGCGCAGGTCCAGGTGGCGACCATCACCCCCAGCATCACCTTGTCCGGTACTCCGACCGTGGCCATCAACAATGGCGATACCCTCTATTTCGCCCTCAAGGCCGACGGCAGCGGCAGCGGTGGCACCGCCCTGGTGGCGAGCACTTCGACCTCGAGCGGCACCAATATCGCTCTCGATACGGCAAGCCTCACGGGTGTCATTGTGAAAGACATGATGGTCTCGGGTTCCGGGATCGCAATCGGCACCACGGTCGCCGGCGTCACCTACGATGTGGATGGCAAGACCAACGGCATCACCCTCAGTCAGTCGGCCGCCCTGTCCGCCACGGCGCTGACCTTCACGGCCCCGCTGGGCACGAGCCTCACCGGCCGCTACGGCACGCTGACCCTTGAGGCCGATGGCGACTATGTCTACACGCCCACCCCGAACAACCCGGAGATCCTTCAGGGGGAATCGGGGGTTGATGCCTTCACCTACCGCATCAGCGACCTGGAGGCCGCCACCAGTGATGCCGTGCTGTACATCACGGTTCTTGGCTCCAGCTCGCAGGATCCCGATGCCGTTGCCGACTCCCTTGCTGCCGCCGAGTCGGGCGGTGTGGCCAATGCCACGGCCGGAACCAACCCGGCGGCTTCGGGCCCCGGTCTGCTCGACAACGACGACACGCCGGACGGCGGTTCGCTGTCGATCACGGCCGCCAAGTCGGCGCAGACTGGCACGGCCACAAGCCTCACTGCCGACAGCGTCACGGCGCCTGGTGGCGGGCTCTACGATGTCAAGCTGACGGGGCTCTATGGCGATCTGTATCTGAAGGCCGATGGTTCCTCGTTCTATGTCGTCGACAACAGCGACACTGCGGTCGAGGCATTGAAGGACGGTGAAAGCCTCGACGACAGCTTTCAGTACCAGATGCTCAACTCGGTTGCCGGCATGGTGGATTGGGGACTTGTCACGGTGTCGATCGCGGGTGCCTATGACGCACCGGTGGCGATCGCCGACACGACCGCGGCCAGTGATCTGCCCACCTTCCATCCCTCGGGCAATGTGCTGGTCAATGACACCGACGTCGATGCCGGCGACAGCAAGACGGTGACCCGCGTTGCCGTCGGCAGCGTGGACCTTTCCCTTGTCTCTGGTGAAGCCGTGGCGCCGGCGAGCACTTCGACCAGCAGTTACACGGAACTCACGGGCAGCTACGGCACCCTGCGCCTGGGGGCCGACGGCAGCTATGTTTATCTGCTCGACACCTCGAATGCGGCGGTGCGCGCGCTTGGGGAAGGGCAGGTGATGCCCGCTCCGGATGTCTTCACTTACGAGGTCGAGGATGCCGGCGGTCTCGCCGGAACAGCGACACTCACGGTTGCCATCACCGGCAGCAACGACGCGCCGGTGAACACCCTGCCGGCCTCGGTGGCCCTTGAGGCGGGTGAGGTGTTCAACTTCACGGGTGGCGATGCCCTGGCGGTTGCTGACCTGGATGATAATCTCTCCTCGCTGCGTCTGACGGTGCAGAACGGCATTCTCCATCTCGATGAGACCGGTTCCAGCTATGACGCTGTCGAGGGGGTGATCACCCTCGCCGGAGGCGCCAAGATCTACTATCAGTCGGCGGCTGACGGCTCGGCCTACGTGACCGAAAACGGCACTTCCGGGATCACGCTCTACGGCACGCAGACGCAGATCAATGCGGCGCTGGCTTCGTTGTCCTACACGCCGGATAGCGCTTTCTCGGGTGACGAAACCCTGACGCTGCTCGCCGTCGACGACGGCGCCATGCAGGATCTCGACAGCATGACGCTCGCCGTGGCGGCCGTGCCAACGGTTGCCAACATCGATGTCAATGAGGGCTCGCCCTATGCGGTTTTCACAGTCAGCGGCGAGGCCGGGCAGCAGGTTGAGCTGGAATGGGTTTCCGGCACGGCCACGAGCTTGGACTACGGTCCCGGTCTTCAATACTGGGACGGCAGTGACTGGGTGAATTACTCGGACGGCGATTTTGTGGCTCTTCCCGCCGGTGGCGTCCTTCTGGTTCGCACGAGCATCACGTCCGACGCGGAAAACGAGGGCGCGCACGCCTTCCAGCTCAAGGTCAGCAACAGCCACGGTGTCTCCGAGACGGCCACAGGCACGATTCGTGACGATGGCACGGGCTCTTACTGGATCGGCGACGCGACGACACCGGCCAGTGCGGGTGATCTGACGGCGGCGGGTCTTCGTCTGGATGACGATCGCTCCCTGACGGTGACCAGCCCGACGGTGAACGAGGCTTCGCCGTTCGCGGTGTTCAAGGTCTGCGGCATCGAGGGGCAGCTCGTGGGTCTGGAACTCGACGAGACAGGAGTGGATTATGCTGCCGGTGATGCCGAGTTGGGAGTCGATACCGGCACGACGCTGGAATACTACGATCCGTTGTACGACAATGGCGACACAACCTACGGCGCCTGGCGCCCCTATGCGGATGACAGCTATGTCGCCATTCCGCGGGTTGGTGCCACCTTCGACGGCGAGGCGGGCTGCCTGCTGGTGCGCGTGGCGCTGGTCAGCGACGGCGATGTGGAGGGGGCTGAGACGTTCATGTTGTCAGGGGGCAACACGGGCGGCACCAACACGGATGGAGTTGGCACGATTGTCGACGACGGCACGGGTGACATTTATCTGGCCGACAACACGGATGGCGATCCGAATGGACCGGGGGATGCGGGGTATCCCGAGCGTCTGGATGACGACCGGCTGTTTACGGTGACCAGCCCAACGGTGAACGAGGCCTCGCCGTTTGCGGTGTTCAAGGTCTGCGGCATTGAGGGTCAACTCGTCGGTCTCGATCTCGGTGAGACCGGTGCGGATTATGGCGCCGGCGACGCTGAACTGGGCGCCGATACCGGCACGACTCTGGAATACTACGACCCGCTGTATGACAATGGCGACACGACCTACGGAGCTTGGCGCCCCTATGTGGACGGCAGCTATGTCGTCATTCCGCGGGTCGGCGCCACCCTCGACGGCGAGGCGGGTTGCCTGCTGGTCCGTGTGACCATCTTTAACGACGCGCCTTCCGTGTTCGAGGACGCCGAGACCTTCACGCTGACGGCGGTCAACACCGGTGGTGGTGACACGGTGGGTGCCGGCACGATCGTCGATGACGGCACCGGCGACATCTTTCTCAGCTCCAACACCAATGGCGATCCGAATGATCCCACCGACATGGGGTATCCCGCTGAACTCGACGACGATGGGGTGTCGGCGCCGGTGGTTGTTAGTGCCAGTGTTCGAAACGTCACGGCCTACAAAGCGACGCTGATCGGCGAGGTCAATCCCGGAGGCGCCAGCACGGAGGCCTGGTTCGAGTACTCGACCGACCCAACCCTGGGCTCCGGACTCACGTCGACCGCACACCAGAATCTGGGTGCTGGCAGTGACGATGTTGAATTCAGCCAGCTGCTGACCGGCCTGACGCCCGAGACGGTTTATTACTACCGGGTGGTCGCCGAAAACAGCGTCGAGCTGGTGTACGGTCCAATCCAGAGCTTCGTCAGCAGCTATCCGTTCTCCTCGTCCGAGGGGGTGGTGGGTCTGCCCGTTGGCGGCGAGATCTACCGCCCGATGCCCGGGCCGATCAATGCCAGCGGCCGCATCACGATGAAGTTCTTCGCCTACCTCAACATCGGCAGTGTCACGGTCGCCAATGACGCCTTCCTCATGTCCGATAGCAGCGGCACGATGACGGTACTGGGTCGCGAGGGGCAAGTTGTTGCCGGCCTCGGCACGATGCGCGGCTTCTTCGAGAATCTGGTGCTTCTGCCCAATGGTCACACCGTGGTTCGCGAGAACTTCTCGGCGAGTGGCCGCTTGAACACGGCCTTCCTGACGACCGACAACGGCCTTGGCACCATTGGCGTGCCGCCCATGGCGATCTTGAGCAAAACGGGAGATGCCGTGGCGGAGGGTGGGGTCTTCAAGACCCTGCTCGGTGCTCCGGTTGTGGATGACAACGGCGTGTTGTGCTTCGGCAACACACGCTCCGGAGCCGGCGTCAATGCCAAGAACGACACGGGCATCTGGTGCGAGGATGCCGGGCGGATGACTTGCCTGGCCCTTGAAGGCCAGGCCGTGCCCGGGCTGGTGGGCGCGACGGGCCTGCCCAACGCCTGGTATGGCAACATCAAGAACCAGGTGGTTGCCGGTGGTGGTGGTGCCGCCTTCGTGGCCAGCTTCCAGGGCAACCCTGCCAATCGCAGGGAGCGCACGCTGGCCTCGCAAAACTCAGCCGTTCTGTCGATCGACCTCGATGCTGGCGGCGATCCGGTCATCGTGGTCCGCCGCGGTCTGGTGGTGCCTGGCACCGGCGGGCGCAAGTGGAACAACCTGCAGACGGTGTCGCGCGGCACAGGCGGCGATCATGCGGTTCTCGGCCTGATGTCCGGTAGCAAGACTTCCGATCAGGTGCTGGTGGCGGTCGATGCAGCGGGAACCGGACGCGTGGTTGTCCAGGAAGGCGTCACGGTGATCCCGGGCACAGGCCTGCCGGTTGACCGTTTCCTCGACACGTACGTGGTCGACAATGGCGACCTGGTGTTCCGGGCCTATTTGCGCGGTGCCAATGCGGCCACAGATGAGTTCGTCTGCCGCTGGAGTGCGGCAACGGGTCTGCAACTGGTGCTGCGCGAGGGCGGCTCCCTGCCGGCGCCGCTGGCGAGCCATCAGGTGACGGCAATTGGCCGTTTCACGGTCAGCCCCGGTGGCAACATCGGTCTCAGCGTGGCCTCCTCTGCACCGGGGCTGACGCATGCGGTGCTGCGCGACATGGCCGGCGGTGCCGGTCTTGAGGTGGTCGAGTACACCGGACGCAACGTCTGGTATCGCAACCAGCTTTATCCGATCATCGCGCTCGGCATCTTCGAAAGCCGGGCCAACAACAACGCCACGGGCGGCTTGGGCGTCGGCATCAACGATGCCGGTCAGATGGATCTCACCCTCGATCTGGGTGGCACCCGTCACGTGATCAAGGTTTACGATTGAATTGTGGCCGGGACAGGCCAGCAGTGCGGGTATGAAATCATCTTCGTCCCGGCGCTTCTGGCCGGTCCTGCTGGCCTCGGCCCTCGGGGTCGCGGCACTGCTGTTCTGGTGGCTTGAGGCGGGCCCGCCGGCTCCGCTACCGCAGGAGCGAGTCGAGCCCGGGCGGTCGGCTCCACCGACGGTTGCCGAGGCCGGTGTCGGTTCTGGCGCCGCGCTTGGGACTTCGCCTGTGGCTGCTGTCGAACAGGCCCGTGCCCTGCGGCTCACCCCCGAGCAGGCGCGACGGCTGGCCGACTGGATCCGTCAGCTGGAGGACGCCGCTGACGCTGCGGCGCGCGACGAGGTTCTGGAGGACGCGCGCAGTCATGAGGACACCGAGGTGCTGGTCGAGCTCGTCCTGCACCAGATGGCTCGTGTTAGCTCGGAAGAGCGCATTGAGGCCCTGCAAAAATTGGTCGGCAACAGCGGTGAATCGCAGATCAAGGCCTTTGTCCGGGGCCTTGAGGATCCCGATGCGGAGGTGCGTTCCGCCTCGCTGCAATTCGTGCGCGACCAGGAGTCCGAGGTGCGCATCCCCGTTTTCGAGCACGGACTTGGTTCGGCCGATGCCACCGTGCGTTCCGACAGTTTCCTTGAACTGACCCGGGAAAACGTCAAGGCGGCGATCCCATCCCTCATCCGCGCCTTGGCATCCGAGGATCAAGGCATCCGCGAGCAGGCCATCAGCGAGCTCATGCTGCGGCTTGCCGATACCCGCACCGAGCCCTTCCGTGACGCCGCCGAAGCCCAGCGCTGGTGGCAGGCCAACGGCCGGCGCTACGATGATCGCATGTACCGTGTGGATTGAGGGGGCGACAGCACGGCGATTTGGCGCAATAACGACAGCCCCGATCACGTGAACAGGGAGTGTCTTCACGTCGCCTTCTTTTTGCCACCGCTTTTGGATTTGCATCGGCTGCAACGCTGCTCCACGCCGCTGAACCCGCCCGACGCAAGACCGCGTCCCTGCCCGAGCCTGCGGAAAAGCGGATCTACAAAACACTCGGCGACGCCGACCTGCAGGTCTGGATCTGGAAGCCGGCGGGCTGGCAGGCCTCCGACCGTCGCCCGGCGGTGGTCTTTTACCACGGTGGCGCCTGGCGCGCCGGCTCGCCCTCCGCCTTCTCCCGCCAGAGCGCCAAGCTCGCCGAGCGCGGCATGGTCGCCCTCAGCGTGCAATACCGACTCACCTCGCAGCCGGGGGTGATGATCGCCGACTGCGTCAAGGATGCGCGCAGCGCCTTCCGCTGGGTGCGCGCGCATGCCGGAGAGCTGGGTGTCGACCCGGCGCGCCTGGCTGCCGGCGGCGGTTCGGCCGGCGGGCATCTGGCCGCGACGCTGGCGACGCTCGCCGGCCCCGACGAGGCCGGCGACGATCTACGCGTGCCCCTCCAGCCCGCGGCGCTGGTGCTGTTCAATCCGGCGCTGCAGCTCAACAGTCCCCGCGCCGCCGAGGCGGCTGGCCTGCCCGATGTTGCCGCACTGCGCGCCTTCAGTCCGTTCCAGCATGTCGCCAAGGGGCATCCGCCAACCCTCATCCTGCATGGTGAGGCCGATACGACGGTGCCGATTGCCGGCGCACGCGCCTACGCCGCCCGCGTGACCGAACTCGGCGGCCGTTGCGAGGTGGTCGGTTATCCGGACCAGCCGCACTCCTTCTTCAACAAGTCGCCGTATGTCGAGCGGACTTATGAGCGCATGGAAACGTTCCTGGCTGAACTCGGCTGGATCACCCGCCCCTGACGCATGAAACGCCTGCTGCTTCTGCTGGTCCTCGTCGGTGCCGTCGACGCCCGGCCGCCCAACATCCTCTGGCTCATTGGCGAAAACCTCTGCCATGACCTCGGCTGCTACGGCGCGGCCGACGCCCACACGCCCCACCTCGACGCGCTTGCCGCGCGCGGCATGCGCTTCACCCAGGTCATCGCCACGAATCCCGCCTGCGCGCCGAGTCGCTCGGCCTTTTTCACGGGGATGTATCAGACGACCACGGACACCCACCCGATGCGCGCGCATCGCGACGACGCCTTTCGCCTGCCGCCCGGCGTGCGCCCGGTCACCCACTGGCTGGCCGATGCCGGCTATCAGACCGCCAA
>CAZSBO010000151.1:0-10045 GCA_964605265.1 uncultured Prosthecobacter sp.
CGTCGGCTCCAACGCCGGCACCACCCGCCGTCGGTCCGCCGCCGCCACCGGGCAGCCCCGCGCCTGCCGCTGCGCCGACCAGCGCCGCCACATCCGCCCCCGCGGTGGCAGGTGCCAAACCGATTCCGCTGCCGGAGATCAAGCCCTATGATCCGGGCCGAGCGGCGGTCACGCCGCTGCCGCCACCGAAGCAAAAATCACCGCTGCTGGAGCATGGCGATGAGGTGCTCAAGATGGCGCGCAAGTACGTGCTGGGCGACAAGCTCTGAAGCGGACGCGGCTCAGCTGCGGCCGGCCTGACGGATGAGGGTCTGCATGACCCCCTGCACCTGCAGCTCGGCGACCGGAATCAGGTCGGGAAAGGCGGGGTTTTCCGCCTGCAGGTAGGGGCGGCCATCCTTGACGAGGTAGCGCTTCAGCGTGGTTTCGCCGTCGATCAGGGCCGCGACGATGTCGCGCGGCCGCGGTTCGCGCGCCTCGACGATGACGAGGTCGCCATCGCAGATGTTGGCGCCGATCATCGATTCACCGCGGACCTTCAGAGCGAAGACCCGGGCGCCCTTGCGCAGGCCGAGCGTTTGCACATCGACCGCAATCGAGCCGTCGGCCTGCTGTTCCTGCATCTCGCCATAACCGGCGGCGATGCTGCCGTAGACCGGCACATCGACGATCTCCGCCCGGCCCAGATCTTCCGGGAAAACGACCGCGCGGGCCTTGTGCGAGTGGCGCTGGATGACGCCCTTTTTCTCCAGGGCCCGCAGGTGGCTCATCGCCGCCGTCTGACTGGCAAACCCAAAGTGCTTCTGGATGTCGCGCGTGCTCGGCATGACGCCGTACTCGCGTTGGTAGCTGCGCAGGTATTCAAGCAGCTCGTGCTGCCGGTCGGTGATTTTGCGGGCGGCTCGGGGCATGGTCGTGCGTTTTGTTCGTTCGAACAGTCGGACCTGCCTGTGGGAATGCAAGCCGTTTTGCGCATTTTCCGCCGATCCATGCCGCCTTCCCTTTGCACGCGGCCCACGACTGGGTGAAACTGCCCCGTGTCCCCTTTCCGCCTCCTCCTCCTTGCTGTTCTGCTGAGTGCGGCCGCCCACGGCCAGGACAAGCCCGCGGTGCCACCGCTGAACCTGGCGCCGCCGGAGATCGCCGGCAGTCTGCCACCGGACACGGCCATCCTGGCCCAAAAGGCGGCCAAGGCCTTTGGCGACCGCAACTGGGCGGCCGCCCGCGCCGCCTACCAGGAGATGCTGCAGGTCGACGCCAAAAACGCCCTCGCCTGGGCCAACCTCGGCGCGGTGGAACAGCAGGCCGGCAACACCCAGGCGGCGCAAGAGTGCTTCGAGCAATCGGTGAAACTCAATCCACGGCTCGGTCAATCGTGGAACGCGCTCGGCCTGATCCACTCGGGCAAGGGCGACCTCTACCTCGCCATCTCCGCCTTCAGTCGCGCCATCCATGAGGATCCGGCCGATGCCCGCGCCCACAACTACCTCGCCATCGCCGTAAAAAACCTCGGCTGGACCGATGCCGCCCAGGCGGCCCTGCTGCGCGCCATCGAACTCAATCCGGAGTACGGGGTTGCCCATTTCAACCTCGCCCTGCTCTACCTCGACCAGAAACCGCCGTCGATCGAGCTGGCGCGCCGTCATTACGAGAAGGCCGTGACCCTCGGTGTGGAGAAGGACGAGATCGTCGAGCGGAGGCTGAAGGAGTGAACTGGGATCTGCCAGGCGCGCTGGGCGATCTCGAGGCCTCGGGCCTGCGCCGCCGGCTGCGCGTGCTGGAGCCCGCCGCCGAGGGCCGTGTCGTCTGCGCGGGCCGGACGCTGCACAACTTCGCCTCGAACGATTACCTCGGTTTGGCCGGCTCCGGCTTTTTGCGCGCGGCCCTGGCCGCCGCCGTGCAGACCTGGGGGGCGGGCGCCGGCGCCTCGCGCCTGGTCACCGGCACGACGCGCGCCCACGCCGAACTGGAGGCGGCACTGGCCGACTTCAAAGGCACCGAGGCGGCGCTCAGTTTTGCCAGCGGCCATGCCACCGCTCTCGGCACCCTGCCGGCCCTGCTCGGCCCGGGCGACACGATCCTGCTCGACAAACTCAGCCACGCCTGCCTGGTCGATGCCGCGCGCTTGAGCGGCGCGACGATCCGCGTTTTCCCGCACAACCATCTCGGCAAGCTCGAGCGCCTGCTCGCCGGCGCCTGCGGCCGCGTGCTCATCGTCACCGAGTCGGTGTTCAGCATGGATGGCGACACCGCGCCGCTGCGCGAGATCGTCGAACTGAAAGAACGCCACGGCGCCTGGTTGCTGGTCGACGAGGCGCACGGCGTCGGCGTGCTCGGCCCGCAGGGGCGCGGGCTGGCGGCGGCCGCGGGTTTGGAGGGGCGGATCGAGCTGCAGATGGGCACGCTCAGCAAGGCGCTTGGCCTGAGCGGCGGCTACCTGGCGGCAGCGCAACCCGTGATTGACCTGCTGGTCAACCGCGCGCGCAGTTTCATTTACTCGACCGCGCCGCCGCCAGCCCTGGCCGCGGCCGCCCGTGAAGCGCTTGCCTGGACCGCCGGCGACGCAGGCGATGCGGCCCGGGCACGGCTGCGCGCGAATGTCGACCGCCTCGCCGCAGCCCTCGAAGTGGCGTCGCCACCCGCCGCCATCCTGCCCGTCATTCTCGGTGATGAACGCGCGGCGCTCGACGCGGCCGAACGCCTGCTTGATACCGGTTTCCTGGTGCCGGCGATCCGTTATCCCACGGTCGCCCGCGGCGCCGCACGGCTGCGCGTCACCCTCACCGCCGCGCACACGCCGGCGGAGATCGACGCGCTGGCGGCGGCCGTCAGGGCGTTGACCCCGGCTCCCCGCGCAGAAGCTGGCGACCGTTGAAGCGCTCCTTCGGTTGGAAGAGCCAGCCGGGCGACTCGCGCTTCACCTCGTAGCGGCGCAGCACGAACTCGGGCAGGGCCATGTTGCTGTTCGGATCGTACACGCGGCGGCCGGAGTAGTGGCCCCAGAGGCGGTATTCGCGGTTGTGATCGCTGCCGTAGGCGGGGCCGTCGCCGGCCGGCATTTCCGGCAGTCGATCGGGCTGGCGCATGAGTCGCTCATTGAGCACGACGAGCCGGCTCTGCTCCCAGGTCTCGCCCGGCCGGCGCACGTAGCCCCAGAAATGCGTGTTGGGAATGTGAAAGCGGCGGCCGATGTAGTAGTCGCCCGGAGCTTCCGCGGCGATCTCCAGGCGACGGTACTGCTTTTGCTGCTCCACATAGGGATCGGTGGTCTGGCAGGCGGCGAGCAGGAAGAGCACCGGCAGAAGCAGAAGAAGGCGGGTCATGCGCGCCAAGCTGGGAGTGCCGCGGCGGGCGTGCAAACAAAACTTAGCGGCGCGGCACCTGCACGAGACCGGCGCCGGTCTGCTCGGCGGGCGCGCCGGTGGGCCTGGCGTTGGCGGCGAGCGACTTCAGGATGCTCTGGCCGGAGTAGCCCCAGCCGAGCATGGTGGCGACGACGCCGCTGGTGAGGGCGGCGGCCTGCGAGGTGCCGCTGCTGATGACGCGCTGGTTGTCGCGGTAGGCCGAGACGATGCCGACGCCGGGGGCGGCCACCACGAGGCCGGTGCCGGAGTTGGAGAAAAAGGCCTGCACGCCATTGGCATCGACCGCCGCGACGCTGACCACGCCGGTGTAACCGGCCGGATAGGCGAGGGCGGTGGCTTGGTCGTTGCCGGCGGCGGCGACAATCACCACCCCGCGCTCGAGGGCGTATTCGACCGCGCGCCGCAGGACCGGCGCGTCGGCGTTTGTGCCGAGGCTGATGTTGATGACGCGCGCGCCCTGATCGACCGCCGTCAGGATGCCCTGGGCGACCAGGGCCGTGGTGCTTTCGCCCTTGGCATCGGCGACGCGGATGTCGAGCAGGCTCGCCGCCGGGGCGACTCCGCCCTCGGCCGGGTCGCTGCCGGCGATGAGCGAGGCCATGGCGGTGCCGTGACCGTCCACCGGCTGGCCGTCCTGGACGAGGTCGGTGCGGCTCAGGCGCACCTGTTCCAGTTGCGGATGCTCGGTGACGCCGGTGTCGAGCACGGCGACGGTGATGCCGCGACCCCAGTCGCTGCGGTCGCGACCGGCGCCGATTGCCTCCAGGCCGCTGCTGCCAAAGGGGCGGGCGCCACCGGCGTTGTCGGCATCCGTCTCCGGCAGGCGTGGCAGGGCGGGCACCCAGGCGAGGTAGTTGGGGCCGACGCGGTCAAAGCCGCCGCCGGCGAGCTCGCTGGCGAGGGCGCGGCCGTCGCCGACGCGGACGCGGGCGGTGAGCAGGCGCGGATCGGTGGGCAGCAGCTCGATGCCGGCGCGCGCGGCCCGGGCGCGAAAGGCTTCGAGGTCGGCGGGCGTGGCAAAGCTGAGCAGCAGTTCGTCGGGCGCGGCACCCGACGTGCGCGCCAGCTCGAGGATGCGGCGCAGCAGCTCATCGAACACGCTCGGCGGTGCCGGCTGGGTCAGATCGGGGCCGCGCAGACCGGGTGTGAGCGCGGCGCGCTGGACCGGTGCACGCGAGTTGGCGGTCGCCACCGCCGGCGGCGGCGCCGTCGTGTCGAGGGCGAGATTGGCAAGCAGGGCCAACGCCAGCACGAGTGCCGCGGCGGCGAGGAGGACCCAGGGCAAGCCTTTCTGCATGAGGCCTCAGACTGCCGCGGGTGGCCGCGCGTTTCATCTTCTTTTCCAACCCCGGGATTTTGGGGCTTGTGCCCTGGCACGGGGCTTTCTAGTCTGCCCCCCATGTCAACGTCGCAAGAAGCCTGGGGATCGCGTCTCGGAGTCATCATGGCCGTCGCCGGCAGCGCGGTCGGTCTGGGCAATTTCCTGCGTTTCCCCGGTCTCGCCGCCCAGTATGGCGGCGGCGCCTTCATGCTCGCCTACGCGATCAGCTTCCTCATCATCGGCCTGCCGATTGGCTGGGCGGAATGGGCGATGGGCCGCTATGCCGGCGGCCGCGGCTACAACTCCTGCCCCGGCGCCTTCGCCGCCATTGTGCGCCGTCCCTGGGCGAAGTACGCCGGCATCATCGGCGTCATTGTGCCGGTGGTCATCTACATGTACTATGTGGTCATCGAGGCCTGGTGCCTGGGCTACGCGGCGAATTTCTGGACTGGCAACCTGCAACTCAAGGACGCGGAGGAAACGGTCGGCCGCTTCGCCGCCTTCACCGGTGCCGCCGGCGACGGCACGGCCATGCGCCTCGACGCCGGCCACGTGCTGCCCTGGCTGATCGGGGTCTTCATCTTCAACTTCTGGCTGATCTACCGCGGCATCGCCGGCGGCATCGAGAAGATGTGCAAGATCGGCATGCCGCTGCTCATCCTGCTCGCCCTGCTCATCCTCGCCCGCGTGCTCACCCTCGGCGCCCCCGATCCGGCGCGGCCGCACGACAGCGTCGGCAACGGCCTCGGCTACCTCTGGAACCCGACCAAGGTGATGGTAATGAAGGCCGCCCCGGAGCCCGGGGAACGCCCGCGCGAGGTCGTCGGCGCCGCCGCCCTGGAAGACGCGCGCGCCGAGGTCGCCGCCAGTGGTGGCGGTCTCGTCCTGCGCGAGTTCGGCGTGCTCGAACAACTGCGCAACCCGCGCCTCTGGCTGGCCGCCGCCGGTCAGATCTTCTTCAGCCTGTCGGTCGGGTTCGGCGTCATCATCGTCTATGCCAGCTACATGAAACGCAGCGACGACGTGGTACTCAGCGGCCTGACCGCCAGCAGCGCCAATGAGTTCTGCGAAGTCGGCCTCGGCGGCCTGATCACCGTGCCGGCGGCGGTCGCCTTCCTCGGCGTCGCCGGTGTCGCCGGCCAGGCGGGGGTCGGTCTCGGCTTCAAGGTGCTGCCCCTCGTCTTCGCCAAGATGCCGGCGGGCGACTTCTTTGGCGGCGCCTTCTTCTTCATGCTCTTCCTCGCCGCCGTCACCAGCTCGATCTCCATGCTGCAGCCCGGCATCGCCTTCGTCGAGGAGGCACTCGGCGTTGGCCGCCGAATCTCCGTCACCCTGCTCGGCCTGCTCACCTGCCTCGGCTGCGGTTTTGTGGTCTACTTCAGCGGCGACCTGAAGGCGCTCGACACCCTCGATTTCTGGGTCGGCACCTTCCTGATCTTCACCCTGGCGACGATTCAGATCCTGGTCTTCGGCTGGGTCTGGGGCATCGACCGCGGCTTCGCCGAACTCCACCAGGGGGCGGCCCTGCGCGTGCCGTGGATTTTCCGGCCGATCATCCGCTGGGTCTGCCCGATTTTCCTGCTCGGTGTCTTCGCCCTTTGGTTCCTCCAGGAAATCCTCGGCATCGACCTCAGCTCCGGCGCGGCCGGCAGTGTCTCCTACTACGTCACCGACCTGTTTGGTGCCAAGGCCAGCCTGCCCGCGCAATTGAGCCTGGCCCTGGTGGCCGTGATCGCCACCTTCTTCTGCCTGATGACCGCCCGTGCGCGCGCCTTCCGTCGCGCCGAACAGGGCCTGAGCAAAAACGACGACTGAACCCTTGTCCTTCCCCCCTTCCGCCCATGACCTCCGCCGGCCTCCTCGTCATGCTGTTCTCCGTCGGCACCGTCGCCAGCCTGTTCGGCTGGTGCATCTGGAAGGTGCTGACCACCCCGAACGAGACGCAGCGCATTCACAGCCTCGAATTCGAGACGCCCGACGTCCATCGCGACGACTGAGCCGGACTCGCTTCAGCGACCGCCAAGACCAAACTTGTCGAGCTGATCCTCGATGATCTTTTCGCAGGCCGCGAGCTGGCGTTCACGCTCGCGCCGGCCCTCGTCGGCGATCGCCTGCAGGGCGTCGATGTCATAGAGATAGACCCCCTCGATCTCGTTGACGCGCGGATCGACGTCGCGCGGCACGGCGATGTCGATGATGAGCAGCGGCTCCCAGCGACGCTTGCGCATGACCTGACGGATCTGCTCGGGGTGGATGACAAAGTGCGGCGCGCTGGTGCTGGAGATGATGACGTCGACCTCATGCATGGAGGCCTCCCATTCATCAAACTTGATCGCCGATCCCTTCATCTCCGTGGCGAGTTCGACGGCGCGCTCGTAGTTGCGGTTGGAGACGATGATGCTCTTGGCGCCGCGCGAGAGCAGGCTCTGTGCGCAGGTGCGGCTCATCTCGCCCGCACCGATGAGCATGACCCGGCATTCGCGCAGATCGTGGATTTTTTCGGCGAGATCGACCGCGACGCTGCCGACGCTGGTCGAGCCGCGCTGGATGCTGGTGTCGTTGCGCACCTTTTTGCCAGTGGCAAAGGCGCGCTGGAACAGCTTGTTGAGGGTGCGGCCGGTGCTGCCCGCCTCGTGGGCGGTCTTGTAGGCCGCCTTGACCTGGCCGAAGATCTCGGTCTCGCCGAGCACCATGCTGTCGAGGCCGCTGACGACGCGGAAGAGATGGCGGGCGGTCTCGGTGGAACCGAGCCCGTAGGTGACCAGCGCCTCGGCCTGATCGGGGGCCAGTTCGAAGCGTCGCACCAGGTGCTCGCGCAGGGCGGCCTGGGCCGCGGCACTGTCGTCGAGGCGGTGGGCGGCGTAGAGCTCGACGCGGTTGCAGGTGCTGAGCACCACGCTCTCGCTGAACCCCGGCAGATCCAGTACTTCGCGTACCGCCACCGGCACCTGGGCCTCGGGAAACGCCACCTTCTCACGCACCTCCACGGGGGTGGTGCGGTAGTTCAGGCCCAGACAGACCAGGTGCTCGCTCGTGTCGGTCGGTTCGGGCATGGATCAGGTGACGAGCCAGAGGGAGAGCAGGGGGATGACAAAGCCGAGCGCCGCCAGCCAGGCCGTTTGCCGGGGCGACAGCGCATGGCGCCAGATCACCAGGCTGATGAGGGCGTAGAGGCCCCAGACGCCCCAGGCGACCACGAGCTTGGGACCGGCCACCGGGTTGGTCAGGCGCAGGCTGACGAGCAGGCTGACGCTGAGCAGGATGACCCCGAGCAGCACCATGCGCTGAATGGCGCGCGCCAGCCCCTGGATCGGCGGCAACTGGTAGAACAGGCCGCCGATGAGGTGGCGCTTGAGCAGGCGCTCCTGCAGCAGGTACATCGCGCCGGTGACACAGGCGAGGGCGAAGGCGGCGTAGGCGATCAGGGCGAGGGCGACATGGATCTCGACCAAGGCGTCGATCTTGCCCTTGGCCGCGTAGGCGGGAAAGGCATTCGGCACGACAAAGGCCAGTCCCTGCATAGCGACCAGCAGCGGCGCGGTGAACATGCCGAGCAGGGAGACGCGGAAGGTCGAACCGACCAGGAAGTACAGCAGGGCAATGCTCCAGGCGATGAAGACCAGGATGTCCGACAGGCTCTTCATCGGGCACTGGCCCACCGCATGGCCGCGCAGGTAGACCGCGGCGGTCTGCAGGGCAAAACCGGCGAGCATGGCGGCGAGCTGGGCACCACGGCCGTGCTGCCACTGGCCACTGGCGAGGGCGCGCAGGGCCGGCACCACGCCGGCCAGGAAGGCCAGGGTGGAGAGCGCAAGCAGCAGACGGTCGAGCGGCATGGGGAAGGATCAGTTTCGCGCGGGTCGCCTTCCCTGCAACCGGGAAGAAGCGTCCGCCGCCGGACGGCGGAAGTTCCAAGTTCCAAGTTCCAAGTTCCAGGTTCCAGGTTCCAGGTTTCAGGTTCCAGGTTTTCCATCTCCCATCTACGATCTCCCATCTCCTGCGCCGCGCTCGGGCGGCGCCTGGCTCCAGCGCACGTTGCGGCGCACGCCGACCACGTGGAAATGAGCATCGGCCTCGCAGATCAAGCCCTTGGCGTCGAAGCGCAGGCCTTCGGCTTCGAGCCGGCGCTGCTGCTCGCGGCGCAACTCGGGCGCCATGGACAGGCTGATCCGGGGACCGGCGGCGACGACCCGGTGCCAGGGCAGTGCGGCCGATTCCTCATCGCTCAGCCGCGCCAGGACGGAGGCCACAAACAGCGGCGCGACGTTCATGTGCACGGCCAGGGCGCCGTAGGTGGTGAAGTGGCCGGGGGGGATGAGACCGACGAGGCGCAACACCTCTACGCGAATGCGCACGGCGGCGGTGGAAGGACGGCGGGCCATGGCTCAGCCTAGCCCGGACCGCCGCCCTGCCAAGCGCGGTTCAGGCAAAGCGGTTGTCGATCACCACCTGCTCGTAGGGCAACTGGCCGGGCTTCGGCCAGGCCGGCTGGGTGCCCTTGCCGATGGCGACCATGAAGCTGATGACATGGTCTTCGGGCAGGCCGATGAGGCGGGCGACGGCGTCGAAATCAAAGCCGTCCATCGGGCAGGAGTCGTAGCCGAGTTCCTTGGCGGCGAGCATCAGGGTCATGCCGGCGAGACCGCAGGAACGCATCGTCTCGTCGCGCTGCACCTGCTCGCGGCCGTTGTAATACTGCTGGATGGCGGGCACGAGGATGTCCTGGACGGCCTGCGGTGCGTCCTTCCACAGGCGCTCAGGCTGCTTGTGCCAGGCACCGAGGTCGGCGCAGAGGATGACCAGCAGGGAGGCATCGGTGACCTGCGCCTGATCCCAGGCGACCGCGCGGATCTGCCGGCGCAGCTCGGGGTCGCGCACGACGACGAAGCGCCAGTGCTGCAGGGTGAAGGCAGTGGGCGCCTGCAGGGTGGCGTTGAGCAACGTGCGGCTTTCGTCCTCCGTCAGGCGGTGCTCGGGATCGTAGTGCTTGATGGCGCGGCGGGCGTGGATGGCTTCGAGGGTGTTCATGGGATTGGGAAGATAAACGACAGGCAGATTGGCGCAGCCGCAGCGACCTGTCATGCGCCGCGGCTGCGGATTCAAAACTCGCGCAGCAGGCGGCCGCCGCCGTCGAGTGGGGCGTCGATGCCGGTCTCGCGCAGGGCGAACCAGAGCAGGGTGGCGTTGATGCCCAGCACGGGGATGCCGAGTCGCGGTTCGAGGCGCTCAGCGACGCGGCTGAAGCTGAGGTTGGTGCCGCACTGGACGACGGCGTCGAGTCGCTGCTCGGGGCGGGCGAGGTGTTCCACCACCAGGCGCTCCTTGGCGGCATCCGGGATGTGGGCGATGTGCAGGGCGT
>CAZSBO010000152.1:0-9977 GCA_964605265.1 uncultured Prosthecobacter sp.
CACGGGTCGCCCGGCCTCGTAGTCCGGTGGCTTCACCGAACGGCGGGCGCGGATCAGCGCCGTGGTCTGCGACAGGCTGGGCAGGACGTCTTGACTCATCGCGCCTTCATCGCCTGCGGCGGCGACTTGTCAAGGCAGCGCACCCCGGACTTGCACCCGCCGCCGCCCGCGCCAGCATCCGCTCATGCGCCACTGGCTGCTCAAATCCGAACCCGACGTCTTTTCCTTCGCCGACCTGAAAAAGCGCCCGCGCAAAACCGAGCCCTGGAACGGCGTGCGCAACTACCAGGTGCGCAACATGATGCGCGATCAGATGGCGACCGGCGACCTCGGCTTTTTTTACCACTCGAGCTGCCCGCAGCCCGGCATCGCCGGCGTGGTAAAGATCGTTCGCGAGGCCTATCCCGATCCCACTCAGTTCGATCCGGCCTCGGAGTACTTCGATGCCGGCAGCAAGCCGGAGGCCCCGCGCTGGCTCATGGTCGATGTGCGCTGGGAAGCCGACTTCAAGCACTTCGTCAGTCTCGACACCCTGCGCACCGATCCGGCCCTGGGCGACCTGCTCATCCTGCGCCGCGGCAACCGGCTGTCGATCACCGAGGTGACGCCCGACCAGTGGCAGCGCATCTGCCAACTCGGCGGCCTGTGAAGGCTTAGCGGCGAAACCCCTGCAGGCGCGACTGCATCTCCTCGAGCACCGGCGCCAGTTCCATCTTCACCTTCAGCGGCGCCCCGCGCAAAAACAGCACGGGATCCTCGGCGATCATGAGTTCGAGAAACTCGCGGTCCTGATCGTTCAGGCGCTCGCCATCGCTGCTGCTGGCGCGCAGGTTGCGCAGGTCGCCGCGCAGCCGTGCCACCAAACGCTTTTTCTCCTCCTCCGGCAGGCGCTTGAGCCCGGCCTCCAGGGTCGTCAGATAAGGCTCCACCGTGCGGTCGACATACAGCTTCTGCTCCTCCGGGGTGAGCGAGGCGAAAAAGCGGTCGATGAGGTCCTGGCCATCCTCGCGCAGGCTGCGGCGCTGCGAGACATCCAGGCGGTTCAGGTTCATGATGACCCGCTGCAGGTACAAGGCACGGTCGGCCGCCGTGACGCTGCCGCCAGCGAGCCAGGGCGCGCCTTCGACCAGACCCATCACCTTGCCGGGCCAGGACACCGCGTCATCGGTTTGGCGCATGACCACCGCCACGGCGCTCCAGATGAGGGAGAGCAGGGCGAGGGCGATGAGCCAGTGACGGGGCAGACGCATGACTTAGGAGCGACCGAAGCGACGGCTGAGCAGGCTGAGGAACTCGCCCGCCTCCTCGACGCGCAGGCGATGGGTGACGAAGAAGTACAGGATGGCCGCCGCCGCGATCGTGCCGCCGAGTCCGGCGGCGCGCAGGCTGAACGACAACGTTTCCCAGTCGGCCAGGAAGGTCAGGCGCGCGCCGACACAGAGGGCCGCCATCAGCAGGACGGCGACGCCGAGACGCAGCAGCGAGCGCACCAGCGGTGCGGTTTCCAAGCCGCCGGCAAACCGGCGCATGCACAGGTAGAGCGTCGCGAAGTTGGCAGCCAGGCCGATGGCGGTCGCCCAAGCCAGTGCGGTGTGATCCCAGCCGAGCACGAAGACGCTCGTGTAGTTGAGCGCCAGGTTGAGCAGGATGATGCCGAGGCTGACCAGCATCGGGATGAAGCGACGGTCGATCGTGTAAAAGGCCGGCTGCAGCACCTTGATCGCGGAGTAGAAGACCAGGCCGAAGGCATAGGCCTGCAGCGGGCCGGCGGTCATCGCGACATCGAGGGCGGTGAACTGGCCGTGCTCGAAGATGAGCGACAGGATCTCGCGGGCGAAAATCGACAGCCCGATCGCGCAGGGCAGCGTCAGGAACAGCACCAGCCGCAGGCCCTTGGCGAGGGCGGCGCGGAAGGCCGGGGTCATGCCCTCGGTGGCCAGGCGTGAGAGCATCGGCAGGGTCACGGTGGCGACGGCGACGCCGAACAGGCCGAGCGGCAACTGCTGCAGGCGCTGGGCGTAGGCCAGCCAGGTGACGGCCGCCTCCTGGCCGGGCGTGAACGAGGCGAAGATGGAATTGAGCAGGACATTGATCTGCGTGCCGCTGGCGGCGATCAGCGACGGCCACATGAGGCGCAGCACATCGCGCACGCCCTCGTCCTTCCAGCCGAAGTCGGGTCGGAAACGGAAACCGACCCGGCGCAGGGCGGGCAACTGCACGGCCAGCTGCAGCACCCCGCCGATGAGGGTGCCGGCGGCAAAGGCGGACAGGCTGGTTTCGCTGACCTTCCAACTGCTGCGAAACTCGGGATCGACCGCCCAGGCCAGGGCCAGGCCGCCGAGGATGCAGCCGAGGTTGAAGAAGGCCGAGGCGACTGCCGGAATGAAGAACACCCGCTTGGAGTTGAGCATGCCCATGATCAGCGCGGTGATCGACACCAGGGTGATGAAGGGATACATGATCTGCGCCAGCCGCGCACAGATCTCGAAGCTGCGGGGATTGTCCCAGCCCGGGTTGAGCAGGCGCACCAGGAAGGGCGCAAGCGCGACGCCGGCGACCGCGACCAGCGACATGAAGCAGAGGGCAAGCGTCACCATCTTGCGGCCGAGCTGCCAGGCGGCTTCATCGCCCTCGGTCTTGATCTTCTTGGAAAAGGTCGTGACGAAGGCGGTCGACAGCGCCCCCTCGGCAAAGAGGTCGCGCAGCATGTTCGGCGTGCGAAAGGCCGCGGTGAAGATGCCGGCAAAGGTCGAGCCAAACAGGCCGCCGAGCAGCTGGTCGCGCACCAGACCGAGCACACGGCTGCAGAGGATGGCGATGGACACCACGCCGGTGCTGCGGGCGTGGGACGCGCGATCCTGTTGCGCTTCGGCCATGCGGTTCAGGGTTTCACCGCCGCCCGGCGCAGCTTGTCCATCATCGCCGTGCCCATGCCGTGCTCCAGCATCGGCTCGGCAATGATTTCATCAACCCCGAGCTTGTCGAGTTCACGCAGGACATAAAAAAAGCGTACCGCCGCCTCAGGCAGCTTGCCGCTGCCGGGACTGAGCACCAGCACCTGCGCCCAGTCGGTCAGGCCGAGGTAACCGTCCTTCTCCTCGCCACGGAAACTCATCAGGGCATAGCGCTTGCCCGGCTCGGGCGTGAATTCGGAGGGTTTCGCCAGCAACCGCAGCGGCGTGCGCGGCGCATAGTGCGAGGCCAGCTGGCCAGGCGCCTCGGTGGCCTCGTCGACGACGCTGCGGGTGACGCGCTGGACCCGGCCATAGACCTTCAGATCCTCGACCGTGATCGGGCCGGGGCGCAGGACGGTGAGCAGGTTCTTCGGCGCGGCGGCCTCAATTTTCAGAATGGTCGATTCCAACCCATGCATGCAGGCGCCGCCATCGACGATGAGCGGAATGCGACCGTCGAGTTCGGCGACCACGGCGCCGGCTGAGGTCGGGCTGATCGAACCGAAGCGATTGGCGCTGGGCGCCGCCAATGGGCGACCCAGGGCTTGGATGACGCGCTTGAACACCGGGTTGGCACTCACCCGCACGGCCACGGTGGGCAGGCCGGCGGTGACCAGGTCGGGCACGCAGGCTTTCTTCGGCAGGATGAGGGTGAGCGGGCCGGGCCAGAAACGTTCGATGAGCTGGATGACCGCCTTCTGGATCTCCGGCGGCACCTCGGCGACCGTGTCGAGCAGCTTTTTGTCGGGCAGATGGACGATGAGCGGATCAAAGGTCGGCCGTTCCTTGGCCGCGAAAATCTTCGCCACGGCGGCCGGATTGAGGGCGTCGGCGGCCAGGCCATACACCGTCTCGGTGGGCAGGGCCACCACCTCGCCCTGCTGAAGCAGGCGCACGGCCTCGGCCACGGCCTGGTGCAGCTGCGGTGGCGGATCGGTCGGCAAAACGGTGGTGGTCATGAGCGCCCATGCTTGCGCCAGTTTCGCCGCCTTTGCAAGGCCGGGGCCGGCTGGAGCGCGGGCCTACCCGCCCTCGGGGGCGCCGGGCTCTCCCTGGGCAGCCGGGACGACCTCACTCCAGACGGCCTCATCCCCGCCATGAAGGCTTTTCATGGCTCGCACGGGCGACAGACCCGCATCGCCAGTTGCCAGCAGGCGGCGCGCGGTCTAATCTCCGCCCCGCTCGTTCCGGGCGGCCGCCCCCGTCCCGCACCATGCCCGATCTGGAAAACCCCTTCGAAGAAACCCTCCTGCGCCGCAACCGCGCGGAGCCCTGCACCGTGGTCATCTTCGGCGCCACCGGCGACCTGACCCACCGCAAGCTGATCCCGGCGCTGTACAACGTCGCCGCCTGCGGCGACCTGCCGCCGCAGTTCAAGGTGGTCGGCTTCGCCCGCCGCGACAAGAGCGACGAGGTCTTCCGCACCGAGCTTGAGGAGGGCAACCGCAAGAACAGCCGCCAGGGTCACAGCGACGAACTGTGGGAGAATTTCAGCCACAGCATCCATTACCACCGCAGCGAGTTCGAGGACCTCGAGGGCTACCGCGCCCTCGGCCGCCTGCTCGACCAGTTCGACGAGGAACGCGGCACGCCCTCCAACCGGCTTTTCTACCTGGCTTCCGCCCCCGAGTACTTCAAGCCCATCCTCGAACTCATCCGCGAGGCCGGCCTCAACCGCGGCGCCGGCGGCAAGTGGGCCCGCGTGGTCTGCGAAAAACCCTTCGGCAAGGACCTGCAGAGCGCCCGCACCCTCAACGAGGTCGTCGCCGGCACCTTCGCGGAAAAGGACACCTACCGCATCGACCACTACCTCGGCAAAGAAACCGCGCAGAACATCATGGTGCTGCGCTTCGCCAACGCCCTGTTCGAGCCGAACTGGAACAGCCGCTACATCGACCACGTGCAGATCACCTGCGCGGAAAACCTCGGCATGGAAGGCGGCCGCGGCGGCTACTACGACACCGCCGGCGCCCTGCGCGACATGGTGCAGAACCACCTCTTCCAGCTGCTGACCCTGGTCGCCATGGAACCGCCGACCGACCTCAGCGCCGACAGCGTGCGCGATGAAAAGGTCAAGGTCATCCGCGCCCTGCGCCCGCTGGTCGGTCCGGAGGCCGTCGGCGCCAATGTCATCCGCGCCCAGTACACCGCCGGCAGCGTCGACGGCGTGCCGCGCGTCGGCTACCGCCAGGAGGACCGCGTCAATCCGGAGTCGAAGACCGAGGCCTACGTCGCCCTGCGACTCTTTGTCGACACCTGGCGCTGGCAGGGCGTGCCCTTCTACATCCGCGTCGGCAAGCAGCTGCCGAAGAAGGCCACCGAGATCAGCGTGCACTTCAAGAAGCCGCCGCAGGTGCCCTTCGCCACCGCCCAACTGCCCGGCAGCAGCGAGAACACTCTCGTCATCCGCATCCAGCCCGACGAGGGCATCGCCCTGCGCATCCTCTGCAAGCAGCCGGGCCAGGCCCTGTCGATGCAGCAGGTGAAGATGGACTTCCGCTACAGCAGCAGCTTCGGCAAGGCCAGCCCCGAGGCCTATGAGCGACTCCTGCTCGACGCCATGGCCGGCGATGCCACCCTGTTTGCCCGTCGCGACGAGGTGGAAAACGCCTGGAAGTTCATCGACGAACTCGAGCACGCCTGGCACAAGACCGCCAACCCGCCGCCGATGTGCGAGTACCCCGCCGGCAGCTGGGGCCCGAAGGAAGCCGACGAACTGCTCGCCCAGGACGGCCGCGTCTGGCGTCTGCTCTGAGGCAGGCCTGCACCTGAACGGTTACGGCTTCGGTGCTGACGCCCCGGCCGACTCCTCTTGCAAAACCTCCTGGTTTCCGAACTCAACCGCCTCGAAAGCGTCATCCATCACTCCCAGGGGTTCACCAAGTCGATGCCACAGCCCTCAAAGTCGGCGATGTTGCGGGTGGCAAGAGTCAGACGGTGAACCCTGGCGGTGGCGGCGATGAGGGAGTCGGCCAAGGCCATGCCAAGGGTCGATCGAAACTCAGCAGCCTGCTCGGCAATGGAACGTTTCACCTCGATCATCCGATAGCGATCTGGCTGGGCGACCAGGTTGGCATACCAGTGGGTGAGTCTGGCGGCGAAACTGGGATCCTTCCTCTCGACGTTGCGAATCCCGTAGAGGATTTCGTGCAGCGTGATGACACTCAGGCTGGCATGGCTCAGGCCTTGCTGCCATTGCCAGACGTTCGGATTGCCTTTGGGACCACGCCGAATCTCAGAAACGGTAACGGTATCAAGAAGCAGGGCTGTCATGGCTCATCCGGTTCGAAATGGATTTCACGCTCCTTCTCCGCCTTGCGGTCTGGCAAGGGGAACTCCTTTTCATAGAACCAATCCGGCATTCCTGGCACTTGCATGGCCTCAAACAAGGATGGGGATGTTCCCGGCTCGGTGCTGTCTGAAACCGAGCCCAACTCGCGCAAGACCAGATCCGACATCCAGGCCGACAAGGACTTGGAATGATGCACCGCCCGGATGCGGGCTTGGCGCACGACGTCATCAGGCAGTTTCAGGGTGACATTCATGGGAGTGCTGTCCTTTCCGTGCTGCACGATTGCACGATAGCACGACAAGTCAATCGGGAACGCTTGGCACGAGCGGGGTAGCCCGGCGAGTTCTTCGCGCCGAAGGCTCTCTGGTGAAAGACGCCCCCAGCAAACCGCTTACGGCTTCGGTGCTGGCGCCCGGGTCGACTCCACTTCCAGCAGCGCCTCGGCGAACCGGCGACCGATCTCCAGGGTCCCCTGGGCGGTGAAATGGGTGTGCGACGGCGGCAGGGTCTCCGCCCCGGCGGTGTCCACGTAGCGACAGCGGGTCAGCTCCCTGGCGACCTGCTGCTGCGCCTCAATGACGGCGGGCATGTGCGGGTTCTTGCCGTTGCCAAAACGCGTGTTGACCGCCAGCAACAGGATCAGGTCGGGCGCTCCCATGTCCTGGCGCAGGCGCTGCAGCATCGCCGAGAGGTTGGCCGCATACACCGGCGCATGTTGCGGGTGCGCATCGCTCTCGCCCTGCACCCAGATCAGGGCACGCGGCCGCAGGGTCAGCCCGCGGGCGGTCGCCGCGGCGGTGGCCAACCGGATTTCGTCGATCATCGCCGCATAACAGGCATCGGCCTGGCCCGGCAGACCGACATTCCAGTCGCCGGCCACCGAGGTACCACTGAAGGCCGTCTTGAGGACCGCCAGCGGCGAGCCCGGCTTCGTCTGCAGGGTGCGCACCAGCCCCATCTCCGGTCCAAAACCGCCCTTCGTCTTGCGGTTGAAGTTGCCATACTGACGGCCGGTCGCCTTGGCGGCGTCGCCCTCCATCGCCGGGGTACGCGGCTGAAACTGCAGATGCGTCCACTGGCGACCGCTGGTGCCGTCGAAGGCGTCGGGCGGCGGATCGCCCACACGCCACCAAAACAGCGTCTCGGCATCCCGCGGATCGGCCGGCAACTCCTCGGCATAAGCGTCAAAGCCCACCGCATTGGACTGCCCCGCCACCAGCAACAGGTCGCGGGTTTCAGCAGCGAGGGAAAGCCCCTGCAGGAGCAGGACACAACTCAGGGTGAGGCAACGCATCATGGGATGACAGCGGAGGAATCATTTCGGTTCAGTCCGACAACGCGCCCACCCTGGCCGTGCGCTCCACCCTGCGATACAGGAAGGCATCGCTGGTGAGCAGGGAGAGGAGCAGGGCTTTCATGCTGCCGCCGTTGTCTCGGTAGGCGCGGTGGGCGGCCTGCAGGACGGGGGCGTCGTTGAGGGTTTCGTTGCGCCCCATCCAGAAGCGGAAGGCATGGCGAACGAAGACCTGCTCGACGCGCTCGCTGTTGGCGAGCTTTTGGATCATGTCGAGGGCGTTGGCGACGGGGCCGTCAAGGGCGGGGTCACCGCTGTCGATGATCTCACCGGTGGCATCGACGGGTTGGTCGAGCTCGGTGGTGCGGAAGATCCCGGCGTGATTGTACATCTCGAAGGGCAGCCCGAGCGGGTCCATCTTTTCGTGGCAGGTCCAGCAGTACTGCTGCTTCGTCACGCGCATGCGCTCACGCAGCGTGCTTTGCGGTTCGACGGGCAGTTGGGCATCCACGGTGATGGGCACGTCGGGAATGCCTCCGCCGAGCAGGCGCTCGCGAATCCAGATGCCGCGATGGATGGCGTGATTGTCCATGGCGTCGGATTGTGAAACGAGCCAGGCCGGGTGCGTGAGAATGCCAAGGCGCTGGCCTTCGGGCGCGGTGGCGAGCACGCGCTCAGGCCTCATGGAGCCGGCGCCAAAGGTCGGGCGGCTGACGCGGGCATAAATTTGCGGGCCGTCGAGATGGGCCTCCTCCACGGCGACGTTGGCTCCTCCACCGCGCTTGCGCTCCTGCCTGGCGCTGGCAATCCGCTTTTCGGCCGCGGCCAGCAGCTTGCCTTGCTGGGCGAGGGCGCGCTGCAGGACCTTGTCGTCCGGCTTGTCCTTGAGCTTGGATTCCAAGGCGGCGACCTCCGCCTTCAGCTGCCTGAGTTCTTCCGTTTCCTTCTGCGTCAGTTCCTCCTCCGCCTTCTTCTTCGCGGCCGCAGCCACGACCTGTTCCTCTTTCGTGCGCTTCCTGCCGAAGTAGGTGTTGTCCGTTCCGGTGGCGACGACGCGCCGGGTGGTGAGCAGTTCCTTGAGGACCTGCCTGTCTTCCGCCAGGACCAGCTCGATCAGGCGGTCGGTGCTGGCGGTGGCGTCAAACATGGCGCGATAGTGCGCCTCGCCACGCGTGGAGACGCCCGTCTCCGCCAGTGCCCGGGTGTCCTTGCAGATGTAGCCCGCGAGATCGTAGTCGAAGTAATCGCGGAAGAACTGCAGGACGCGTGGCTTGCGAATGCCGGGGTCGTCCAGCATGCGGGCGACCTCGCGCCGCACGTCCTCGCGTGTCTTCATGCGTCCGTCGAGGATGGCCTTCCTCAGAGGTTCGTCAGGCTTGAGGTAGCGCAACGCGTGATTCACGGCCAGGCCCAGCTCCCAATCCTGCAGCATCACGCGGCCGTGCCTGTCAGGCTTGCCGGTCTCCGCCAGTTCGGGACGGAACAAGGCGTCGCGGTCGAGGAAGAGGGACGACAGGCCCATCATGACGCCGTCTTTTTTTCCGACCTTGGCGATGCTGTCCTTGACGATCTGCAGGTAGTTGTCGGACTCCGTCTGGCTTGGCGGGCGGAAGGTCAGGGCTTCGAAAAGGTAGTCCACAGCGGCGCGCAGACGTTCGTCGGTGACCTGCGCTTCCTTCATGAGGTCGAGCACCGGCGTGAGCGGGCGCAGGACTTTCGTGCTGTAGACAATGGCCGTGGGCAGCCCGCGCAGGTCGCCCTTGGGTTTCACCTTGTCGTAGGTTTTGGGATCGTCAGTGATCTGTTCCTTCATGCCGACGAGGCTCAGCGGCCCGTAGGCCATGTACTTCAGGATGTCCTCCGCCTTGCCGAGGATCTGCGTCGCCTCGGCGCTGTTGACGGAATAGAAGTCGGGGTAATTCTTCAAGCCGACCTTGCGCGCCGAGGACAGCACCACGGGCACGCTCTTCACCGCCGTGGCATAGGCCACCGTGCCGCCGGCCCATTGCAGGATGTTGTCCACGCCGAAGTAGAGCTTCAGCTCGCCCCCATGGTTCGTGGGAACGGCATCACCATGGGTGCGCAGACCGGGCTTCGCGGGATCGTAGGTCGGCTCGGTATTGATCAGCTCGTTGAGCCGGGTGATGTGTTCCTGCGGTGTCACGCGCCAGAGGCGGGCGGGTGACGACGTCGGCGTCAGTTGGATGCCCTCGGGCAGCGGGCCAAAGAGCAGGTCATGACTGACAAAGTTGCCCTTCTTTGGATCGAGGTGGGCATGGAAGCCGCCCTTGTCCTTCATGACCCGTTGCAGCTCGCCCACGATCCAGTCGGCAAAGCGCAGCCGGTCGATGACCTCGGGCTGGGCCTTCTTTTTCGGCGGCATTTCCTCCAGCGCGACCTGCGCCCACACGGACTTCCAGAGGGCGGCGTTGGTCTC
>CAZSBO010000153.1:0-9891 GCA_964605265.1 uncultured Prosthecobacter sp.
TGAAGACCTCCGCCGGATGCGCGTTGTACCAGAGGAAGCCGAGGCAGGCGCCGGCGAGGGCCATGGCAACGATGGGCAACTCGTTGGCGAGCGAGTGGTGGGCGACGCCGAGGTACTCCGAGTAGTTGGCGTTGCCGCAGACGTAGCCGAAGCCGGCGTAGGCGAGGGCGGTGGTCAGCGAGCAGCCGGTGGCGAGGCCGTCGAGGCCGTCGGTCAGGTTGACCGCGTTTGAGGCGCCGACGATGACCAGAGTGAAGAGCAGGACGGCGAAGAAACCCATGTCGGCGATGAGCGGCTCCTTGAGCAGCGGCACGAACAGGCCGCGCATCAGCGGCGTGCCGCCGAGCTGGGCGATGGGCGCGTCCTGGCCGGCCTTGCTGGCCTGGTCGATGACAGCGTCCGGCGGCACCAGGTAGCAGAAGGCGAGGCCGGCGAGAAAGGCGACGCCGCCCTGCCAGACCAGCTTGGTGCGCGCGCTGACGCCCTTGGAGTTCTTCTTGCTGATCTTCAGGTAGTCATCCCAGAAACCCAGCGCGCCGAGGCCGATGGTGGTGAACAGGATGATCCAGACCATCAGGTTGTCCCACTTCGCCCAGAGCAGGGTCGAAGCGACGATGGCGGCGACGATGAGCAGGCCGCCCATGGTCGGCGTGCCGGCTTTTTTGCCGTGCAGGTCATAGAGTTGGCGCACCTCCTCGGCGCTGCGCACCGGCTGGCCAATCTTCAGCGAGATGAGGCGGCGGATCAGGTGTTCGCCGAAGAAGATGGACAAAAAGAAGGCGGTCACCGCCGCGCCACCGGCCCGGAAGGTGTGGTAGCGGAAGATGTTGAGCACCTTGTAGACGAGCGAGTCGACGCTGATCCATTGACCGGCCTCAAGCCAGCCGCGCAGTTCGTAGAGCCAGTACATCATGACGGCTGAAAGGGGGTGAGGACGTTTTCCATGGCCGAGGAGCGGCTGCCCTTGACGAGCACGGCGTCGCCCTCGCGCACGAGTTCGCGCAGCACCTGCGCGCAGGTGGCGTGGTCGGCAAAGCAGCGAACCAGCGGGCAGCCTGCGGCGCCCTCGGCGATCCAGGTGGCTTCGGTGGCACCGACGGCCAGCACGCCATCGAGTCCGAGTTCAGCGGCGGCGGCGCCGACACGGCGGTGCTCGCCCTCGGCGCTGGCACCGAGTTCGCCCATGCGGCCGAGCACGGCGTAGCGGGCGCGCGCGCGGCCGGCTGCCAGGGTGCGCAGGGCGGCGATGACCGAGTCAGGGTTGGCGTTGTAACTGTCGTTGATGAAGCGCACGCCGGCCGACTGGAAGACCTGCATGCGACCGCCGCTGAGGCGCGCCGATGCCAGGGCCGCGGCGATGTCGGCCGGGGCGACGCCGAGCGACCAGCCGAGACCGGCGGCGAGGGCGGCGTTGCCGACCATGTGCTCGCCGAGTACCGGCAGAAAGGTGTCGACGGTCTCGCCGGCGAAATCGAGTTTGAAGCGCGTGCCTTCGTCGCTGGCGCGCAGGTCGAAGGCGCGCACATCGCCGCTGCCAAGCCCGGCGGTGAGCACCTGCGCCTGGCAGTGGCGGGCGATGAGCGGCGTGTAGGCGTCACCGGCCGGCAGAACGACAACGCCGTCGGCGGGCACGTTGGCGGGCAGGGTGGCCTTTTCCCAGGCGATGGCGTCGCGGCTGCCCATGTACTCAATGTGGGCCATGCCGACGTTGGTGAGCACGGCGGCGTCGGGCTGGGCGATGTCGACCAGGGTCTTGATTTCGCCCGGGTGATTCATGCCCATTTCGACGACCGCGCACTCGTCGCCGTCCTCGAGCGCGAGCAGGGTGAGCGGCACGCCGATGTGGTTGTTGAGGTTGCCCAACGTGGCGCGGGTGCGGAAGCGGCGGCTGAGCACGGCGGCGGCGAGATCCTTGGTACTGGTCTTGCCGTTGCTGCCGGTCAGGCCGACCACGAGCGGCTGATGCCAGGCGCGGTAGCCGCGCGCGAGATCCTGCAGGGCGGCCAGCGTGTCGCCAACCTCGAGGACGGTGCAACCGGCCGGCAGTTGCCAGTCGGCACGGACTTCGGCGACGACCACCGCCGCGGCACCGGCGGCGGCGACCTGCGGCACAAAGTCATGGGCGTCGAAGCGCTCGCCGCGCAGGGCCACAAAGACATCCTCCGGTCCGGCCTTGCGTGAGTCGGTCACCACCCGCGTCACCGCGCGCGCCGCCACTGCCTGACGGACGTGACCGTCCGTGAAGCTGAGCAGGGTGTCGAGCGGGATGGGTTTCATGGGTCAGTCGCTGCGCGGGCGGCGCGGTGGCGGCGGAGGGGCCTCGGCGGCTTCGCGCGCGGCGTTGTCGGCATCGCGCTGGCCGGCGATTTCGAGCAGGGTCTGGCGGACGACGCGGCGGTCGTCGAAGGGCAGTTTCTTGCCCTGCACGTCCTGGTAATCCTCATGGCCCTTGCCGGCCAGCAGGACGATGTCGCCCGGGCGGGTGTTCTCGAGGGCGATGCGGATCGCCTCGCGCCGGTCGAGCACCTGCAGGTGATTTTTCGGCCGCAGGAAGCCCTTGGCGGCCTCGGCGAGGATGGCCTGTGGATCCTCAAAGCGCGGGTTGTCGGAGGTGAGCACGCAGATGTCGCTGCCGGCCTCGGCGGCGGCCGCCATTTTTGCGCGCTTGCCGCGATCGCGGTCGCCGCCGCAGCCGAAGATGGTGATGATGCGGTTCGGCCGCAGGGCGCGCAGGGTGCGCAGGGCGTTGTCGAGGGCGTCGGGGGTGTGCGCGTAATCGACGTAAACCTGGAAGCGCAACTGCTCGGTGACGCGCTCGAGGCGGCCCGGCACCTGCGGTGCGGTTTTCAGGTGGGCGATGCTCTCGCGCAGGTTGAGGCCCATGGCGTGACCGGCGGCGAGGGCGGCGAGTGAGTTGTAGACGTTGAAGTCGCCGATCAGCGGCAGGCGCACCAGGAAGGCGCGGCCGAGCGCTTCGAGTTCATAGGTCGTGCCGGTCGGATCGCAGCGGACGTTGTTGGCGCGGAACTCCAGGCCGGTGCCGAAGCCGTAGCGGGTGACGCGGCCGGTTGCTTCGTAGCGGGTGATCAGCTTGCGCCCCCAGAGGTCGTCGCCATTGATGACCATCTGGCCGCGCTTCTGGCCGGCGATGGTTTCGAACAAGCGGGTCTTGGCGACGAAGTACTTTTCCATCGTGCCGTGGTAGTCGAGGTGGTCCTGGGTCAGGTTGGTGAAGACGCCGACCGCGAACTCCAGGCCGTGCACGCGTTCCTGGTCGAGGGCGTGCGAGCTGACTTCCATGGCGCAGGCGCGCAGGCCGTTGTTGCGCATGCGCGCGAACAGGCCGTGGATTTCCAGCGACTCCGGCGTCGTGTGGGTGGCGGGGGCGGGCTGGCCGTCGCCCGTGTCCCAGGCGACCGTGCCGATCAGGCCGCAGCGCTTCTGGCCGCGGTTGAGCAGGTCGTGGAGCAGGAAGGCGGTCGTGGTCTTGCCGTTGGTGCCGGTGATGCCGGCCAGGGCGAGGGTGCGCGCCGGGTCGTCATGCAGGGCGGCGGCGGCGGCGGCCAGGGCGCGGCGCGTGCAGCGCACATGCACCCAGGGGGTGGCGCAGTCGGCGGGTGGGGCGGTTTCGGCAACGATGACCGCGGCGCCGGCGGCGAGGGCGGCGGGGATGAAATCATGGCCGTCGGCATGGCTGCCGCGCAGGGCGAAAAAGGCGGTGCCTGGACCCGCCTTGCGCGAGTCGTAGGCGAGCGCACGGATGTCGGTGTCGGGGCTGCCGGCGGTGACCGGATTGTCGAGGCGTTTGACGAGATCGCGAAGTTTCATGGGGTGCCTCCTTGCAGGGCGAGCGGGCGTTGCGGGCGGACGGAGAGCTGTCGGAGCGTCTCGCGGACGATCTCGGCGAAGATCGGTGCGGCGACCTTGCCACCGCCGATTTCGGCCGGATCGCTGGCCTTGGGATGGTCGACCACGATCACGCAGGCGATCTTGGGATCGTCGGCGGGCGCGAAGCCGGCGAAGGAGGTGATCCACTGGTCGCGGCGGTAACCGCCCTTGCGCGGCGAGCCGTCCTTGTGGTAGCCGACGACGAGTTCGGGGTCGTAGCGCTGCGAGGTGCCGGTTTTGCCGGCGACCTCGATGCCCTCGATCTGGGCGCGGGTGCCGGTGCCCTTGGCGACGACGTTTTTGAGCAGCTCGCGCATGAGCTGGGCGGTGCGGCCGCTGCAGACCTGGCCGGCGACCTCGGGCTCAACGACCTGTTCGACGCGGCCGTCGGCGCCGGTGATGCGGTCGATCAGGCGCGGTTTCATGAGCAGGCCGCCGTTGGCAATGGCGCCGTAGGCGAGCGCCATCTGCAGGGGTGTGACCTTCACCTCGTAGCCCATGGGCAGGCGCGAGTGGGTGGTGTTCGACCAGCGGCCCTCGTTGAAGTAGCCGCTGCTTTCGCCGGGCAGGTCGATGCCGCTGCGGCGGCCGAAGCCGAAGCGGCGGGTGTAATCGATGAAGGCGGTTTGGCCGACCTTCTTGTAGACCTTGTAAGTGCCGACGTTGCTCGAGTAGGTGAAGACATCGCGCGCCGGCACGACACTCATCTTCTTGAGGTCGGTGAGCGAGGCCTTGAACACCGGGTCGGTGTAGTGGCCCCAGTGGCAGTCGATGCGTTCGTCGGGGCTGAGCTTGCGCAGGTCGAGGCCGGCGGTGAAGGCGACGATCTTGAAGGTGGAGCCGGGTTCGTAGGGTTCGTAGATGGCGAGGTTCTTCCAGCTCGTGGCGCCGGGTTTCGAGGCGCGCGCGCGATCGTGGTCGGGCAGGAAACTCATCGCCAGGACCGAGCCGGTGGTGACCTCGGTGACAACGGCCATGATCTTGCCGGGGTTCCAGGTCTGGCTGGCGCGGGCGAGGATGGCGTCGACGGCATCCTGGATCGGCAGGTCGAGGGTCAAATGAATGTCGCGGCCGTGCACCGGCTCCTTCATTTCGCCGCGGTAGAGCGGCAGCTCGCGGCCGAACTTGTCGCGTTCGATGACGACGCTGCCGGCGGTGCCGTGCAGCAGTTCCTCGCAGCTCTTCTCGATGCCGAAGGCGCCGCCCTTGCCCTCCTCCATGCCGCCGACGACGAGGGCCAGGCGGTTGTGGGCCGGGTATTGACGCTCGACGGCGGGCAGGATATAGACCCCCTTGACGTGCAGCGCGGTGAGGTAGGCGCGCCAGTCGGCCGCCTGCTCGTCATCGAGCTTGCGCAGCAGCACCTGCACCGGTTCATTCGACTTGAGCACGGCAAGCAGATCCTCGCGGGTGCGGCCGGTCTTGGCGGCGAGCGCCTGGGCGACATGCTCGTGGTAGGCGTCGAGGATGGCGGCGTCGCTCATGCCCCGCGTCAGCTCGCGCACGCTGGTGCCGCGCACGCGGGCCAGGCAGGGTTTGACGGTGGGCAGTTCGTTGAGATGGACGCGGTTGGTGCGCAGTTCGAAGACCTCCTCGTCATAGGCGAGGTAGCGACCGCCCTGATCGAGGATGGAGCCGCGGTGGGCGGGCAGGGTGCGCTCTTCACGGAACTTTTTGGCGGCCAGTTCGGTGAGCCAGGGGGAGCGCTTGACCTGCAGGTCGTACAGGCGCCAGGCCACGGCCGAGAAGCCCAGGCTGAGCAGGCAGGTCGCGAACATCATCCGGCGGAAGAGCGGACGATCGCGACGGAGTTGGGACTGGCTGGGCAGGGAAGTCACAGCGTGGGGGCGGCGGCCTGGGCGGGCTCGCTGCGGCGGAGGTGGATGATGGCGTTGGCGTCGGGCAGGATCGGCTGCAGCCAGGTGCCCTTGGCCTGCAGCAGCGGCTGCACGCGCTGGCTGTCGAGCAGTTGGGCGATCTTGCGTTCCAGGCCGGTGATCTCGATGTCGAGCAGCTTCATTTCCTGCTCGACCTGGCGCTGCTGTTCGGCCAGGGCGGTGACGCGGTTCTTGTTCACGACAATGCTCAGCGCCGTCATGAGCAGGGCGCCGCAGATCAGCAGCGCGGCGGTGAGCCACGGGATGCTGAAGCTGCTGCGATGGCGCTGGTTTCTCATGCGGACAGGCGTTCGACGGCGCGCAGGCGGGCGCTGCGGGCGCGCGGGTTGAGTTCGAGTTCGGCCGCCGACGCCTCGACCGGCTTGCGGGTGAGCAGACGCGTCAGGCAGTCCGGATTCGGACGCGGCTCGGGCCACTCGGGGCGGTCGAGGAAGGGGGCGCTCATCGCCTGGAAAGCCTGTTTGACGACGCGGTCCTCGATCGAGTGGAAGGTGATCACGGCCAGGCGGCCGCCGGGCTTCAGCCACTGCGGCGCGGCCTGCAGAAATTCGCGCAGCGCGGCGATCTCCTGATTGGTTTCGATGCGCAGGGCCTGGAAGGTCAGGGTGGCGGCATGGCGGCGACCATACTTCGGGCAGACGCGCTCGATCATGCCGGCGAGCTGCAGGGTGGTGGTGAAGGGGCGGCTGGCGCGGTCGTGCACGATGGCTCGGGCGATGCGCCGGGCCTGCGGCTCCTCGCCATACTCGCGCAGCACCCGCTCCAGTTCCTCCTGCGGATAGGTGTTGACGATGTCCGCCGCCGTCAGTGGCGAGGTCGTGTCCATGCGCATGTCGAGCGGTCCGTCCTTGGCAAAGGAAAAGCCGCGCTCCGGCGCATCGAGGTGGCGGCTGCTGACGCCGATGTCGATGAGCATGCCGTCAAAGCGGCCGACACCCGCCTCGCCGAGGACCTGGGCGAAGTTGCGGAAATTGCCGCGCAGGGCGCAGAAGCGCTCTTCATACGACTTCAAGCGCGCGCCGGCATGGGCGAGCGCCTCGTCGTCCTGATCCATTGCGACGACGCGGGCGCCATGCTGAAGCAGGGCCTCGGTGTGGCCCCCGCCGCCGAGGGTGCCGTCAAAAAACAGCTTGTCCGGGGCGGGCTGCAAAACGTCGAGCACCTCCTGCAACAGGACCGGCTGGTGGTAAAAGGGCAGGGTGCGTCCGCCGGGATCGATCGGCGGTTCCGCGGGATCGCTGCTGCCGGGACGTGAGGTCGACTTGCCGCGACCCCAGGGCATCTGTTCATCCATGGCCTCCGTGGTGCCAAACCAGGGCCAGACACCGACCTGAAAGAGCGGCCGCCACCGCCAATTCGACAGCTGGCGCCGCAACTCCTGCGTGCCGTTCCATGGGAAGGCACTCCAGGAAAACAGAGCGAGACTGGGAGCGGATGCGGGCATGTGACACCTGACGGGGCAGGTAGGACGGGAGATTGCCGGCAGCAAATGATATTCCACAAATGCTGCTAATTAAGATAACTTTATTATCTGGAAGCAGGTGGAATGGCAATGCTGGATTTGCACTATTTTCGGTGGCGGACACCTCAGGAATGCTGTTCGAAATAACAGCTTGTTTGCGCAGCGGATCCGTTTCCGTGACGCCCTTTTTGTGCTAAATGAAGGGTTCATGTCCAGCACAGTCCCCCCGCCCGAACTCCTTGCTCCTGCCGGCAACTGGGAGTGCGCGCGCGCGGCGGTCGCCAACGGGGCCGACGCCATCTACTTCGGCCTGCCGCGCTTCAATGCGCGCATGCGGGCCGATAACTTTTCAGCCGAGGATCTGCCGGAGCTGATGCGCTTCCTGCATGGGCACGGGGTCAAGGGCTACTGCGCCTTCAACGTTCTGGTCTTCACCGGCGAACTCGCCGATGCGGCGGAACAGCTGCGCATTTTGGAGGCCGCCGGGGTCGACGCGGTCATCGTTCAGGATCTCGGTCTGGCCCGCCTGGTCAAGGCGCTGACCCCGAAGCTGCGCCTGCACGCCAGCACGCAGATGACCCTGACCTCGCCCGAGGGGCTGGAGCTGGCGCGTGGCCTTGGCATCGATCAGGCCGTGCTGGCCCGCGAACTCAGCCTGCGCGAGCTCGAGCGTTTTCATGCCACCGAGGACCCGGGGCTGCCACTGGAGGTGTTTGTGCACGGCGCGCTCTGCGTCGCCTACAGCGGCCAGTGCCTGACCAGCGAGTCGCTCGGCCGACGCAGTGCCAACCGCGGTGAATGCGCCCAGGCCTGCCGCATGCCCTATGAGATGATTGTCGACGGCGAGCAACGCGATCTCGGCGACAAACGCTACCTGCTCAGTCCGCAGGATCTGGCGGCGGTCGACGAGATCCCGCGCCTTGTGGAACTCGGCATCCGCAGCCTGAAGATCGAGGGTCGCCTGAAGACGCCCGAATACGTGGCCGCCGTCACCCGTGTCTATCGCAAGGCGCTCGATGCCGCTCTGGCGGGTCGCCGTGACGCTCCGGTGATCGGCGAGGAGGAACGCTACGAACTCGAGATGACCTTCTCGCGCGGCCTGTTCTCGGGCTGGATGCATGGGGTCAACCATCAGCGCCTGGTCGGCGCGCTCTACGGCAAGAAGCGCGGAGTTTATGTCGGCACGGTGCGCGCGATCAGCGCGGACGCGGTCGAGCTCAATGCCGTGCCGGCGCATGTGAAGCCTGGCGATGGCGTGGTGTTCGAGAACCTGCAGGACACCAATGACGAGCAGGGCGGGCGCCTCTACGGCCTGCGCGGCCAGCGTCTCGAATTCCAGCGCGGCCGCCTCGACACGGCGCGGTTGCGCGCGGGCATGCGCGTGTTCAAGACGGGCGACCAGGTGCTTGAGCAGCAACTGCGTGCGACCTGGCAGGGCGACATCCCGCGGCGCCGCCGGCACCGGCTCGACCTGCGGGTTGCCGGTCGGGCGGGTGAGTCGCTGGTGCTGGAATGCCGCGACCCGGTCCTGCGTCTTGAGTCGGCCATGCCCCTGCAGGAAGCACTGCAGCGACCGCTGACCCCGGAGCGGCTGCGCGAGCAGCTTGGCCGCCTCGGCGGCACCGCCTATGAATTGGGCGAACTCACGGTCGATCTGCAGGGTGCGGTCATGCTGCCGGTCAGCGAGCTGAACCGCCTGCGCCGCGAACTGGTGGATCAGGTCGCCGCCCAGCCTGAAGCAACACCGGTGGTGGTTGAACGACCGACCGTTTCCCTTACCTCGCTGATCGAAGCCGTGCAGCAGCGCCGGGAGGCCGCTGCCGCGCCAGCAGTGCCCAGCCTGCACGTGCTCTGTCGCGATGTTGCCCAGATCGACGCCGCGCTCGCCGCGGGTGTGACGAAGTTGTATGCCGACTTCGAGGACATCCGTCAGTATGGCGACCTCGTTGAGCGCGTGCGCGCCCACGGCGGTGCCGAGATCTGGCTGGCGACCCCGCGCATCCAGAAATCGGGCGAGGCCGGCTTCTTCAAGCTCATCTCCCGTGCCCGGCCCGACGGCGTGCTGATTCGCAACCTCGGTGCCATTGCCTTTTTCCGCGGCGAGGATCTGCCGGTCACCGGCGATTTTTCCCTCAACGTCGCCAACCCGCTGACGGCGGAGTTTCTCAAGGACACCGGCCTGCAGCGCCTGACGATCAGTTACGATCTCAACATCGAGCAGGTGCTCGACCTGCTGCGCGCCGCGCCGCCGGAGTGGTTCGAGCTGACCCTGCACCAGCACATGCCGATGTTTCACATGGAGCACTGTGCCTTCGCTGCCTTTTTGTCGGACGGCACCGACTTCACCAACTGCGGTCGCCCCTGCGAGAAGCATCGCGTGCGCCTGCGCGACCGGGTCGGCATGGAGCATCCGTTGAAGGCCGACGTCGGCTGCCGCAACACGCTCTTCAACGCCGTTGCCCAGACCGGTGCACAGTTTTATGACGAATTGCTCGCCGTGGGTTTGCGCGCCTTCCGGGTCGAGTTGCTCGAAGAGGATGCCGTCGAAGCCGGCCGGGTCATCCGTGCCTATCAGGATCTGCTGGCGGGTCGCCGTCGCGGCGCCGACCTCTGGCGCGACCTGCGCGCGCAGTCGCAGCTCGG
>CAZSBO010000154.1:0-9794 GCA_964605265.1 uncultured Prosthecobacter sp.
AGCACCATGACGTTGAGCTTGCCGGCCGCCTTCTCCGCCTCGGCGAGCTGTCGGTCGGCACGCTCACGCGCGGCGCGCGCCTCCTGATAGGGCGCGTGATCGGCGAGGAACTGCTCGAACAAACGCGTCCGCAGCGGCTCCGGCACAGGTGTTTCAGCCGCGAGTTGCAGCGCGGCCAGTTCCTCCAACGGCGCCGGTCCCACGCTGCGCACAACCGGCCCGGCCTGGTCGGTGGCCTGCCAGCGGAAGCGCCCCAGATTGGCATCGCCGGTGGTCGAGCGGTGCTGCAGTTCCAGAACGAGTTCTTCCTCGGGCCCGAGCACCAGCGGTTCCGCCAGCGCCAGCACCGCCAGGCGCGGCTGGCTGGGGTCATGCCCCGCGGTCGTCCAGCCGTTGCGCGGATCATCATCGAGCACGCCCTGAATGCTGCCATACTCGCGCGCAGCGGCCTTCTGCGCCTTTTCGGCATCGGCCACCGCCGCGGCAAAGCTCAAATCCCGCACCTGGCTGCTGCCGCGACGGCGCACGCGCGCCTTGACGTCGGTCAGAATGAACTCGCCCGAGCGACCGCGCGCAAGTCGCTCGCCCGCCGTCTGTGGCGAGGGCAGCACCTCCAGCTTCAACCCGGTGACGCGCGCCGAGGCCGGGCGCACGGCGACCAGGTAATCGTCCTGGCGCGGGTTCGGCCCAGAGGCGAGCAGGCTGCCGTCGTCCTGCCGCTGCAGCAGGCTGCCCTTGGCCGACCAGACTTCCAGGGCCTCAAGCCGGGTCCAGGCCGGTGTCGCGGGCTTGGCGCGCTGCTGAGCCAGCCAGCTGGCAAAGGCCGGTTCGGCGGCCGCCTTCGCCGCAGCCTCGGCCGGGCGACGCTGCCCGGCGAGCAGGCGCGCCTCGGCGACCGCACGCGGCCCGGCTGGTGAGGTGTAGGCAAGGAAGGGTTTCGCCCCCGCGCCGGCCTTGCCGTCCTCGTCGATGCTGTTGAAAAAAGCGCCGAGCCGGTAGTAATCGCGGTGCGGGATGGGATCGAACTTGTGGGTGTGGCACTGGGCGCAGCCGAGCGTCAGGCCGAGCCAGACCGTGCCCACCGTGTTGACGCGGTCGTTGACGTAATCGATGCGCGATTCCTCCGGGTCGCGGCCGCCCTCGCCATTGGTCATGTGATTGCGATGAAAGCAGGTCGCCAGCACCTGCTCCGGCGTGGCATTCGGCAGCAGGTCGCCGGCAAACTGCTCCAGCGTGAAGCGATCAAAGGGCAGGTTGGCATTGAAGGCGTTCACCACCCAGTCGCGCCACGGCCAGTTGGTGCGGGTGGCATCCGACTGAAAACCGTCGGTGTCGGCGTAGCGGGCGGCATCGAGCCACCACATCGCCAGGCGCTCGCCGAAGTGCGGCGAGGCGAGCAGGGCATCGACCGCTGCTTCATAGGAACGGTCGGCCAGCGCCGGATCGGGCGGCAGGCCGGTGAGATCAAAACTGAGCCGGCGCAGCAGGGTGGACGCGGGGGCCGGCGGGGCCAGATCGTGACCTGCCTGGCGCAGGCGGGTGCGCACCCAGTGATCGACCGGATGCTCGCGCACCGGCAACTGGACCGGTGCTTCGAAAGCCCAATGCCGGCCCCAGGGCGCGCCCTCGGCAATCCAGCGCCGCAGGGTGTCGATCTGCTCCGGTTTCAGCCGTGACTTGTGCGACTTCGGAGGCGGCATCAACTCATCGGGATCGTCCGTGACCAGGCGCGCGAACAGCTCGCTGGCCTCCGGCTTGCCAGGCTGCAGCACCGCCAGCGCTCCCTCGCGGGTGTCGAGCCGAAGGTCGGCCTTGCGCTGCGCCTCATCGGGACCATGGCAGCTCAGGCAGTTGTCGGAAAGCAGCGGCAGGATGTCGCGACTGAAGACCACGGGCTCGGCCGCAGGCAGGGCGCCGGCCAGGAGCAGGAACGGGAAGATCAAGTTTCGGGGGGCCGCGACAGTCATGCAGGCAGATAGAGGGAACGCCCGAATCCGTTGCAGCTTCGTGCACGACCGATGGAGAATCCCGTCGTCAATCCTGACCGCAGGTCATCGACAGGTCGGCCGGCACCAGCCGGGTGAAGGACAGGATGTCAAGCGGCCCGCGCTCCAGTTCATGGCGCGTGCACAGTGGCACGATGTACCAGGTCCTTTTCGGATCGCCCTCCTTCTGCACGTGCACCCCGACGGTGCAGGCCTCGATGCAGCCAGCCACCGGACAGAAGGAAGCGCCGCCGCCACCAAAGCGGCGCCAGTGGTCCAGCCAACTCGGGCAGTGGCAGGTCCGCGGCAGGCAACCATTGATGTTTTTAATTTTCACTCGCGGCACAAGTCCGCGAAAGTCTTAGCATGGCGCGGCATACGGCTTATCATACCCTGCTCGGCGCCCGATTCCTGCAAAAAAAATGGCCCTGAATCGCTCCGCCAAGACGACCATCGGGCGCAAAAAATGCCGCTCGCCTGATAACCCGCCCTGCCAGCGCCCGTAAGGCTGGCTTCATGCTCACCTTTTCCGGCCAAACTTCCGGCAGATTCTGCGACGGCCTGTCGCGGCGCGACTTCTTGCGCGTCGGCGGCCTCGCCATGGGCGGGCTCAGCCTGCCCGACCTGCTGAAGGCGGAGGCCGAGGCGCGCACGGGCCGCAGTTTCAAGTCGATCATCATGATCTACCTGTGTGGCGCGCCGCCGCATCAGGACATGTGGGATCTGAAGATGGACGCGCCGCTGGAAATTCGCGGTCCCTACAAGCCGATCTCCACCAACGTGCCCGGCATTCAAATCTCCGAGCACGCGCCGCGGCTGGCGAAGATGATGGACAAGCTGGTGCCCATCCGCAGCGTCTGGGGCTCGCCCACCGGCGCCCACGATTCCTTCATCTGCTACACCGGCCGCGCCCCGAATCCGGCCGGCGGTGCCGCGCCCACCGGCGCCCAATCGGACCATCCCTCGCTCGGTGCGGTTGTCTCCTCGCTCCAGGGGCAGGCCGATCCCGCCATCCCGGCCTTTGTCGGTCTGGCCCCCAAGGCCGGCCACCCGCCCTACGGCTCGCCCGGTCACCCCGGCTACATGGGCCCGGCCCACTCCGCCTTCCGCCCGAACGGCGCCGGTGTTGAGGACCTCAAGCTCAACAACGTCTCGGTGGCGCGCCTGAACGACCGCCGCGCCCTGCTCGACGGCTTCGACCGCTTCCGTCGCGATGTCGACCACAGCGGCCTGGTCGAAAGCATGGACGCCTTCAACCAGCAGGCCTTCAACGTGCTCACCTCCAGCCGTCTGCTCGACGCGCTCGACCTGGAAAAGGAGTCGCCGAAAACCCGCGAACGCTACGGCAAGGGCGAGACGAAGAATTACGGCGACGGCGCCCCGCTCAACCTCGAGCACTTCCTCATGGCCCGCCGCCTCGTCGAGGCCGGCGCACGCGTGGTGACCCTCAATTTCGGCCGCTGGGATTTCCACGACAACAACTACCCGCAGTTGCTCCGCCACCTGCCGCTGTTTGACCAGGGCATGAGCGCCCTCGTCCAGGACCTGCACGACCGCGGCCTCGACAAGGACGTCGCCGTCGTCGCCTGGGGGGAGTTTGGCCGCACGCCCACCCTCAACGCTCAGGGCGGCCGCGACCACTGGCCGCGCGTGGGTGGCGCCCTGCTCGCCGGCGGTGGCTTCCGCACCGGCCAGGTCATCGGCGCCACCGACCGCCTCGGCGGCGAGCCCACCGATCGCCCCGTGCATTTCGGCGAGGTCTTCGCCAGCCTTTATCAGTTCCTCGGCATCGACCCGCACAAGACCACCGTCAACGACCTCACCGGCCGTCCCCAATACCTGGTCGACGGCTGGCAGGCGCTGCCGGAGCTCGTCTGACCCACCCGCGCCGCGGCCGGCCGCGGGGCGGAACTCCAACCGCTCTTCCCATGGCTCTCCCGCATCCCGCGCATCCCCTGCGCCGCCGCGAACTGTTGCAGGCAGGCGCGGTCGGCCTGCTCGGCCTCGGCATGAACCACCTGACCGGCCTGCGCGCCCTGGCCGCCCCCGGTTCCGCCGCCCCCGCGCCGCAGGCGAAGTCGGTCATCTACATCTTCCTCTCCGGCGGCCTCGCCCAGCACGAGAGCTTCGATATGAAACCGAATGCGCCGCTGGAGGTGCGCGGCGAGTTCAAGCCGATCCGCACGCGCACGCCCGGCATCCACATCTGCGAGCACCTGCCGAGGCTGGCTCAGCTTTCGGAAAAGTGGTCGCTCGTGCGCTCCCTCACCCACGGCCACAGCGAGCACTCCCAGGGCCATCACGTCATGCTCACCGGTCGCAGCGACGTGCCGCCGGGCTTTGATCCGACCCGGCCGAAAAAATCCGATCACCCGAGCCTGGCCGCACTCGCCACCGCCCTGCTGCCGCGGCGGCCCGACAACCTGCCGCCGGCCATCGTCCTGCCCGACAAGATCGTTCATCGCACCGGCCGCACCCTCGCCGGCCAGTTCGGCGGCATGCTCGGCGCCCAGCACGATCCCTGGTTCCTGGAGATGGCGCCCTACCATCCCAACCACTACGGCGCCTACCCGCAGTACCTCTTTCACCACGAGCAGGGTGCCGTGACCGACGACACTCTGACCTTCCGCGCCCCGCACCTGGCGCTGCCGGAGGGACTCAGCCTCGACCGCGTGCTCGACCGCGTTTCCCTGCGCAACTCGCTGGAGTCGCAGACCGACAACCTCGCCGAACTCGCCGGCGACACCGCCTTCGACACCTACCGCGAGGCGGCCGTGTCGCTGCTCGGCAACCACCGCGTGCACGATGCCTTCCGCCTCGACCAACTGCCGGCCGCCACCCTCGATCGCTACGGCCGGAACAGCTTCGGCTGGTCGCTGCTCATGGCGCGACGGCTCGTCGAAAGCGGCGTGCGCCTCATCCAGGTCAACCTCGGCAACAACGAGACCTGGGACACCCACCAGGCCGCCTGGCGCAACCTGAAAGACCACCTGCTGCCGCCGATGGACCAGGCCGTCAGCGCCCTGCTCGAGGATCTCTCCGCCAGCGGTCTGCTCGATGAAACGCTGGTCGTCATGGGCAGCGAGTTCGGTCGCACGCCAAAGATTTCGCAAATCTCCGCCACCGCCCTGCCCGGCCGCGATCACTGGGGCCATGTGCAAAGCCTGCTGCTCGCCGGCGGCGGCGTGAAGGGCGGACGCGTCATCGGTAGCAGCGACAAGATCGGCGGCTATCCCGACAGCGACCCGCAGACGCCGGAAAACCTCGCAGCGACGATTTACGAAGCGCTCGGCCTGCCGCGCGAAATCATGTGGCACGACTTCACCGGCCGGCCGCACCCGCTGTACATGGGTGACCCGATCCGCGGGCTCACCTAACCACCGCTGCCAGCCCGGCAAGAGCCGCGCGTGCGCGACCGTATTGTGCCCGACTCTGTCATGCTCACCCTCAACGCCACCTCCGCGCATCGCGGCTTTTGCGACGGCCGCAGCCGGCGCGACTTCCTCAAGATCGGCGGTCTCGCCATGGGCGGGCTGTCGCTGCCGGACCTGCTGCGCGCGGAGACGGCCCAGGGCCGACGCCCGGGTCACAAGGCGGTCATCATGGTCTTCCTGCCGGGCGGGCCCTCGCACCAGGACATCCTCGATCTCAAGCCCGACGCGCCCTCGGAGATCCGCGGCGAGTTCAAGCCCATCGCCACCAACGTCGACGGCCTGCAGATCTGCGAGCTGCTGCCGCGGCTCGCGCGGCAGATGGACAAGTGCACGGTCATCCGTTCGATGGCCGATTGCGACACCAGCCACGACGCCTTCCAATGCCTGACCGGCCGCAACAGCCGCCAGCAACCGCCCGGCGGCTGGCCCGCCTTCGGCTCGGTCGTCTCGCGCCTGCAGGGTCCGGTCGATCCGGCCCTGCCGCCCTTCGTCGGGCTATCGCCCAAGATGGGTCACATGCCCTGGGCGCGCAATGGTGAGCCCGGCTTCCTCGGGGTCGCCCACGCGCCCTTTGAAGCGAACCGCGGCGGTGGCACGGCCGACATGAAGCTCAACGGCATGAGCCTCGACCGCCTGCACGATCGCGCCACGCTGCTGAAAAGCTTTGACCAGTTGCGTCGCGACCTCGATGCCGGCGGCCTGATGGCCGGCATGGATGCCTTCAACGAACAGGCCCTCGGCGTGCTCACCAGCCCCAAGCTGCTCGAAGCCCTCGACCTGACGCGCGAGGACCGGCGCATCGCCGAACGCTACGGCAAGGGCGAGAACCGCAACCGCGACGACGGCGGCCCGCGCCTGACTGATCACTTCCTGGCCGCCCGCCGCCTCGTCGAGGCCGGCGCGCGCGTGGTCACCCTCGGCTTCAGCCGCTGGGATTACCACAGCAACAACTTCGGCCAGTTGCGCGAGGATCTGCCGCTGCTCGACAGCGCCCTCAGCGCCCTGCTCACCGACCTGCATGAGCGCGGCCTGGACAAGGACGTCGCCGTCGTCGTCTGGGGCGAATTCGGTCGCACGCCCGTCATCAATCCGCAGGGCGGGCGCGACCACTGGCCGCGCGTCTCCTGCGCCCTGCTCGCCGGCGGCGCCTTCCGCCACGGCCAGGTCATCGGCGCGACCGACAAGGTCGCCGGCGAGGCGGTCGACCGGCCCGTCGCTTTCGGCGAGGTCTTCGCGACGCTCTACCATCACCTCGGCATCGACACCACCAAGGTCACCCTCGACGACTTCAGCGGTCGCCCGCAGTACCTCGTCGACGGCACGCCGGCGCCGCTGGCCGAGCTGATTTGAGACCGTGCGGCCGACAAGAACCCGTCGCCGCATCCCGTATTTTCCGCCAGTCATGATCCGTCCCCGATTGCCCTTCGCCCTGCTCGCCGGCCTCGCCTTGTCCGCCCCGGCGGCGGAGGCGCCGCGCCGGCTGAACTTCGCCAACGACATCGTGCCGATCCTCACCAAGGGCGGCTGCAACGGCGGCGGCTGCCACGGCAAGGCCAGCGGCCAGAACGGTTTCAAGCTTTCCCTGCTCGGCTTCGAGCCGCAGGAGGACTACGAGCACATCGTCAAGGAGGCGCGCGGTCGCCGCGTCTTCCCCGCTGCGCCCGAACAAAGCCTGCTGCTCACCAAGGGCGCCGCCCAGGTGCCGCATGGCGGCGGCAAAAAACTCGATCCCAACTCCGAGGATTACCAGGACCTCGTGCGCTGGATTCGCGAGGGCATGCCCTATGGCAGCCCTGACGATCCGAAAATGGCGCGCATCCGTGTCGAGCCCGCCGCCCTCACCCTGCCGCTGAAGGCGAAACAGCAGCTCAAGGTCATCGCCCATTACACCGACGGCTCGACCCGCGACGTCACCCGCCGCGCGCTCTACGAGGCCAATGAGAAGTCGATGGCCGAAACCACCGAGACCGGCGAGGTGCGCCTGCTCGATCTTCCCGGCGATGTCGCCGTCATGGTCCGCTACCAGGGCAAGGTCGCCACCTTCCGCGCCACCGTGCCTCTCGGTGCGCCGGTGGAAAGCCTGCCGCCCGAGTCGAACTTCGTCGACCGCCACGTCTTCGCCAAGCTGCAGACCATCGGCATCCCACCCTCGCCCGTGGCCGACGACGCCACCTTCCTGCGCCGCCTCACCCTCGACCTCACCGGCCGCCTGCCAACGGTGGCCGAGATGAAGGACTTCCTCGCCGCCCGCGATCCCGGCAAGCGCGCCGCCAAGGTGGAGGCCCTGCTCGATTCGGCCGAGTACGCCGAGTACTTCGCCAACAAGTGGAGCGCCCTGCTGCGCAACCAGCGCACCCAGCCGCTGTACGCGCGCGGCAGCTACCTGTTCTGGTCCTGGATCCGCGACGCCATGGCCGACAACCTGCCGTTCGACCAGTTCGCCCGCCAGGTCGTCGCCGCCTCGGGCACGCTCGACCAGCATCCGCCGGTCGCCTGGTACCGCCAGGTCAAGGATCCGAAGCAGCAAATGGAGGACGTCGCCCAGCTCTTCCTCGGCACGCGCATGCAGTGTGCCCAGTGCCATCACCACCCCTTCGAGAAGTGGAGCCAGGAGGACTACTACGGCCTCGCCGCCTTCTTCGCCAACGTCGCGCGCAAGCCCGCCGGCGACCGCTATGAGGAGCTCGTGTATCACAAGCGCGGCACCGCCCAGATGACCAACATCCGCACCAAGCTGCCGGTGCAGCCGACCCGCCTCGGCGCCGAGCGTTTGCAGCTGAAGCCCGAACAGGATCCGCGCCAGGCCCTGGCCGACTGGATGAGCGCCAAGGACAATCCGTTCTTCGCCCACACCCTGGTCAACCGCTACTGGAAGCACTTCTTCAACCGCGGTCTCGTCGAACCCGAGGACGACATGCGCGAGACCAATCCGCCGGTGAACCCGGAACTGCTGCAGGCGCTCGCCGAAGATTTCACCGCCCACGGCTACGACCTGAAGCAGCTCATCCGCACGATCACGACCTCGACCACCTACCAGCTCAGCGCGGTGCCCAACGAGCACAACGCCAAGGACCGCCAGAACTTCAGTCGCTACTACCCGAAGCGCCTCACCGCCGAGGTGCTCTACGACGCGGTCAACACCCTGCTCGCCGCCGAAAGCCAGTTCGCCGGTCAGGCGCCCGGCACCCGCGCGGTCGCCCTGCCCGACAACAGCTACAACCAGACGACCTACTTCCTGACCGTCTTCGGCCGGCCCGACTCCGCCTCGGCCTGCGAGTGCGAGCGCACCCAGGAGGCCAGCCTGGCACAGAGCCTGCACCTGCTCAACGCCTCGGAGATTCAGACCCAGCTTGCGCGCGCCGACGGCCGTGCCGACCGCCTTGCCAAGGATCCGCGCCCGGACGACGACAAGGTCGGCGACCTCTATCACATCGCCCTCAGTCGCGACCCCAACCCGCAGGAACTGCAACTCGCCCTCGGCCACCTCGGCCGCAAGACCGAGGGCAAGGACGGCGATGCCCGCCTAGCCGCGCGCCGTGAGGCGTTTGAGGACATCCTTTGGGCCCTGCTCAACACGAAGGAGTTCCTCTTCAATCATTGAGTTGGCCTGCAGGGTTGGCTTGGCGTGCAACGGCCCGGCTGGCCACCGCCTGAGGCCTGCCCTTCCCTCTCGATCTCATGCTTTCATGAAGCTGCTCCCGCTGGTTTTCCTCGCCCCGGTCCTGGCGCTCGCCCAGACCTCTTTTCCAACACCGGTCCTCACCTCGATGCACCCGCTCGGCGGTCGCCCCAGCGACACGCTCGATCTCGCGGTCAAGGGCAGCGACCTCGACGGCCTGTCGGGCGTGCTGCTCTCGCCCGATCCGGGCGCGGCGGTTGTGGCCAAGCCCAAGCTCGACGCCAAGGGCCAGCCGGTGGCGAACACCCTCAGCCTGTCCCTGCCCGCCAACCTGCGCCCCGGCACCTACGAGCTGCGCGTCATCGGCAGCTACGGCATCTCCAACACGCGCGGCTTCCAGATCGGTCCGCAGGCCGTGGTGGAATCGCCCGGCAGCAACACCACCGCGGAAACCGCGCTGAACCTCACCCTCGACCAAGCCGCGCACGGGGTCTTCAAGAGCAGCGCGCCGCACTGGCTTGCCTTCGACGGCAAAAAGGGCCAGCGCCTGCTCGCGGTCTTCGACGGCGCCGCCTTCGCCGTGCGCACCCGCCTCAGCGGCACGCTGCACGACGCGAACGGTCGCGAAATCGCCCGCCTGCGCGACGGCCTGCTCGATGCCCGCCTGCCCGCCGACGGTCGCTACCGGCTCAAGATCCACGACCTCATGTTCGGCACGGGCGATCCCTATGGCTACCGCCTCTGCCTGACCTCCGG